>DAIPJL010000261.1:0-2695 GCA_036770305.1 Bacteriovoracaceae bacterium | reverse complement strand
CTGATGCTGTTCCTGCTCGCCTGGATCCGCATCGCCATGCTCCTCTTCGCGCTCACCGTGGTGCTCCTGCTCGAGGCGCACTTCAACCTGGAGGGAGTGGTGCTGCGAGAGCTACGCGTAGAGGACCAGTTCCTCGAGCGCTGGCACGGCGTCCACGTCCAGCTGGCGCAGGGCAAGTCCAAGGAGCGCCAGGCGCTCATGCTGGCGCCCGACGGGAGCGAGGCTCCCGAAGCCCAGCGCTTGGAGAAGCACGACCAGCGCTACCGCACGCGCTGGCGCTTCTCCCGCCGGGGCGTCTTCCGGGCCCAGCACCTGGTGCTGAGCTCGCGCTATCCGCTGGGGCTCTTTCGTGCCTGGAGCTATCACCCCTGTGAGCTGGCGGTGTGGGTCTACCCGCGCCTCGGGAACTCCCTCCCCTCTCTCCCCTACTCGCTCGCGGCCGAGCAAAATGATCGACCGAGTCTGAAAGGGGAGGAGGACCTGGCGGGCCTGAGGCCCTTTGCCGACGGCGATGCGCTGGCGCGGGCCGACTGGAAAACCCTGGCGCGCGGCCTGGCGCTGCACACCCGCGAGTTCGAAGGCACCAGCGGCGCGCGGGTGCAGTTTCACTGGCCCTTGGCGAGAGTCGACGAAAGCGAGTTATCCGCCTGGGCGTCCTTGCTCCAGCGGCTCAACGAAGAACAGAGGCCCTGGGAGCTGGTGCTGCCGGAGGGGCCAGTGGTTGATCTCGACCTCGCGGCCCGCACCCAACTGGCCCTGCGGCTCTTAGCGGAGGCCCCGTGAGAGGCCTGAGCATCCCCCAGCGCTTTGGACTGAACCTCGCCCTCTTCGCCATCCTGGTGTCCGAGGAGCTGACGGCGGTCTCCCTCGGGGCGCTCGCGCTTGCGTGGGTCTGGCGCTGGCGGCGCTGGCCTCTGCATCCGAAGGCGCCGCAGCTCGCCGGCGGCGTGATCTTCGCCGCGGCCTACTTCATGCTCGGCCGCACCATCGGCCCGGAGATGGGCCTCAACGTCCTCTTTGGCGTCATGGTGCTGAAGTGGCTCGAGGCGCGCGAGGTGCGCGACTGGCGCATGATGACCCTGGGCCTCTTCGTCCTGTGGGCCACCGGAACACTCTTCGTGCGCACGCCGCTCTACGCGCTGGTTTCGCTGGCAGCGGTGGTCTCGGCGCTGCAGGGCCTGGGCAGGGCCCTCGACGAGCGGCTGCGTTTCAGCGCGCGCATGCTCCTCGTGTGGGCCCTCAAGGCGCTGCCCCTCACGGTGCTGCTCTTTGTGATTTTCCCGCGCTTTGCGACCGGCCTGTGGGCCCCGCCGCGGACGGCGAGCGAAGGACAGGTGGGCTTCTCTTCCCAGGCGCGGCCGGGAGAAGTCGGCGAGCTGCAGCTCACCGGTGCCCTCGCCTTCCATGTCCTCGTGCGCACCCCTCCGCCGCCGGAGGGGCGCTACTGGCAGGGCCTCACGCTGAGTTTCACCGACGGGTGGAACTGGTCGGCGCTGCCGCGTGAGGAGTCCCTGCAGCGCTTCGGTCCTACCGGGCGCGTCGCGCCGGGCCCCGCGCTGATCCAAGAGTTCCTTCACCCGCGCCCGAGCGATCGCCTCTTCGCGCTCTCCGCCCCGCTGTGGTGGGAGAGCGAGCTCGGAGAGATCGTCAGTCCCGAGGGCCTGAGTGTGCGCCTTGCTCCCGGCGCTTCTCTTCGTCGCTACTCCGCGGTATCCCTCGCGCAGCTGCCGGCCGAGCTGAAGGCCTATGAGCGGCGCGAACTCACGCGCGTGCCGAAGAAGCTGCGCGAGCTTCTGCGAGAGCGCTTCCCCGCACAGGAGCTCGCGCCCCTGCTCGCCGAGGCCAAGGCCTTCCTGGGCCGTCCCGAGGTGAGCTACACGCTGACACCGGGCCGCATCGAAGACCTGGAGAGTTTCCTAGCGGCTCCGCGCGGCTGGTGCACGCACTTCGCTTCCTTCCTGGCGCTGCTGCTACGAGCGCAGGGCCATCCGACGCGCCTGGTGAGCGGCTACTTCGGTGGAGAGCTAAACCCCGAGACCGGGCACCTGAGCGTTTCCGAGGACGACGCTCACATCTGGCCCGAGGTGCACGACGGCCAGGGTTGGGTGCGCGTCGACCCCACCCTCTGGGTCGCTCCCCAGCGGGCGGTCCTTTCCGGCCGCGCCTTCCACCAGGCGGTGAAGGGCCAGGACTGGTGGCAGCGCTTTCGGCCGGCCTTCGTCGACCGCTCGCGGCAGTGGGTGGAGGCGATGAACTTCCGCTTCCTCGTGTGGAGCGAGAGCTTCGATCGCAGCGCCCAGCAGAGCATCGCGGAACGCTTCGACCTGAACCTCAAAGAGTTCTATCAGTACGGCCTGTGGGGCCTTCTGCTGCTGGGGTCGCTGCTCTTCCTCTGGCAGTACTGGGCCACGGTGCGCCGGGAGAACAAGAGCGATCTCGCGCGCCTCTTCCAGCGCGAGGCGGCCCGGCGGGAGAAGTACGGCGAGGCCTGGTGGCGCATCTGGAACGCGGAGGTCTTCGCTCACGAGAGACTTGAGCTGAGACGGCTGGCGAAGCGCCTGCGCCGCGAACTCTAAACTGCCCCCTTTGACTGGTGTTGAAAATCAATTCGCCTGTCTCATTCTGGCGCACGGGACTTTTTAGTCTCGAAACTCAATGCCAGAATGATTCAGATTTGAAACCCTAGAAAGCGAGA
>DAIPJL010000260.1:0-2706 GCA_036770305.1 Bacteriovoracaceae bacterium | reverse complement strand
CTTCGAGGTGATGTACTTTTCGCTACATGAGACGGCGAGCAGGAGGACAAAAATTAACGAGAACTTCATCTGGCAACCCCTGGGTGGAACGGATGCGCCACTTTAGCAAAATCACGTGGCCTCGTAAAAATTAATTTCTCGTCAAAGATTGCTCCACCGATGCCATAAGTGCTAGAAATCTGCCCGTACACCTACCTAGGAATGTCTGTGACGAACTCCACGCTGACGCTACTCGCTCTCCTCTGCTGTCTCACCTCTTTTTCCGCCGTCGCGCAGGACGCCGGAGCCGAAGCGGAAGATCCCTTCGAGACCGCCGGCCTGGTCGAACGCGCCAGCGGCGGCGGAACACCCAGCGGTGTTCTGAGTATCCAGGACGATAACAATAGCGTGCGCCAAGGGCCTTATAGCTTCAACTTCTTCAGCTTGATCTCCACCGACGGCGTGACCCACAAACAAGAGAAACCCCAGTGGAGCAGTTACAACTACATCGGTGTAAACTATCGCATTAATTTCGACGAACAGATCTCACTGAGGCCCGCGTTCAACTACAACACTCCGGGCCGCAACCGCTTCGGCACCTACGACGAAGGTGGTATCATCATGGGAGATACCTACTTTCAGTACGCCAACTTTAATGCCCTCAATCTTCCAGGTGGCATCAGCACCGTCGCCCAGTACCGCTGGTACTTCCCCACTGGGCAGAACAGCCGCGATCGGAAGACATTCGGCATCGCGCAGGGCTGGTTTACTTTTACTCGGTCGCTCCCCCATAAGATGCAGCTCAACTACCACGTTCGCCCGCGCTACTGGTTCCAGTCTCGCACCGCAGGCATCAATAAATTCAACTACGCCGATGGCACCCCGGGAGCAAGCATTCGAGGCAACCCAAAGTACGAATGGAACCACTACCTTCAGCTGGGAAAAATTTTGAGCACGAACTGGGCCGTGTTGCTCGACGCCGGCATGACAAACCGCGAGAGCTATGCTTCCGAAGTCAATGATATCAGGCCCCAGAGGACCGAAGAAATCAACCTCGCTGTGGGATTCCGCTATAACTTCAACATGCGTACGAACTTCATCCTCTCGATCAGTGACAACATCCGCACCAAATACGCTCGTCGACCAATCAAGCTTGGCCGCGACGAAGAGATGAACTACGCGCTCCTCACCTTCATCCGTCTCTAGCGAAGAGACCTCGCGCCCCTTCCGCCGAGGTCGCTTCTGCGTAGGGAGTATCGAAGAGCAGGCGAATGCCGACCTGGAACCAGTACTCGCGACGCTCCCCTTCGCGGCGCAGACCCACGGCTTCGCGCTGGGTGCCCAGGGTGAAGTCAAAATTCACTTCCTCGGACCTCAGCCAGCGGACGCCGGCCTGGTAGGCCTGCCGAGGAGCGACTCCTTCGATCGGATCTCCTGAGTAGGCCTCTGCGATCCCCCGCCAGCTCACGTCCCAGAGGCCCACGTCCAGGCCAAGCCCCCACTGCTCTCGTCTGATTCGATGTTTTTCAAAGTAGGTCAGTTTGTTGCCGAGATTGAGGTGCAGATTCAGACGATCTCGCCAGAAACGCCAGGTGAAGATCACAAGTCCGAAGTAACTACTGGCATCATCGTAGAGTGAGCCGCGACCATAGTTGAGATTCGTCCCAATCCCCAAGGCCACACCGGGAATCCACGCCTCGAGTTGCGAGGAGTATAAGAGAAACTTCGGAGTGATAACCGGATTCGAGGTCGTCGTAGTGCGTGTTTGCCGGTCATATCCGTGGCCAGAGCCTACGATGAGTTCGAACCATTCGTTGAAGGAATATCCGAACATTCCCTGAAAGGCGTAGGTCTGCTCGTCAGCGACGAGGTTCACCTCGGGCCAGAGTTCCATCTCAAACTGCCCCGCAGAGACGATGCGGGCATCGTCGGTCACAAAGGGGCGCACCGCATAGGCGCGGGAGGTGAATAGGAGCAGTATAAGAAGTAAATTTTTTTTCATGTCGCCCAAGATAATCTCAGGCCTCAGCTTGGACAACAAAAAAAGGGCCCCCACAACGGGGGGCCCACGTCAGCGGATCTCTAGCTTAGCGCTAGGCCTTTTTGTTCAGCGCCTTCCTGAGGAGGGCGCGAACCTTACGTTGCTTCAGGTTGTAGAACTTCGTGTAGTCGATGGCCGTCTTGCCCGCGCCGTCGCTGAGGCGGACGTCGGCGCCGTTGGCGAGCAGCAGTTCGACCATCTTCAGGTTATTCTTCTTCACGGCCTTGATGAGGGCCGTTTCGCCGGCCTTGTCCTGAGCGTTGAGGGCCGCCTCTTTGCTCAGCAGCAGCGTGAAGATTTCCGCGCCGTCCTCGGAGGTCATGCTCTGGTCGGCGAGGTGGTGGAGGGCCGTCTTCCCGCTCAGGTCCGTGTCGTTCACCAGCACCTGCGCCTGCAGGAGGAGCTGCGCCGGGGCGAGGGCCTGCGCCTGAGCGATCTTCATGAGGATCGACTCGCGGGCGTTGTCGTAGAGGTCAACCCAGCCCTTCTTCTCGAGGTAGCTCGCCAGCACCGTGGTGTCGTTCGCCGCGACCGAGGCCATGACCGCGTCGCGGAGGGCGAGCTCCATGATCGAAGTGATGCGCGAGACGTCTTCGCCGCGGCACTTATCGTCGTCGCAGCGGTAGATTTCCTGGCAGCCCTTATCACGGTTGTAGGTGTAGTCGGTTTCGCCGCGGACGAGGATC
>DAIPJL010000259.1:0-2719 GCA_036770305.1 Bacteriovoracaceae bacterium | reverse complement strand
GCGCTCGACGATGCGGCCTTCGATGACGGCGAAGGTGGTGGTGCCGGTCTTCAGGTCGATGCCCGCGCCGATGGCGCCCTGGTGAAGGTTCGCTTTACCATCGGACTTCTTCGTCGGGAGGCGCACCATGCTCATGACCGGGTAGCCGAGGTGCACGATGACGCGGATGTCGGGGATCCCTCCGAAGGAGACACCGGCGAACACCGGATGGCAGTCGATCTTCTGCTGGATGATCGCCACGTCGGCCGAGCCCGAAAGCGAGTACATGCCGGAGAGGATGCCGGCGATGTGGTGGCGCAGCTCCTCGAGGGTGAGGAGCTTGCCGCTGGAGCGACGGAAGACGAGTTTCCCGGCCTCGTCGCTGAGGACCTCGGTGATCACGATGATGCCGTTGCCCTGCGAGCCGTTGGCCGGCTTCACGACGAAGGAGCTGCGCCCCTCGAGCTGGCGCGGCAGGTCCTTGAGGTCGCCGACGCTCTCGATGACGAGGTAGTTCTCGGGCATCGGCACGCCCCAGGCCTGGGCCCGCTGCGCCGTTTTCACCTTGTGGTCCACCAGCGGGTAGAGCGAGCGGTGGTTGTGGCGCAGGATGAAGCGGCCGATGCGGTTGTTGATGCCCAGGATGCCGAAGCGCTGGAGGTCCCCGAAGATCACGTTAGGCGCGCTCCTTGAGTTGCTTGACGAGGTTCCGGAAGCGCACGAACTCGGAGACGCGGTAGCCTTTGTACTTGCCGATGAGGATCAGGAGCGCGATGACGACCAAGAGAAGCTCCGGGTTCGTGAAGAGCAGGATCTCGAGCGTCGAAACCGAGTACAGGCCGTAGGTGAGCACGGAGATCACGAGGGTCCCGAGCAGCGTCTTGAAGGTGTTCGTGGCGCCGTCCTCGGTGAGCATGATGCTGAAGCGCTCGATGAAGACCGTGACGATGACGATCGGGAAGTAGCCGATGTGCGAGGCGCCGAAGACCTCGGCGAGGCCCGTGAGCGCGACGAGCATGAGCAGGATGATCACCAGCGTGAGCACGATGGAGAGCCGCGGGATCGCCAGGAGGTAGAGCTTGTCGAGGAAGTAGCGCTCGACGATGCCGATGCCGACGACGGAGAGGAAGAAGAACAGGCCGAAGGCCAGCGAGGTCTCTTTGAAGAACACCGTCAGGAGGATCGGGGTGAACATGCCGAAGGTCGGCACGCCGAGGATGTTGCGCGCGAGGCACAGCACCAGGGCTCCGAGCGGGATGAGCATGATGGTGGCGAAGATCTCCTGCATGTGCGGCGGGAGGCGGTAGAGCGAGAGGAAGGCGAGGATGTTGCCCTGGCGCAGGACCTCCTTGCGGAACTCCTCTTTGTTGTACTTGTTCACCACCGCGCGCTTGGCGCGGATGGTGTAGGCGACTCGCGGCTTCCCGATGGTCTTCTCGATCTCCTCGAAGTGCCGATGGAGCACCAGGTAGCGGTCGGGGCGCTCGCCGAAGTGGCCACGGTTCGTGTCCACCGGCACCCAGCGGTTGCCGAGGAAGACTTCGTTGGCGAAGGTGAGCTGGTGCCGCTCTTCCGCGACCTCTCCCATGAGAGGCAGCCGGAGCTGGGCGACGATGCGCACGGGCACGCCCTTGCGGCGCAGAAGGTAAGTGAAGAGCCGGGCCTTGATGAGCGGGGACCCCTTCCCGACCGAGAGTGCGTCCTGCAGCGTTTTGAACTTGATGTTGCGCTGGATCTCTTCGCTCACGTAGTAGAAGGCCTTGCGAGTGACGGAGACCTTGTCCTCGCTGCCTTCGAAGATCGCCGCCTCGAGGGCCTCGAGGGCAGCGCGGTCCTCGTCGGAAAGCACCGGAGCCTTGAGGAACTTCTTGAGCTGGCGCGGGTAGCTCGGCGCCGTATCCTTCGGCGGGACCGCGACCTTGAGCGGAAGGATGTCGATGCGCGCGCTGTAGCTCACGCGCCGGTTGATCGGCTCGTTCGACAGCCACGTCAGCATGGCGGAATCGGAGTTGCGGTCGATGAGCGTGTCGAGGCCCTTGCCGCGGATGCGCTCGTCGGAGATCTTCAGGTCCTCGCCGGCGCGCGGAATCGGGAAGGCCACGGAAGTGGCTTCTGCGTCCTTGGGCCTCAGCGAGATGTGGAAGTCCCAGACGTCGTCCACGCGCTGAGGCAACAGGCTCACTTTCAAGAAGACCGACTTGTAGACCAGGAAGCCGGTGGGCAGTAGGACGAGGAGGAGGATGAGCCAGGGGGTGAAGCGCTTCATAGGACCTTAGTCTCCCGTCACGTGAGAGCGGGCCACGTCCACCGTGAAGTGGCCCAGGAGGAAGTTGCGGCCAACGAGGAACTTGTAGCTCATCTTGTCGCGGTCATTGAGGTTCAGCGCGATCTCGCGCACGACGCTGCCGAGCTTGACGCGCTCGCGGATCACGTAGCGCTTGCTCGTCGGGCCGGAGGCGTTGGCGACCTTCTGCATGCTCTCGACCTTGCGGCTCACCTCGAGCTCGTTGCCCTCGTTGTCGCGGGTGAGGAACTTGATCCACAGCACGCCGTCCCGCTGCTGCTCTTCGATCCGGTAGGCGTGGAAAGAGGTGGTCTTCGCGCCGGTGTCGATGCGCGCGCGCAGCTTGAGCTTCAGGTCCGGGAGTTCGACCCACTCGACGCGGCCGATGAGCAGCTTTTCTTTCGGCAACTGAGCCAGGGCCGACCAGCAGGTCACGAGGCCCTGGAGGACCAAGAG
>DAIPJL010000258.1:0-2766 GCA_036770305.1 Bacteriovoracaceae bacterium | reverse complement strand
CCCTGAATAGGATGATCGCAGAGGAGCAGTTTTGCAACTTCGGAGTGCGCGCTTTTTTCCCTTTCTACCTTCTCACTGGAACGACTCATGATGTCTTTTCGTTGGCTCAGCTACGCTCTCGTTCCCTTGCTTGTCGGCAGCGGTGCTATCGTGGCGCCGACGAGGGGCGCTGCCGGGGCACAGGTTCAGCGCGAGCGCCTGGCCCTCACGAGTTATATCAGCGCTAGCGGGGAGCTCGTCCTGCGCGGGGGGTACTGGCACGCGCCACCTGACTTCCTCGCGAAGGAGTATCGCGGGGTCATTGACCCCTCGCCCGTAGACGATACGGGTTTCCGTCTGGTGCGCCGCCTGCGCTAGACTAGTCTGCTGGACGCTTGATGGGTAGAGTCCCCATCGTGCCCACTGCGAACATTGCCTTCTTCGCGACGATGCAGTGGCTGACACCGTAGCTGCTCATGAGGCTCAGGATCCCGCGCTCGACGCAGGAGCGCAAAAGCGGACATGTCTCGCACTCGTCCATCGCGGAGGCGGCGCCGTACTGCCGGAGAGCGAGCTGGTTTTCCTGCTCCTCGAACTCCTCCACGCTGTCCCTCGTGAGGGCCAGCTCGAACTGTGGAGCGAATGAAACGAAGCGCTCGTAGAGGAGAGGTGAGAAGTAGAGCTTCCCGTTGCGGTACGTGACCTGCTTCTCCATGAGAGAGTCCGCGAGGCGTCCTACGTCCTCCTCGCCCGCGTGGTGGGATGTTTCGAAGTGTCGCTTCATGCGCTCTGTGAGTGCGACGAATTCTCCCGTCGGCATCTCCGGATTCCGGCCGAAGGAAAAGTTGTAGTCGATCGACGTTTCGAAGAGGTGCGACAGTCGCTCGTGGAACGAGTCGTAGTTGATCTCTGCGTCGTACTCGACGATGTTCATGAACCCGTAGGTAAAAACTTTCCGGTGTCTGAGCAGGCCGAGGAAGGTCTCTTTGTTTCGCTCTATCGTCCGGATGAGCGCTTCGTCCCGAGCCTTCGCCGGGTCGAGGATCACGTTCACCTCGAACTCCAGGTGGGCGGGAAGTTCGTTCAGGGCATCGGCGACCGCGGAGACGTTGCGGGTCTCGAGGAAGGTTGACTGGAGGGAGACTCGCCGAAAGCGCGTGAGGACCTTCCTCAGGTGGACGTCACGAAGGAGCAGCTGCGTGTTGCCGGCGCTTAGAAAATCCGTGGGGCCGATGAAGGCGATGAAAAGCTCATAGGCGTTCTGCTGGAAGCTCGCCAGGAGTGAGTTGAGTCTCGTCGCCTCATCTGGCGACATCGGAGTCTGGGCGTTCTTCTCAACGTGGCACCCCTGGCAGTTCAGCCGGCAACCGTTGAGCAGCTCGAAGTTCACGTTGAAGTAGAAGTGCTTCGCGTCTCGGAGCTGGCCCGTCTGAAGGTACTTGTCCACCGGTGTTCCTCTCATCCTTTAAGCAGACCCCACGGGTCGCTCACCGGAAACGCGTAGTTTTGGTAAGTTTCCCCGATGAACAGGCTCTCAGGCCAAACACCAAAGCTAAGGTGCGCCGACGCCGTGCCCAGAGACTCCGCCTTGTGCGGAGTCCCGTAAGGAAGGTGGAGAACGTCTCCAGCTCGAAGATCGTAGTCCTGGACGGCGCCGTTCGGGTCCCGCGCCAGGAGCCTCTTCGAGCCCTGGAGCATCACGATGAACACGTCGCGATCGTCGGTGTGCCAGTCGAAGCCTGTTCCCCCGGGAGGCGAGAGGTACGCGTGTACGTTCGTGTTCGGGCCAAGTCTACGGCACGCGCTCACGATCGCACGGTTCCACGCCTCCAGATTCTTTACTAGAATAGTTCGTCTTTTCTCGAGCGCACTTTCGATGAGCCTGATGCGAGCCGAGACGTCGCAGTCGAACTGCGTTCCGTCGTCCCGGTAGCTCCCGTCGGCCTCGACGATGAAGAATGACTTCAGGTCATGGAGGTATTCGTTGCAGAGGATGTCCCGCAGTTCCGTCGGCTTCAGGAGGCCCGCGAATACATCGGATGGCTGCTCGAGAAGTCTCGCCGGCAGTCCTCGTGATCGGAATTCCATCTTCGTGCTCTTCTCTTAGGTGTTGCCCGTCGCTTAAAGACTGACTCAGCTCAAAACCCAAGTCAAGCTCGAGCTCCCCATCCCGCCCAGGCAAAAGCCTTACTGCCTTGAGGCAAGAGTTCTGCTAAGCTACGAGCATGGATTTCCCCCAGGTCTCCGTCATCATCGTGAGCGCCCGCCGTCGTGTGGAGCTCCAGCAGTGCCTCGCCTCCGTGATGAGAGAGCTCGCGAGCCTTCGAGCGGAGGTCATCGTCGTGTTCAACGGTGACTCGAGCTACCACGCCCAAGTCGCGCAGGAGTTCCCGGGGCTCCAGTGCATCGTCTGTGCACCGGTGACGCCGGGGGAGGCGCGGAACCTCGCCGCAGCGAGAGCAGCCGGAGAGTGGATCTTTTTTCTCGATGACGACTGCGAGCTCCCGCCGGGCTACGCGCAGAACATTCCGCTCGAATGCTCCGTCGACGTCCTAGGTGGACCCGACATGCTGCATCCGCAGGCGAGCTCGTTTCAAACCTCCGTGTCCCATGCGATGGCTTCTTTCGCCGCGGGCGGCAGGACACGAGAGAGGCATCGTTCACTGCGCGGTGGTGGGGTCACTGCGACCTGCGAGCTTGGCCTCAGCGCGTGTAACCTCTGGGTGAAGTCCTACGTCATGCGCGACCGAGGCTTTACCTTCGATCCACTTTTCCTTCGCAACGAGG
>DAIPJL010000257.1:0-2771 GCA_036770305.1 Bacteriovoracaceae bacterium | reverse complement strand
ACTCTCCAGGGAGCGTGCTACCGGAGCACCGGACGGGTGCTCGAGCTCAACCGACAGTGCCTCGGCTACGCCGAGCTTCCGGCGCCGAAGAGGGTGTCGTCCCTCACCCACGAGGGCCACTGGAGCAAGGGCGTGTGGCGCTCCCGGCGCGAGCAGAACCGCGAGATCGCCGCGAGCGAGAGTTCGATGGACGAGCAGATGTTCGCGCGCTTCAAGCAGGACCAGTGGCGCTGGCGCGACCACCGGGCCATGCACCTCAGTGACTGCACCCAGCTCCACGCCGACAAGGCCAGGAAACGAAGCCGCAGCCTCGCGGCGGTCGCCGAAGTGCATCCGGTCGCCGCGTGCCTGCGCGACGTGGCCCCGGCGAGCTTCTTGAAAACGCTGCGCGCGGATCTCCTCTCGCCGCACCCCAAGCGCTGCGACTGGCTCCGCGAGATTCCGACGCAGGAGCAGGTCACGGCGCTCGACGCCTACCTCGCCCACTGGGAGAAGCTCATCGAGCGCGACATTTCACAGCTCGAGTGGCAGCTCTGGGCGCACGGGCCCCGCTGGCCGAAGGTGCTCGCGGCGCGGGAAAAACTCCTCGCCGACCTCGACCCGACCTGGGCCTACCTCGCCTGTCACCAGAGCTCGAACCCGAAGGGCTGCTACGACCAGAACCTGGGTCAGCTCCTCAAGGCGCGGGCGCCGGCGTCGCTCGAGAACGAAGAAATTTTGGCCGACTACCCCTACGAGGCCATCGAGGCACGAGTCAACGAAGACCTCGGCGTGAAGCGCCTGTGGCTCGTGGCGGAGCTCGAAGAGCGCGCCCAGGCGCAGTGGGACCGCTGCTGGCGCAAGGGCCCCAACGAAATGGTCAAGCTCGCGCACTCCCTGGAGTGGGTTCGCCCCGGGACCTCCTACGTCGACGCCGCCTTCGCTCTCTGCCTCGACGAGAGCGCACCGGTGCTCCTGCGGGAGCTCGTGAGCGGCGACGCTCCGGAGGCGCGCTTCTGGCGCCACGAACTCGCGGCCCCGCTGAGAGATTTCTGGAAAGAGCAGATTCAGAAAGAAGCTCGCCTCGAGCGCACCTGGCTCCTCGAAGAGCGCGAACCCCTAGCGCTTCGCCTGAGCGCGGACCTCGCCCGGCGGAGCCTGCCGGCGGGTGAAGAGCAGGAGTTCTGCGAGACGCGCTTCACCTACCACGTCCCCGCCAAGCTCTACTTCCACGAGCGCCGGGCGCTGGCCCAGTCCCTGGGGCGCACTCTCTGCCGCCGAGAACTCTCCGCCGAATGAGCTCGTGCCCGCACTTCGACCGCGCCACCTGCCGATCGTGCACTCAGCTCGAGCTCGCCCAGGCGGCGCAGCTGACGAAGAAGTCCGAACTCTTGTCTCGCGTGACCGGCGTCGAAGCTCTGCCCGCCCTCGCTTCCGCTCCCACGGGCTTCCGCGACAAGCTCAAACTCAGCGTCGGAGGTAGCCTCGACCACATCCAGCTCGGGCTTCTCTCTCCGGATCTCCGCGAGGTCTTCGAGCTGAGCCAGTGCCAGGTGAACAATCCCTGGTTCGAAGCCCAGTTCCCGGCGCTCAAGGCCCTCGTCCGGAGCGCGCGCCTCACGCCCTACGACATCGCGAGCCGCAGAGGCGAACTCAAAGGCATCATCCTCTCGCGCTCACCGCAGTCCGGGGAAGCCATGGTGCGATTCGTTCTCCGCTCGCGGGAGGGCCTGGATCGGCTGCGCCTGGCGCTCCCGCAGCTCGCGGCATTTAAAGTCGTCAGCGCCAACATCCAGCCGATTCCGCACGCGCTGCTCGAGGGGCCAGAAGAAATCATTCTCACCGACGACCACTTCATTTCTCACCACACCGGCGTGGTGCAACTGGCCTTTGCCCCCAAAGGCTTCATGCAGACGAACCTCGCTGTGGCGGACCAGCTCTACCTCCAGGCGGCGCGCTGGGCGACGGAGCACGGGCCGAAGACCTGCGTGGATCTCTTCTGCGGCAGCGGTGGCTTCGCCCTGCACCTCGCGCAGCTCGGGCTCGCGGTCACGGGCGTCGAGATCGAAGCCCAGGCGGTCGCGATGGCAAAGGCGATGGCCACCCAGGCGGCGCTCGACGGTCAGTTCGTCTGCGCGAGTGCGGACCAGATCCAGTCTACCCTCGCGGCCACACAACCGGATCTCATCCTCGTGAATCCGCCTCGCCGGGGCCTGGCCGGCGGACGAGGGCTTCTCATGCAGCAAAGGCCGCGCCTGATCATTTACTCAAGCTGCCATCTCCAGAGCCTTGAAGCCGATCTCACCGAGCTAAAAACACTCTATGACATCAAAAAAACACAAGTTTTTGATATGTTCCCCCACACAGATCATTTCGAGTCTCTGAGCCTTCTGATCAGGCGCTAAGCGGCATAGGGGCAAAACTCCAATAAATTCTATTGTGCATTGCCCCGACAAGATTTTGTTTGATATGCCAAACATTTGTATGCAATAATGAACCCAGAGAGGTTCTCATGGTGATCCACCACTCCCTAAAGCTCTTGAACGAACTCCATCAGCTGGAGCAAGAGATTCAGCACTGGGAAGAGCTCTGCCACCGTCAAGGCCTAGAGCTCGATTCCAGTGTCATTCTGCACCTTCTTCTCCTCGAGAAAATGAAAAAACATCGCACCACTTTGACGGACTCCCAGTGAGTTTCCTAGGATGCAAGAGCATCCATCAATTAACTGGAGGTTCCCATGAGAGCATTTCTCGCTTTGGTCCTTTTCGTCGTCGCGCTTCCAGCGCTAGCGC
>DAIPJL010000256.1:0-2780 GCA_036770305.1 Bacteriovoracaceae bacterium | reverse complement strand
GCCTGGGTCCGATCGCTCGAAGCGTCGGAGTCCGCATCCGTGTCGGTGGTTTCGGCATCGGAATCATCCGAGACGTCGCTCGTGGGCTTCCCACCGAAGCGCGCAAGAAAGGGAAGCTTCCCTTTCAGTTCATCGAGTTGCGCAAGAATCTTGTCCTTAATAGAGACCCCTCGTTGCCCTTTGCGGTAATCAGACCTAACATCAATTATACGGGAGGAAGTCATTTCACTCAACGCTGGCCTATCATCCCTTGCAGATTTCCACTGGAGGACGCCCGTGATTGACGACGGGGTCATAAAATTTAAGCTCACCATGAGACTCGGTGAGCCTCCTCGGCTCGACGAAGTCCTCCCCCTCGAGCGCTGGCGGGCCATCCTCTGGCGACTCCGGCTGATCGGAGAATATCCGACGGATCGAGTGGGCTATGGAAACATATCCGCTCGCCTACCGAACTCACGAGGCCTCTTCCTCATCTCGGGAACCCAGACGGGCCGGCACGCGCACTTGCGAAGGGAGCAATACACGCGCGTCCAGGAGTGTGACCTCTCCCGCGGGAGCGTCACCGCGACCGGCGCGATCGGCCCATCGAGCGAAAGCCTCACACACCACGCCATCTACCTCGCGCACTCCGAGATCGCGGCGGTCTTCCACATTCACCACCGCGGCCTATGGGAAGCGCTGATCGCAAGTGACGCTCCGGCGGTCAGCGCCGGAATCCCCTACGGCACCACTGAGATGGCGGCGGCCGCGCGCGAGCTCATCGGACAGAGCTCAGAGGGTTTCTTCGTCATGAAGGGACACCAGGATGGGATCGTCAGCTACGGCCCGAGTGCGGAGGTGGCCGGCAAGACAATTCTCAAGCTTTACCGGGAGCTCGGGCCCCAGGAAGTTCTCTAAGGAAGGCCTCCGCCTTGGCCTCAAGGTCCATGTGCGAGTCAGCCTCCACGGCGAACCAGACGAAGGGATTTCTTTCGGGTGACAGGAGCCGAGCGTGCGGCGAGCGTGACAGCTTCTCCCAGGCTTCTCCCGTAATCACGGCGGGCACCAGTGCGAGACGAAAGAATCGAGCGCGGGAGCGCTTCGCGAAGAGGTAAGCGATGAGCCCCATCGTGCGGCGAGCGTTCACCTCCGACCCCGGATGGAAGTGCGTGCGATGGTTGCGCTGGTAGAAGAACGCGTCGACGCTGAAGTGGCCCGCGTAGCCTCGTGCGTGCATGTCCTGCTGGAGCTCCGCAAGGAGCTCGCGCCAGTCACCACTGCCCTCCGGTGCCGCATCGAACGCATCGGAGTCGAGAGTCGTCGACCTCCACTGGAAGCGCGAGTCGATGGCGTTGCTGTAATAAATGAACCTCTCCTCATCTGGAAGCCAGAGGGCGCTGACGTCACGGACTCGCGCGTAGAGAGGCTCAACGACGACGGGAGTCCGAAAATCGAAGCGACTCCGCAGCCCTTCAAGCTCCGAGCATCGCACTTTCACATGGCCTCGGCCCGACATGCCATCGCTCTTCTTCGCGAGGTACTCTCCCTCGCCGACCGCCGCGACTAATTCTTCCCACCTTCGGCACACGATCCCCGTCGCGCGCCCTCGTGCTCGCAACCAGTCCGCGAAGCTCGCCTTCGAGTTTAGGTCGCGCGCGAGTTCGAACTTATCGAGACTGCCCCACCAGTCCCGCGCCTCACCGGCCTTCACAATCCTTGGCCGCTGTCCTGCGAGAGCCTCGACGTAGCGAAGATAGTTCTCGGGGTATTCTCGGTGCGTGCGCACCGGAGCGGGTTCGAGCCAGAAGAGAAAAAATTCCAGCGTCGCGTTGAGTGACGGTTTCGGCGGGAGGCCTTGCAAAACGAGCTCGAAATCGGCGTTGAAGCGCAGCGGTCGCTCCGCTGAGGTCACGACCAGCTCCGTCGGTTGGTAATGCGGAAATCGTCTTTAAACAGCTCGAGCTCCGTCACCCAGTCTCTTGGCAGGCCCGCGGCGATGCGCGGGCCGGCGTGGAACTGATTGCCCTTGGCCCGTGCGGGCGTCAGCGGCTCCGGCAGGAGTGAGCGGTAGTAGTCCCAGAGCTTGCGGTCGCCTTTCCAGCGCGCCAGCCAGTACGCTCCAAGGGCGACGTGGCCGATCTCGTCGTCGTGGACCACGCGCAGGATCTTCGCCGTCTCTTCGTCACCTGCCTGCCGGAAGACGTCTTCGTAGACGAGCGAGAAGTCCAGGTTCGCCGACTCGAAGGTGAGCGACATGAGGCCAAAGAAGTGCGCCGCCGTCGGCAGCTTCTCCATCTGGCGCCAGAAGAAACTATTGAGCGGAAAGTCGCCGAACTCGTAACCGAGATCGGTGAGGCGCTTCACGTAGAGCGCGAGGTGCTTCTGCTCGTCGCGGATCGCGGCGACGATCCCGCGCTTCACGCGCTGGTCTTCGTCGCTCGCCTGCGGGTAGCTCAGGACCGCCGCCGCCATCATCTCGATGGCGAGTAGCTCGTGGTTCGCGAAGCTGTGGAGCGCGATGGCCCGCGCCTCGACCTTCTCGAAGCTCCCGCGCTTCGGGAACTTTACCTGCGCCTCGGAGAAACTCAAGCGCGGACTTCGGCCCGGGTTCCGCGGTAGCACGAAGCTCGGTGGGATGCCGAGCTCGGCGCTCAGCTGCACCGGCGCGAGCTTCTGCGAGAGCTCGGTGCCGTGCAGGAGCGTCGAGGCCCACTCGGCGATGGTCGTCACGGCTAGCTCCTCGCAGGGCCGCCGGAGTTCGAGCCGGATCCGGAACCACCGCGGCGGCGTCGGCGCCGGTT
>DAIPJL010000255.1:0-2789 GCA_036770305.1 Bacteriovoracaceae bacterium | reverse complement strand
AGCGTGTTCTGAATCAATGTCTCTCATTCCTTTGAACAAGGATGAGAAATGCATCCTGCGCTTAAAATCGATGCGCTGGCGTGCCTTGAGCTTATCCACCTTACGAAAGTTCAGAACATAATCCCCCCATTCTGAAAACTCGAAGGCCGAAAGCTGCGTCGGAAAATCCCGCACGCTCAATACTCGCACATACCGATGCCCTAAAGTCAGGTAATTCTCATAGACCTCAAGCTGCTCAATCCCCTCACCCGGAAAGACATCCAAAGGCCTCTCCCATGTCCTGCGCTTAAGATAGCTGGGAGTCCACGTCCCAAAGCTATTGAGAAAATACTCTCCCTTCCTGACATAGACCTTAAACTCCCCGCTCGATTGCAAGAGATCACCTTCCAAAGCCTCAAGATGACTCTCTAGCTCCTCGGGAGCAAGGCCCTCCAGATCATCCACCAAGAGTTTGTGGAAACAACTCTTAGAACCATCCAACGCCTGTAGCTCGTGGCGCTCCAGCTTGAAAAGAGGAATCATAGCTGCCTCCGAGAAATGATGATGCTCTTTTGACGAGGCAAGAAGAAGCCCACCACATCAAAGTGCTGACGGATGAGCTTAGAAACACCAATCAAACCCAACATGAGGAGAAGTCCCGTCAATGGAGCAAGAGCAAAAAGTGAGCTCACCAAAAGACCAAGACCTAGCGAGATAAAATCCACCGGCGTGAGCCCACTGAAGCTAGGCAGAACTTTGAGAAATTTCGGATAGCGTCGCATGAAAACTCCTAGGCCAGGCTCTGGATGAAATTAAAGATCGCCTTGGAGGTCACCAGCACGCTGATGCCAATCAGCACTTGCGTGGCCTTCTGGCCGGCATCGTTCTTTCCGATCATCAGATAGATCGACACCAACACCAGAGCAAAGAGTCCGATGGCGTAGCCGATGCGCGTGGCCTCGACGTTGAGCTTGTCGAAGGAAGACTTGAGGCTTCGTCCCCACGCTCCATCGGTCAAAAAGAAAATTGCAATACAAAGAGAAAGGTATTTCATGGCAAACCTCAGTTATAAAAATTCTGGATCGAACTGCTCACAAAGAGCGAAAAGGGCATGGCGTAGCTCTTGCGTGTGCCAAGCTGGACTTCTTTCCAATTCACCCCACGACGCCATTTAGAAAACTTCGCGGACTCATCAGAAATAGGCATCCCTGTCTGCGAGGCCTGAGCGATGGTAAAGCTTGGGCAGTAGTAATATTGCTTGCCCGTCATGCGCATGAGTTTGATGCCGTTAAAATCATCGCCCTTGGGTGTCTGCACCTTCAAAGCGATCTTATGCATGACAGAGGGACTTAGCTCTTGCAGAGTGCTCACATCAACGATGCTCAGATGAAGGGCATCGTCTTCCCAGCGCACGGTGACGAGTTTCTTTTCGACTAAATCCGAAACCGGATACTCCTCACGATTGATGACCAGAAAAACATGCTCCAGCTCTCCTGAATAATCCTTTGAAAGCTTGAAGGCCTCCGAGCGCTCCTCAAATTTATTGATGTCCCAGTAGCAGTGGATATCCGAGGTCGAACAATTACCCCGACATCCTGCTCCGCTGGAGTGATACTCTTCCTTGGACTTCGTGAGTTTATCTCCCCAGCGCCAGTTGGCCTTAAGCTGAAGATCAATTCTTGAGTTCGATGAGAGATCGCCGAGGGGATAAACCTGAAAATCATCCTTTCCACTGGCCGAATCCCAGTAGGCATAGATCTTCTCCTCGGCCTGGGAGGAAAGCTCCTTGCCCGTCAGATAACTAAGAGAGAGCACATCTTGAGTGCTAAAGCGGTGCTCAAGGTAGTGGCGCTGAAGCTTGTTGCTGAAAACAAACCACTTTCCCTGCTTGTCCATCTGGCGCACCTCTTGAAGATGGGTGTAGCTGGGAAGATTGCTTTCAAATTGTTCGATCTTCTTGAGATGGTTCTCTTCAATGGTAAATTTTGAGTCATACAGACGGCGAAGCACTTCCAGAAAACTCGCCCCACTGTTTGGCACGGCAACATAAGAGAGCTTCGTTTGCAGTGGAGTGCTCACCAGCACCGGAAGAGTCTTCGAGCGCACGCCCTTAAGCAATGTCTGATAACTCACCCCCAGATCGGGAATCTCAAAATCCACCACCTCACTGATGATGAACTCCCCTTTCTTGAGATAATTATCCTCTACCAATGCACGAGGAATATTCTTCAGCGTGACATCGATGCGTTCCGCAACGCCCGCCTGAAGCACGCGCTCGATCACCACCTCATCTAAGAGTTCGTAGGATTCCTTGTTGTGATTAAAGTAGTGGAAGGCAAGCTTGAGATTCTTGATCTCTTTGAAACGCGCATGAGGCCTGAGACGAAAACTATTCTCCAGCTTGATCGTCAGGCCTTCGATATGATTTTCTGCCTCAAAGATCGGACGTGCCAGCAGCGCCTGAGCATGGGTAAAGGCCGCATCCACTTCGGGATACGAGACCCAGCTTAAATCCTCGCGACTGATCTCCCCCCAGGAATGGGAATCAAAACGCGCGATTCGCGCCGCACTTTGCAGCCCGAGTGAGCGCAACAAGACCTCGCCCACACGATAGCGAAACTCAGGGTTGGTAGATCGAGGTGCCGTCTCGATGGCGTGAGCCACCAGCGCTTCCCGATTATCCATCGGTGCCCAGTTAAAATAGATGCCGTAGTTTTGGATGAAGCGAACCTGCACTTCAGGAATATCCGCAACGAACGGATGAGTGCCAAAACTCAGCTCATCCTTATCCGAAATCCGATCTCCATCAC
>DAIPJL010000254.1:0-2815 GCA_036770305.1 Bacteriovoracaceae bacterium | reverse complement strand
ACGGCGTGGTGGACGACAGCAAGACCCTCGACGCATCCATGCTGCTTCTCTCGCGCGCCATGAAGGGCGAGCTCGACTGGAAGGCCCGACGCGCGAAGAAGACTTCGCCGCTGCAGCTCGACAAGGTCGAATCCATGATGAGCTTCGAGGGCTCGAAGGCCTTCGTCGCCGGCATGGCGGGCCCGCACTACCCGGCCCCCGTCGCCGCGGTGGAAAGCATGCAGCAGGGGGCGCGCAAGTCGCGCGACGAGGCCCTCGCCATCGAAGGCGCGCTCTTCGCCAAACTCACGCGCTCCGGCGCCGCCGAGTGCCTGGTGCAAGTCTTCTTGGGCGACCAGTACCTCAAGAAGGTTTCGAAGAAACTCACCAAAGAAAGCGTCGCCACCAAGCGCGCCGCCGTGCTCGGGGCCGGCATCATGGGCGGCGGCATCGCCTACCAGTCCGCCTCGTCCGGAGTTCCGGCGCTGATGAAGGACATCAAGACCGAGCAGCTCGCGCTGGGCATGGGCGAAGCCACCAAGCTCCTCAATAAGCTCGTCGAGATCAAGAAGATGAAGCCCGAGAAGATGGCGCAGGTGATCGCCCAGATCACCCCGACGCTCTCCTTCGCCGACTTCGGCACCACCGACTTCGTCGTCGAGGCCGTGGTGGAGAACGAGAAGATCAAAAAGAGCGTGCTCGCCGAAGTGGAGGCCGCCGTGCCTGCCGGTAGCGTGCTCGCCTCCAACACGTCGACGATCTCCATCACGAAACTCTCCGAGGGCCTCAAGCGTCCGGAGAATTTCATCGGCATGCACTTCTTCAACCCCGTGCACCGCATGCCCCTGGTGGAAATCATCCGCGGAAAAAAATCCTCGGAAGAGGCCGTCGCCCGCGGCGTGCAGTACGCCACGCAGATGGGCAAGACACCCATCGTGGTCAACGACTGCCCGGGCTTCCTCGTCAACCGCGTGCTCTTCCCCTACTTCAACGGCTTCCTCTTCCTGCTGGAAGACGGCGTCGACTTCCAGAAGATCGACAAGGTGATGGAGAAGTGGGGCTGGCCCATGGGCCCGGCCTACCTCCTGGACGTCGTCGGCATCGACACCGGCCACCACGCTTCACACATCATGGCGAGCGAGTTCCCGGACCGCATGGGCTTCAAGGGCAAGAACGCCCTCGAGGCGATGTACGAGGCCAAGCGCCTGGGCCAGAAGAATAACCTCGGCTTCTACGAGTACGAACTCGACAAGAAAGGCAAGCCGAAGAAGGTCGTCACCGAAGCGGCGTACGGCCTGATCAAGCCCCTCGTGAAGCGCACCGTGGAAGTCAGTGACGAAGACATCGTCATGCGCATGATGCTGCCGATGCTCATCGAAAGCGCGCGCTGCCTCGAAGAAAAGATCGTCGCCTCACCGGTGGAAGTCGACATGGGCCTGCTCCTGGGCCTCGGCTTTCCGCCCTTCCGCGCCGGCGTCTTCAAGTGGGCCGACATGCAGGGCCTGACGAAGCTCCACGAGCACGCGCAGAAATGGCAAGGCCTCGGGAAGCTCTACGAGTTCACGCCGGCCATGCTCGAGATGATGAAAACTAACCGCAAGTATCACGCTTAAGAGGTCCTTATGAAAAACGCTGTAATCGTCGACGCCGTCCGCACTCCCATGGGCCGCTCCAAGGCGGGGGTGTTCCGCAACGTCCGCGCCGAGGAACTCTCGGCCGCGCTCATGCGCGCGCTGCTCGCGCGCAACGCCGCGCTCAACCCCGCTGAGATCGAAGACATCATCTGGGGCTGCGTCCAGCAGACCCTCGAGCAGGGCTACAACGTGGGCCGCAACGCCCAGCTGCTCACCGATATCCCTCTCACCGTTCCCGCGCAAACCGTCAACCGCCTGTGCGGCTCCTCGATGACGGCCCTGCACATGGCCACCCAAGGCATCATGGCCGGCCAGGGCGAGGTCTACCTCATCGGCGGCGTGGAACACATGGGCCACGTCCCCATGACTCACGGAGTGGACTTCAACCCCGCGCTCGGCCACAAGGTCGCCAAGGGCGCCGGCGCCATGGGACTCACCGCCGAACTCCTCGGTCGCATGCACGGCATCTCGCGCGCGCAGCAAGACGAGTTCGCGGCCATGAGTCACCAGAAGGCGCACGAGGCGGCCAAGCAGGGCCACTTCAAAAACGAGATCGTCGCCGTCCCGGGCCACGACGACATGGGCGTTCCGGCGCTCATCAACTACGACGAAGTGGTGCGCCCGGAAACCACACCCGAAACTCTCGCGAAACTCCCGGCCGTCTTCGATCCGAAGAACGGCACGGTGACCGCCGGCAACTCCTCGGCGCTCTCCGACGGTGCCGCGGCACTTCTGGTGATGAGCGAAGACAAGGCCCGGGCGCTGGGACTCAAGCCGCTCGCGCGCGTGGTGGCCATGGCCGCGACGGGCTGCGAGCCTTCCATCATGGGCTATGGCCCCGTGTCGGCCTCCCGCAAGGCCCTCAAGCTCGCGGGCCTCAAGATGAGCGACATGGGAGTGATCGAACTGAACGAAGCCTTTGCCGCCCAGTCACTGCCGGTGCTCAAGGACCTCGAGCTCTTGGGTGAGAACATGAAAAAGGTAAACCGCTACGGTGGTGCCATCGCCCTCGGGCATCCCCTGGGCTGCTCCGGTGCCCGCATCAGCGGTACCCTTGCTCACCAGCTGCATCACACCAACTCGCGCTACGGCCTTGCCACCATGTGCATCGGCCTAGGCCAAGGTGTCGCGACCATCCTCGAAAAATGTTGAAAGGGTGCCAGCTTACTTTTCCTTAAGCAGTGCAGCGCAAAGCGCTGCAC
>DAIPJL010000041.1:0-19508 GCA_036770305.1 Bacteriovoracaceae bacterium | reverse complement strand
GTGGAAGGCCGCCTGGAGGTCGTCGATGTTCTTGGACTCGAGGCGGAACTTCTCGTCCATGTACTGGCCCTTGACCTTCGAGCCGGATTCCTTGAGCAGCCTGTTGATGATCTTGGCCTTCTCCTTGTCGATGCCGCTGACCATCTTGATGGTCATCTTCTTCATCTTCATGCCGGTGGGCTCGATGGGACTTTCCTCGAGGCCCTTGAGGCCCAGGCCGCGCTTGCCCATGTTCGTCATGAGAATGTCGCGCACCGCCTTCACCTTCATCTCGTCTTCGGCGCGGATCTCGATGATTTTCTCTTTCTCTTTGTACTCGGCCCTGGCCTCCGAGCCCTTGAAGTCGAAGCGGCCGAGGATAGTCTTCTCGGTGGTGAGGAGCGCGTTCTGGAGCTCCATGGCGTCGAGTTTCGAGACGAGGTCAAAGGATGGCATAGTCTATTTCCTTGTGTGGCCCTGGCCAGTGACGACGAAGCGCGTGGTGGTCATCTCCTGCACGCCCATGGGCCCGTAGGCGTGGAGCTTGGAGGTGGAGATGCCGAGCTCGGCGCCGAGGCCCAGTTCGCCTCCGTCATTAAAGCGAGTCGAGGCGTTAATGGCGAGGCACGAAGCGTCGATGGAGGCCTTGAACTGCGCGATCAGGGCGCCGTCCTGCGTGACCAACCCTTCGGTGTGGTGGCTGCCGTAGCGCCGGATGTGCGCGAGGGCCTCGGCCGCGGTCGGGACAATTTTGAGATTCAG
This sequence comes from Bacteriovoracaceae bacterium, assembly GCA_036770305.1. Taxonomy (GTDB): domain Bacteria; phylum Bdellovibrionota; class Bacteriovoracia; order Bacteriovoracales; family Bacteriovoracaceae; genus UBA6144. The sequence goes on along the minus strand of DAIPJL010000041.1, from coordinate 18,767 downwards.
GGTCAGCGCCAGCCACTCGGTGTTCCAGTCTTCTTCCGAGGCCCGCTCCACTGCCGAATGCAGCGCGCTTGCGGCGGAACAGCCTTTGAGCTGCACCTCCTTGGCGCGCAGCTCGTCGATCAGTCTGACCGTGTGGGGCCAGGCCCGGTGCACGAGCAGCGTCTCGAGAGCGTTGCAGACGCCCGGGCGCTGAGTCTTGGCGTTGAGCACGATGTCGCGCGCCATCTCCCAGGGGGCGTCTTCGTGAAGATACATGTGACAAAGGCCCCGATCGTGGGCCACCACCGGCATGGTGGCGTGGGCCTTCACGTGGCGGATGAGGGCCTCGCCGCCGCGCGGGACCATGAGATCGATGAACTCATCCATGCGCAGAATTTCATCGACCGCTTCACGCGTCTCCAGGAGCAGCAGCGACTCGCGCGGCAGGAGCCCCTGCATCGCCCGGTGAACCAGCTGGGCCAGGTAGCGGTTCGAGTGCGCCGCCTCTTTCCCGCCCTTGAGGATAAGCGCGTTGCCGGACTTGATCGCCAGCGCCGCGCCGTCGATGACCACGTTGGGCCGCGACTCGAAGACCATGGCGATCACGCCCAGCGGGATGCGCTCCTTTTCGATCACCAGGCCGTCCGCGCGCCGGCGCCCTTCGGTGATCACGCCGACCACCGCCGGGCCCTGGGCAATGGCCTCCACGCCACGGGCCATCGCCTCGATCCCCGCCGGCGTGAGGGTCAGGCGATTCAGCAGCGCTGGGGAGAGCGTCGTCCCCGCGGCGAGGTCGCGCTGGTTCTGTGCGACGATCTCGTGCTGGTGCGTGCGCAGCAGCTCGGCGAGGGCGGTGAGGACCTGGTGGCGCTGGGACTCGCTCGCGGCGAGGAGTTCTGCGGCGCTGCCCTTCACCGCGCTGACCTGCTGGCGCAGACTCATGGGCCACTCTCTTGTGTGAGAAAAAGATTATCTTTATGCACGGCCACCAGCGAGGTGACCTCGCGCAGGATGCTCTCGAGCTCCTGGGATTTTTTTCCGGCGATCTTCTCCAGTTCGCGCGCGTCGTACTCCACGATGCCCACGGCGACGGTACGCCGCTGGCACTTGATGCTGACCGCATCGCCGCGGCGGAAGGTGCCCAGCACTTTTTTGATCCCCACAGGAAGCAGCGACGAGCGGCCCTTGAGCAGCACGTCGCGGGCGCCCTCGTCGATCACCAGCGCGCAGCCGACGCGCGCCACGCTGGCGATCCAGGCCAGGCGCTTTTTCACCTTCTTCTTCGGATCGCCCCTGAAGAGCGTCCCGCCGCCTTGGAGAGCGCGCAGGACCGGAGTGGCGTGGGTGAAGCTGGCGATCACTACGTCCTGGCCCAGCGGCGTGAGCCGGCGCACGGCCTCGAGCTTGGTGTGCATGCCGCCGCGGCCCACGCTGGTCTTCTGCGTGAGCCTGAGGCCTTTGAAGTCATCGCGGAAGTCGACCACCGGAAAGTGCCTGGCCTCGGGCAGCGAGGGGTGCCGGTCGTAGAGGCCATCGGCCTCGGTGAGCAGGATCAGTCCCGTGGCGTCGATGGCCTCGGCCACCATGGCCGCCAGCTGGTCGTTGTCGCCGACGCTGATCTCGCGGGTGGAGACGGTGTCGTTCTCGTTGATGATCGGCAGGATGCCCTGGCCCAGGAGCATGAGGAGCGTCTGGCGCAGGTTCAGGAAGCGCTCGCGCTGACGGAAGTCCTCGTGAGTCAGCAGCACCTGAGCGCAGCGCAGGCCGTGGAGGTCGAGCTCGCGCTGGTAGTGCGCCATGAGCTCCGGCATGCCCACGGCGGCGAGCGCCTGCTGGAGCGCGAGGCGCTGCTCCGGCGCGGCCTTGGTGGTGAGCACGCCGCGGCCGGCGTTGATGGCACCGGAGCTCACCAGCACCACGCTCCTGCCTCCTCGCCGCAGGGCCGCGATGTCCGCCACGAGGCTTTTTAACTTCTGCGCGTCGACGCCGCCGCTCGGATGCGTCACGCCGAGGGAGCCGATCTTTATGACAAGGGGAGTGCTCATGCTAGCCATATTCTAGACGCTGTTGCGGGGCTTGGCAGGGGGGAAGAAGCTTGAGCGAAATACTTTTTGTGAAATGCTGATGGTAAAGGTCCTGCTTCCGGTTAAAATAATTCCCATGGCCCTCGCCGATAACAGCAAGACCTACCTCAAGCAAATGTCCTTCGAAGAGATCGCCGTCGACTTCTGGGAGCGGGTGAAGAAAGGTGCGCCGGAGAGCTTCCTCTGGGAGCAGGGGCAGCCCAAGCCCTTCGCCATTGTGCTGCTCTACGGGCCCTCACAGAAATCCGAGTTCAAGAGCGCGGTCTTCGACATCGACAAGACCTACTTCGAGGTCTTGAAGGACAAGTGGGCCGGGAAACAGGTGCTGCTGAAGTTCAAGTTCTCCAGCGACCAGCAGTTCTTCACCTCCGGGACTCTCGAGTACCTCCCTACTCTGGACAAGCTCGCGGTGCTCCTCGGCAAGCCTTTCTTCGTGAGCACCAAGCGCTCCAGCTGCCGCTACTCGCCCTCGAAGTTCGACCGCATCGCGGTAGTGGTCGGAGAAAAGAAGTTCGACTGCTACGACATCTCCTCGGGCGGTTTCTCGACCCTCGTCAAGCGCGCCGACGTGCCTCCCGAGTTCGTCAAGGGCGCCGCCTTCGACGCCGCCGAGCTCGCCTACAACGGTAGGAAGTTTCCCATCCCGAAGGCCGTGCTGGTGAATCTGATTGATCCGAAAGATGACCCGGCCTGGATCAAGTTGGCCTTCAAGTTCGAAGGCCTCAAGCCGGAAGAAGAAGATCGCATCTGGGTGGAAGTGAACCGCTCGGTACAAAAAATCGCCGAACTGCTTTAGGTGCCAGCTTACTTTTACTTAAGCAGAGCGACATTGAGATGTCGCTCTGCTTAAGTAAAAGTAAGCTGGCACCTTTTCCGAGCTAGCGGCAGCCGCGGCCCTGACGCAGTTCGCGGATGACGTCGTCGATGCGGTAGAAGGTGTCGTAGAACACACCCACGCGCTCCCGCTCAGAGACGGCGCTGCGGTTGAAGGCGGCCAGTTCGGCGTTGAGCTCGCGCAGCTCGACCAGCTCGCAGGCGTAGGAGTTCGCCATCAGCAGCTCGGCGATCTCACTATATGCAACTCCTGAGAGAACTTCGGCACCGGTGAGGTACGCACGGGTCGGGCCCAGTGGGAAGATCTGGCCGGCGCGGCCGTAGGCCATGTGGCCATTGACCAGTGCGAGAAGGTCTCCGGACATGCGCAGCAGGCGCTCTTCGAAGTCGCGCACGCGCTGGCCGCGGCAGAAGCCACAGCGAGTGAAGTAGTAGCGCCGGTCGATCTCGTAGGCGCTCGAGATGATCAGATCGTAGATCCCTTCCATCGCGTTGACGGTGGCCTTGAGGCCTCGGGTGTCTGCGCCGACGTTCTGCAGGAGGGCGTTACCGAGCTGCGCGCCGGTGACCATCAGGCGCCAGGTGACCGGCTTCACCGACCAGTTCGGGCGATTGATGCCGCTGTGAAGGGCATTGACGAGGATCTGCGCGGCGTTCTGGAACTGGCCATAGGCGATCTGGCCCGAGGCCTGGTGCCGGGCCCGCTCGAGGGCGCGAGTGCCCTGGGCGCACCAGGCTTCGAACTCGGCGTCGACCTCTTGGTTGTCATGGACGACCGCGCGCTTTTCGACGCTGGCGTGGGTGGCCTGTAGGCCGGCGGCAAGGAGGAGAGTGAGGACGAGAGATTTGAGTTTCATAAAAATTTCCTTTTCGTGGTCAAAGTATTAAAAACAGTTTCTGTCTGAAAGTTTCTGGATGATGTCGCGCATGCTCAGGCTGAAGCGGTTGAGGCGGATGGCGTCCTGGCCGTTGCCGGAGCGAGTGCTGAGGTAGCGCTGGATCTGCTCCGAGAGCTGCTCCATGCGGCCCGCCTGGCAGGCGAAGGACTCGGCGTAGATGGACTCCTTGAGGTCACCGGCAATCTGCGCGAGCAGGTAGCTCTGCGCCTTGAGGTAGGTCGGCACGGCGATGGTGGAGTAGAGGTTGCTGCCGTCGCGCTGCATGCGCACGAAGCGGCCGTCGAGCTCGCGGAGCACTCCCAGCGAGACGCGCACGGCACGGTTTTCGAGCTCGATCGAACTCACCGGACGGCAGTCGCGGCAGTCCCGGCGCGTGATGTACGGGATGTAGAGGTGGCGGTCGAGGTCCTGGCCAACGTCACGGGTGAACCCGACGTACCAGTCGAGGAAGCTCACGAGGCCTTCGGTGTTCTTCTGGGCGAGGGTGCGGCCCTCGAGCACGTCGTCAACGCCGAGGATCTGCGTCAGCACGAGACCGCGGCGCGCGTAGCGCAGGGTATAGACCATGCCGAGAGTCTGGTGCTCGGGGGCACGTAGCTGAGCTGCGTTCAGGCCGCTCTTGTAGATGTTGAGCGCTTCCACGGCGTCGCCGGAGAGGCCCCAGGCCTCGCGGGCCTCGGTGCGCGCCTCGTGGAGAATCGTCGCCGCCTGGTCGCACCAGAGGATGAGGCCTTCGAAGGTTGAGCCGCCGCCGATGCCGCTGCCGCCCAAGCGCACTTCCTGCGTGCGCTGGAGCTCGCGGGCCTGATCTTGCTGGAGCTCCGGCCGCTGGGTGCGCAGCTCCTCGGCGCGTAGAATCTGCTGGATCAGCGACTCGCGCTCCGGCCGAGGCCGCGGCGCCGTGATCGGCGTGGTGACCGCGTCAGTGGCGAAGGCGGGGAGGGCCGTGGCGAGGAGTAGGGTGGCACTGAGAAGTTTCATGGGTGGTCTCCTTATTGAGTCACTTGTAGAAGCTGGATGCCGAGCTGGACGACGTGCTGGGCACCGTCGTTCGGCGTGGCGTATTTTTTCAAGAGGTTTTCGGTGATCGCCTGCATCTCCTTGCGCAGCTCTTCGAAGGCCGGCGCCGGGACGCTCAGGGTGATGAGCTGGGCGGCGCGCTTTTCGTAGGGCGCCTCGGTCATGGCCTCGGCCGCGCGCTGAGCGAAGGTGCGGTGGAGGTTCGCGGAGTTTTTAAAGTTGTGCTTGGCGTCCTTGAAGAGCACCACGGGGTCCGACTGCTCGAGCTTGCCGGCGGAGCTGCGGCGGATGAGGCCAAGGTTCATGAGGTCGTCGAGGCCCTGGTTGATCTTCTCTTTGGAGATCTGGCCCCCGAGGCGCCGGTGCATCCACTCGATGTCTTCGCTGAAGTCGGCGAGGCAGACGAGCTCGCGCAGGACGACGAGGTGCCATTCGTTGAGGAAGCGCAGCTGCGAGTCGAGGAGCTTGATCGGTGCCGACTCGACGCCCTGAGAGGCGAGCTTGAGGCGCTCGAAGAAGAAGACGCGCTCCTTCTCGCTCTCCGCCTGGCAGAAGTGCACCATGTTCTCGAAGAAGAGAGCTTCCTGGGCGCTGAGGTTGAGGGCGCGCGCGAAGCCGACGATGGACTTCGCCGTGAGGTTGCGCTTGCCTTTGACGACCAGGCCCAGGTAGCCGCGGGAGTTGCGGCCGAAGCCGGCGGCCAGCACGAAGGCGTTCTCCGAGAAGCGCGGGTTCAGCGCCTTGCGGTGGGCGTAGGCGTCCCGCAGGTAGTCGCGGAAGTCGAGGTAGTCGTAGACCGAGGGGCGCAGGGGTGGCGCCGGCAGCTTGGTGATCTCGTGTGGCATCGTCGTTTCCATGGCAAGTTCCTTAGATGAAGCAGTTATGCCATGGCCGCTGACTACGAGGTCGGGCGAGTGTAAGTTTTACGGCCTCAAACTGTCGCGCGCCAGTCAGCAGTACAATCAAGGGATATGAAGCCTTTGGCCCTTCTGCTCCTCCTACTGGTCTCGCCTGCTATCGCCCGCACCTGGTCGACGCTGGACACGCGTTTCGCTACCACGGAGGAGATCTACCGCTCACACCCTGTGCGAGTGCTCGAGGTCTCCCGCCAGGTTGCTCTCCACATAAAAGACTTGCGCAAAAAGTACTTTCCCTTTTTCCAGCAGAGCGTCGCCGTGAGCTTCGAGGCCACCGGCGCCGTCGACGCGCTCTTCTTCCCCGCCGGCACCTACCAGGGGAAGACGGCCATCGGAAAAGACCACCACGTCATCGTGCTCAACCCGCGCCTCTTCCAGAGCAGCCGCCTGTGGCGCATGGTGGGCCACGAGTTCTTCCACGCCGTTCACCACGAGCTGGCGCCCTTTGAGCTCGACTGGATCCGCGAGGGCGCCGCGCAGAACTTCGAGTACGACGTCTACGGCGCGGTCACGCAGTCTCACGTGCGAGCGGCGCTGGAGGACTCGCGCCACGCGCTCGAAGAAAACTTCGACCACTCGGCGCTCTCCCAGGAGCGCTACGGCAACACCTTCCTCTTCATGCATTTCCTCGAGCAGAACTGTCTGCAGGAGCGCGCGTGGGTGAGCGTGCTGCGCAACTCCAAAGCGTCGGCCAGGGGCCGGGACACGCTGGCGCTGGTGCTGGCCCAGGAGTCGAAGCTCGCCGCCGCGGCCTTCTGCCACAGTGCCCTGCGCGCCATGGGGGAGTTCACTCAGGCGAAGCTGCTCAACCGCCGCACCGAACACTGGCCTGCGCTCTGGCCCTTGCTGCCGAGCATGCCGCTGGCGCAGCAGGAGGCGCTGGTACTGCTGAATCTGCCGCGCGAGCAGCTCGAGGACTTCCTGCTGCGCTTGCCACCCTTTCTCGGGCTGAAGCTCCCCGCGGAGCTGGGTGCCCTAGGGCCCGAGGCGCGGGCCCTCGAAGAACTGGGTATCCGCCTGATCCCGGCCCCGGCGGAGAAGGCGCTCTTGCTCTACAAAGAGCGCTGACACCGAGTCAGCACTTAGGCCTTGTAAGATTTACCGATTGCCAGTTCAAAATGCGGCGCCGGGGTATTTTAAGAAGGAATTTTTAGAGTCCATTCTGGAGGATCACATGATTAAGAAACTCATCGTTCTGGCGCTCGCTCTCATGAGCTTCGCCGCCCTGGCCTCGGGCCTTCGCCCGGGGGTGTACGACGGTCAAGCGACGGACATCAAGATGTTCGTGCAGAACCTTCCGGGCCGCGAGGGGAGCTTCCTCGCCCTCATCATCCGCGACGGCAAGCAGGCCGTGCCCTATCTGGTCGATGAGTTCGCGGCCGGGCGCTACGGTTTCATCCCGCTCTACAACCAAAAGAATCTCATCGGAGCGAGCAACTACACGCCGTCGCTCACCGCGAGCGTGATCGCCGAAGGGTCGAAGCTTCGCATCAACGTCGCACCGAACCCGGGGAACAGCGTCGGCTTCAACGTCGCCGAGGTGTTCCGCTCTACCAACGAAACCTCGCCCTGGCTCGCCCTCAAGCCCGCGACCTATTCTTACGACGGTGGTAACAGAACCGGCTCGCGTAGCACCACACTCTCGCCGCTCGACTCGAACCGCGAGGCACAGCTCACGATTTCTGCCGGAAACCTCGCCGGGAGCTACGTGCTGCGCGAAGTGCGGCCGGGCATGCACCTGGCCTTCAAGAGCACGCTCACCACGACCGGCGTGGAAGTGGTCGAAGAGTCGCGCCACATTGTCGTCTTCCTGCGTGGGTGCTTCAGCCGCCACGACAAGATGGTTTTCATCGACACGACGAACTGGAGCATGCGCGAGTTCACCGAGGCAGGCCGCGGTTTCTTCGGCGGCTAATCAATTTTTTTTGAGCACAGGATGACACATATGAAAAAGCTTCTTCTTCCACTCTTGCTTCTCACGCTGCACGCTCCGAGCTACGCGGACGTGTTCATCCCGGCCATCGACGCGCCGGAGGAACTGGTCGCCGGTGACTTCGCCGAAGGGACGCTCACGCGACTCTCCGACGCGGACATCGCCGAGTTCATCCCCTGGGCGCAGAACGCGCACAACCAGCTCACCCGCGCCCTGAACCAGTCACGCTCGATGCCGCTCAGAGACCGTCCGGCACACATCGAACGCGCGGTTCGGTCCGTGGTGAGCCGCTCGGGCCAGAAGCAGTACCAGATGTTCATGCGCTTCTCGCTCAACCGCGGCATGCTGCTCGCCTCCGAGCTGCGTGCCAACATGGACATGGAGATGGTGGGGGCGCAGGAGAACGTGCTGGACATCCTCCAGCGCTCGATCGAGATCGCGCTCTCGTTCTACGAATCCGATCTCGCCTTCCAGCGCCGCGCCCAGAGCGGCGAGGCGACCACGGAGCTCAGCTACGCGCGCTTTGCCGCGGCCTTCATGAACGGCATGTACCCCGGCGTGGTCAACGTGCTGGACGCCACCGCTCAGTACCGCATGCTCTACAAGCTCGTCGAAATGGTCAACTGGGACCTCTCGCGCGATAGCAACGCGCGCTACTACGCCGACGCCATCGTCGAGGCCTACGAGTTCCTCCAAGACATGCCGTCGACGCCGACCAACGACGACCGAGCGAACCTGCGCCTCGTCCGGCGCCTCAACTCACTGAAGATCCTCGGCGTCTCGCAGCTCTACACCCAGGCGCAGCGCCAGGCGCAGATGACCCGGGAGCAGATCGAGGCCGATAACCGCCGCACGGCCCAGGAGCGTGAGGAAGCCGCTCGCCGCGCTCGCGAGGAAGCGGAGTGGGAACGGCTGCGCAGTGGCGCTGGCCGCTCCGCCCTGCAGGAAGAAGACCTCCGCCAGGCCCGGCTGGGGCTCTCCGCCGGCAGCTGGGAAGTGCGCCGCACTTCGGTTCGCAAGCTCGAAGGCATCCCCGGCGACGACGTGACGACTCTCATCATCCGCACCATGCTGGATAGCGACTCGGACGTCCGTACCGCTGCGTATTCGGTCGCCAGCCGTCGTCCGCTGCGCTCGTCGCACTTGCTAGAGACTTTGGAAAATGTGTACTCGCGCTCGGGTAGCTGGGAAACTCGACGCCATATCGTCTACCTCCTTGCACCGCTGAAAGACGTCCCGGCCGCGACGTCGATGCTGATCAGTTACATCCAGCGCGATAGTGACTCTGATGTGCAGAACGCGGCCTACAGCGCTCTCGGTACGCACTCCATCGGGCCGGCGAACGTCGAGGCGCTCTTTGCCCTGGCGCGCTCGAGCAGCTGGGAGAAGCGCCGGCGAGCGGTGTGGCTGATGGCGAAGGTTCCGAGCATGGAGGTCTATCGTTTCCTCGGCGACATGAAAGTGCGCGAGAGCGACTCCGACGTGCAGAATGCGATTAATTCTACTCTGGCGAGCATGCGCCGCAGCCTCGAATAAAGAAGTATCCATCTCACCGGATGTGAGATGCCCCCTCTCTCGTCGGTTCCAGCACACTTTTACGGAAGCAGCGCTTCGGTAAAAGTGTGCTGGAACCTTCTTACCTAGAATTTCATTTCGGGGATTTCGCCGGCAACCACCAGCTCGGCTTCGGTCTTGGCCTTGATCTCTTCGACGCTCACGCCTGGCGCTCGCTCGAGGAGGTGGAATTTCCCTTCCCGCAGCTCCAGAACGGCGAGGTCGGTGACGACGAGCTTCACGCAGTTGACGCCGGTGAGCGGCAGCGAGCAGCGCTTGAGGATCTTCGAAGCGCCGTCTTTCGAAGCGTGCGACATCGCTACGATGATGTTCTCGGCACCAGCGACGAGATCCATTGCACCGCCCATACCTTTGATGAGTTTGCCGGGGATCATCCATGAGGCGAGCGCTCCGGTGGCGTCCACTTCGAAGGCCCCCAGCACAGTGAGGTCCACGTGGCCCCCGCGGATCATGGCGAAGGACTCGGCGGAGGAGAAGAAGGCGGCGCCCGGGATGACGGTGACGGTCTGCTTTCCGGCGTTGATGAGGTCGGCGTCGATGGTCGCCTCAGTGGGAAACTCCCCCATGCCGAGGATGCCGTTTTCCGATTGCAGCATGACGCTCATGCCCTGGGGAACGTAGTTGGCCACGAGCGTGGGGATGCCGATCCCGAGGTTCACGTAGTACCCGTCTTTGATCTCACGGGCGATGCGCTGAGCGATCTGTTCTCTTGAAAGGGCCATGGTTATTTCCTCACCGTGCGCTGTTCGATGCGCTTTTCGAATTTCCCCTTGATCACGCGGTCGACGTAGATCCCGGGGACGTGGATGAAGTTCGGGTCGAGCTCACCGGGGGCGACGATCTCTTCGACCTCCGCGACGGTGATGCCGCCGGCCTGGGCGATCATGGGGTTAAAGTTCATGGCGGTCTTGCGGAAGATCAGGTTGCCGTAGGTGTCGGCCTTCCACGCGCGCACCAGGGAGAAGTCGGGTTTCGGGTAAGCGTGTTCGAGGATGTAGGAGCGGCCGTTGATGACCTTCGCCTCCTTGCCTTCACCGATCAGCGTCCCGTAGCCGGTGGCGGTGAAGAAGGCCGGGATGCCGGCACCGGTGGCACGGATCTTCTCGGCCAGCGTCCCCTGAGGCGTGAGTTCGATCTCGAGTTCGCCGGAGAGCACTTGTTTTTCGAAAAGGGCGTTCTCGCCGACGTAGCTCGAGATCATCTTTTTGATCTGTTTCTTCTCGAGCAAGAGCCCGAGGCCAAAGCCGTCGACGCCGGCGTTGTTGGAGATACAGGTCAGACCTTTCTGGCCGTGGTGGTAGATCCAGTTGATCAGTCCCTCGGGGATGCCGCAAAGGCCGAAGCCTCCCACCATGAGCAGCATGTTATCACTGAGACCCCGCATGGCCTCGTCATAGCTCGTTACGACTTTGTTAAAGCCCTTCATGCACTTCACCTCGTTGAATTGAGGTGAAGTTGTACCATGGAGAAAGTGGGGACTAAAAGGAGGAAAGCTCTAGAAATCGCCGATCATCGTCACAAGGTGCGGGTGATCGACGAAGGGGTTGCGAACCTTTTGGTGACGCGCAATGAGATTGTGACGCTGGATCTCTTCGGCATCAATCGGATCTTGCTCATGCCAGTCGCGCAGTGTGCGCTCTTGCTTTGCGTCGATGGGCATCTGGTAGCGCACGGAGAAATAAAAGATCGCTCGTGCAACGTTGCCTCGGTGCTCGACCGGGGGAGCAAAGATGTACCCGCCACCGACGCGCTCGATCTGCGAGGCGTCGCAGAGAGCGTTGTTGGTGAAACCCGGATCTGGCTCGCCGAAGTCGTGGTTACCGCGGATGCCGTTGGCCTTCGAGTCGGTCGGGTAGAGGTGGTGCATGTCGCTCTTTTGCAGGTCAGTGTTGAACTGCCGCGTGAACTTACTCTGTGGCCAGGTGTGCTCGATGTTCACGATGCTATTCATGCGGGTGATGTCGCGGGCGTCGCGAAAATAGATTTTCTTGCGGCAGTAGACTTCTTCTACGAACTGGCCCTGCTCGTCACGCTGGACGTCAAGCTCTCCGAAGATGATCACGCGAGCACGGTTGTAGCCCACTGAAGTGTGGCGGTAGCAGTTCTTGCCTTCCTCGCAACCAGGAACCAAGCGGTCGGCCTGGCCAGGTGTGGTTTGGTGATAGGAGTTGAGAATGGCAAAGAGGGTTTTTTTAACGTCGTTGGATTTATTGAAGTCTTGGTTGCCGTAGTAGGCGAGGCGGCCGTTCGGAAGCACTTGATTAGGGTCGGCCCAGGCAAGCGTCGAAAGAAAACTTAAGGCAACTAAGAGGCGGAAAAACATTCAGCGTCCTTGAAAAGTTACAAAAACTATAGGCAAGTCGCTATGCCTTGTCATGAAATTTCTTTTTACTAATTTTTGCCAAATTCCTTATTGTTTTCAGCGTCTTGGGCGTTGTCGAGGTGCGTTGCAAGTAGAAGTTTCTCTAATGCAACTCTTAAGGCCAGGCTAATACGTTGCTGTTCCGAGTGGGCCTTGGGGTCCCAGTGCAATAGCCTCTCCATGGCACTTTCCATGCGAGGGCCTAGCTCTAGCGAGGCCAAATTTTCATTCCAGGACGGGTGCTCTTTTTTCAACACACGGCACACGCTCCAGTCGATGGTCTGCTTTTTCAGGCGAGGTGCGACGCCAAACATGCGACAGAGAAGCGGTCGGTAGGCGTAGTGCGAGCAGCGGCCTTTTGTCTGGTCCTGGGGATGCGGCACAAAGAGCGGGCAAAGATCCGTGGGGCCGGCGACGAGTCGCTCCAGAAACTCCTCGGCGCTTCCGTCCCGGATCATGGCGAGGGCCAAGGGGTACATCTCTAAAGGAGAGCAGCTCGCGTCTGGGTGGCGGCAGCACTGGCCGCACTCACTGGGACAAGGTAGCTGGGCGGCCCGCTGGTAGGCACTAAACTCCCGCGCCACTTCATCGAAGAAGCGTTCGAGCTCGGCGACGGTGTGATGGATCTCGTGCATAGGTTAGAAGAACTCTGGCCGAATTTCTTGACGAAGAAAAGAGGGGGGCCTACCAATAGAGGATGGCCTTCTTCTTCTGTCTCACCAACCCCGGTCTGGAAAGCGCGCTCAAGTTCGAAATGAAGGAGCGCTTCCCTCGCTGGCGCCTGGCCTTCTCCGCGCCAGGGTTTATTACCTTCAAGGGCGAAGGCGCCTGGCCCGTGCCCTACCTGGCGCGCCTGTGGGGCGAGTGCCTCGGCAAAGGGCACGAGGGGGAGGGCGAGGTGCTGGAGCACGCCAGCGGCGTGTGGCGCATCGTCGTGCACACGCCGGCACCGCTGTGGCCAAGGGCGGAACAGCTGAGCGGGCTCCAGGCGCCGGAGGACGTGCCCTCGCGGGCGTGGCTGAAGATCGAAGAGGCGATCCGGCTCTTCGAGCTGCCGCTGAAGTCCGGGGAGACGGCCATCGAGCTCGGGGCGGCTCCGGGCGGTGCCGTGCGCGCGCTCTTGGACCGTGGGCTGCACGTGCGCGCCGTTGATCCTGCTCATATGCACGCCTCTCTTTTGCAGCGGCCTAATTGGGTGCATCTGCGCAGGCCCTTCCAGGAGCTCACGCTCCACGACATCGAGGGCGTCGACTGGTGGCTCTCCGACCTCAACCTCGCACCCGGTTCGGTGCTTTCGCACCTCGGGCGTTTGCTGAGAGATGTGCCGAAGCCCAAGGGCCTGATCCTCACGCTCAAGCTTGCCAAGCCCGAGGTGGCGCGCGAGATCCGGCAGCACGAGGCGCGCGTGCGCGAGTGGGGCTACGGGCGTGTGCAGGTGCGGCTCTTGCCCTCGCACCACCAAGAGGTTGCTCTCGTCGCGCGGCCCTAGGCTCAGAACCTAGAGTGCGGTCATGAAGCCCTGAGGAAAGAACTGGCCCTTGGGATCGTGCAGCGCCTTGAGCTCGCGGAAGAGTTGGCGCTGGGTCTCGCCGACGAAGGCGCGGATGAACTTGAGTTTCAGAAGGCCGATGCCGTGTTCGGCGAAGGGGGAGCCGCGCAGCTCGAAGACGCGGGCGTAGAGGCGCTCGAACTCCTTCTGGCAGTTCACCGTGTCACTCGGGGTGGGCATGAAGTTGAAGTGCAGGTGCGCGTCGCCGAAGTGGCCGAAGAGGTTGTAGCGCACGCCGATCTTGGAGAACTCGCGGTACACATCCAAGAGTGCCGCGAAGTCGGCTCCCTTGACCTGACAGTCGGTGCCCATCTTTTTGACGCCCATGCGCGAGTTTTCTTCGAAGACAGCGCGGGGCACCTGTGCGCGTACATGATGAAATTTCGCTGAGCTGATTTCAAAGATCGCCTCGGCGTCGATCAGGGTGAGCTTGCCGAGCAGTTCCTCGAAGATCTCCTCGAAGGCCTGCGCCTTGATCTCCAGGAAGATCACGTCCTGGTTCACCCCGAGGCGCTCGTCGGCCTTGAGGTAGGCCATGCAGTTGGCGTCCAACAGTTCGCAGGAGAGCACGGCGTGGCGCATGCCCTGAACGGCGTGGAAGAGTTCCAGATGCGGGCGGTAATCTGTTTCCCAGCGGGGCAGCAGCAGGAAAAGATGAGTGACATCATCGAGTGGTGCCGTCTCAAGTGTGACTTCGGTAATGACGCCCAGCTGGCCCTCAGTGCCGATCATCAGATCGGTTTCTTTTTCAAAGCGCGGGAAGGGAGCATTCTTGAAATCGGCATAGGCCTCAAAGGCCTTTTGGTAGGACGCGAGACTCGGCACAGCGGGGAAGGGGCGCTCGCGGGAAAGTGTGTGCTCCACGCCTTGGTGATCGAGGTACTTGAGCGCGACGACCTGGCGGCGCAGGTTGCCGAAACCGAAGCAGCGCTCGCCGGTGCAGGAGGTCGCCACGCCGGCCAGCACCAGCGCGAGCTGCTCCGTCGGCGAGGTCATGATGGCGCGGTGATGGGACTGGAGAAACTGCGAGGCCTCGGCCCAGCTGACCGCCCCGCGCAGCACCAGGTGCTCGCCCCGCATGCTCATCTGGCCGGGGATCTTGCTGACGTCCGCCAGCGTCAGCTCGGCGTCCTTGAGTTCTTCGGGCAGCTTGTCGTAGGGAATCACGGTGGAGGTGCGGGAAGAAAGATAGAGCGAAGGGGCGGCACTTTTGATGTGAGTCGCGAGGTCGGCTTCGGTGAAGAAGGTCTTGGTCTTGAGCGCCATGGCAGCTATCCTTGTTGCAAAGAGTATAACCTCGGACGAGGGAGGGTGCCAATGCAGACGGTGGTTGTCTTAGGAGCTTCTAGCGATGCAAGTCGCTATTCTCACATGGCCATGGAGGAGCTCTTGGCGCGCGGGCATCGCGCCGTCCCGGTGCACCCGCGAGAAAAAGTGGTGTGCGGGGTTCCCGTGCTCGCCTCGCTCAGCGAAGTCCCAGCGAGCTCACCCCTGACTCTGACCATGTACGTGGGCCCAGCGCTTTCGCAGAAAATGACTGCAGAGATCCTTGCGCTGAGGGCCTCGCGGGTGATCTTTAACCCCGGCTCAGAGAATGAAGAGCTCATGGCAAAACTGCGCGCGCAGGGTGCGGAAGTGCTCGAGGCCTGCACCCTGGTCATGCTCCGAACAGGTCAGTTCTAGGGCCGAAGGATCCACAGATCGGCGCGCGCGTACTTGTTCATGAAGCTCCCGAAGGAGCCTTCCATGACGCCTTGGAGGAAAGGCTTTTCCTGGCTGGCCAGGACGATCAGCTGCGCCTTCTCCTTGATGGAGTAGTCGAGGAACTCCTGGCGCGCGCTGGCGCAGATCAGCACCTTGGTGGAGACCTGGAAGCGGCCAAGTTCCCAGCGCTCGATGAGCTTCTTAAGGCGCTCTTGAATGGCGGCTTCGATCTCTTGCTTCTGCTCCGGCCCCGGCATGTAGCTTGCCATGAAATCGAAGCTCGCGGGGAAGAGCTCGAAGGCGTGCACCAGCTGGATTTTAGTACCGTCTCTAAGACCCAGGTTCTTTACTTTATCGAGGGTTTTGAGGGCGCTGTCGTTGAAATCCACGGCGATCATCACATTCTGGTAGTTCATGGGGGGCTCCTTGATGGCCTTAGTATCGCCCCATTTGAACAGAAAATAACTGAGATGGCCTAGGTTTTGGCCTAAAATTTTGACTACGCAACTTGTCGAAGCGAGGGGCTGGGCCTAAAACCTCGCCATGAAAACACCCGAGCTTCTCCTGCCGGTCGGTACCTTGCCCATGGCCCTGGCCGCCATCCACGCCGGAGCGGACGCCGTCTACGTGGGGGCACCGGGCTTTAATGCTCGCGGGCGCAGCCAGGACTTCACACTCGAAGAACTCAAGGAGTTGATTGATCACTGCCATCTTTATGGGGTGAAGGTTCATCTAGCCTTCAACGTGCTGGTCTTTCAAAGTGAACTGCCGCGTGCCTTAGAGCTTGTAAAAGATTTAATTGCCCTGGGGCCTGATGCTTTCATCGTGCAGGACCTGGGCCTCGTGCAGCTGATCCGAGCGCTTGCTCCTTGGCAGCGCGTTCATGGCTCGACGCAGATGACGGTGACCAACGACGAAGCGATGGCCCTGTTGGAGGATTTGAAGATCGAGCGCTACGTGCTGGGCCGGGAAAATTCTCTCCCGGAGATCAAACTCATCAGAGAAAAACGCTCGGAGGAACTCGAGGTTTTCGTGCACGGTGCACTTTGCGTCGCCTACTCAGGACAGTGTTTCACCTCGGAGGCCATCGGGGGCCGCTCCGCCAACCGCGGCCAGTGCGCCCAGAGCTGTCGGCTGGGGTACGAGCTCTTCGTCGACGGGGAGAAGCGCGAGCTGGGCGACAAGAAGTACCTCGTGAGCCCGCAGGACCTCTGCGGGATTGAGCACGTGCCGGCGCTGCGCGAACTCGGCGTCGACTCTTTCAAGATCGAAGGCCGGCTCAAGGGCCCCGAGTACGTCACGAGTTCTGCGCTGAACTACCGGCGCGCCCTCGACGGTGAGAAGACGAATCTCACGGAGATGGCGACGAGCTACAGCCGCGGCTTCTTCGACGGCTGGCTGCGCGGCGTGGACCATCAGCGCCTGGTCGAAGGCAGCTTCTCGTCGCACCGAGGGCTAGAGATCGGCGTGGTAAAGAGTATTCAGGGAACAAAAATCCAGCTCACCAGTCGCACGCCCCTGCGCGCGGGGCAGGGATTATTCTTCGCCAGCGGCGACCAGGGCGTCGGGAGTAAGATCTTCCTCGCCCAGGAACTCTCGGCCGAGCTGTGGCAGGTCGAGCTCCTCGACAAGAAACTCAAAGTCTCCCGCGGCCAGCGCGTCTGGCTCAACTCCGACGAGGCCTTCGCGCGCGAGACCAAGAAGCTGGTGGAAGACCGCGCGCGCCAGCGTCGTGTTCCCATCGACCTCAGCTTGAAGCTCGCCGCCGGTGAGGCCCTGGAACTCGAGGTCTTCGACGGCACTCATCGGTTCACGGTGCGCGGGCCGCTGCTCGCTCCGGCCCAGAAAGAAGTCAATCCCGCGCTCGTGTGGCAGGAGCTCCTAGCGCTGAGTCACACGGCCTACAAGGTGCGCGCGACGACGCTGCTCGCGGGCAGCGGCTTCGTCAGCAGCAAAGACCTCAAGGCCCTCAAGCGCGAGATGATCGAAAAGCTCAACCTCGCTCGCACCCGCCGTCCGGAACGTCCCCTGCGCGACGCGGCCCCCCTGTTGCAAACGACTCCCCGTGCGGACGCCGCGATCAAGCTCAACCTCGTGCTGCGAGAGAAAGCACAGGTCGAAGAGTTCCTCGCCAGTGACCTCGCCACGCATGCGCAGCTCGGCAGCGTGATTCTGGATTACGAGTTTGGCAAAGACTATCGCGAGAGCGTGGCGCTCTTGAAGAAGTCCGGTGTGCGCGCCGGTGTCGCGACGACGCGGATTCTTAAGCCCCGCGAGTACTACAACCTCAAGATCATCCTCGCGGCCGAACCCGATGTGATTTTGGTGCGCAACCTCGGCGCGCTTCACTGGCTCAAGGACAAGGGGGTCGCCCTGATGGGGGACTTCTCCCTGAACGTCTCCAACCACCTCAGCGCGAACTACCTGCTAGCGAAGGGCCTCGAGAGTGTGTGCATCTCCTACGACCTGAACCAGCAGGAGGCGCGCGCCTTGGTGGAGGCGATGGACGCCAGTCGGCTGGAGCTTACGGTGCACCAGTACATGCCCGAGTTTCACATGGAGCACTGTGTGTTCGCCGCCTTCATGTCCAAGGGCTCGAGCTTCAAAGACTGCGGCAAACCCTGCGAAAAGCACCACGTGGAACTGAAAGACGCTTACGGGAAGATGCATTTTTTAAAAGCCGATCAGGAGTGCCGCAACACCATGTTCAAGGGCGAGGCCCAGTCAGCGGCCTTCGTGAAAGACGAGTGGCCCCGCCTGCCGTCTCGGCTGCGCTTCGAGGCGCTCCACGAGCGCGGTGAGGTGCTGCTCAAAAAGATTCGCGGCTACCTCGAACTTGTCTCTGGTGCGCGCTCTGTAAGCGATGTCGTCGCCAGCGTCGGCACGCTGGAGACTTACGGGGTGAGTGCCGGCCAGCTCTTGAATGATCATGCTTGGCGCGATCGCAAAAAGTCCGTTACACTTTCAGAATGAAGACCAGCGCCATTGTTTTCTTGTGCCTCTTTCTCGGTCTGCGGATTGCCCTCGATCCTTTCATCTGGGCGAAGCTTCACCCTTACCTTGCTTATAGCTTCGAAGTCCTCTTAATCCTCGCGGCACTGTGGGCCTTTCGCACCTTGAGGCCCTGGCGCGCAGGCTTCAGTAAGCAAGACTTGGGTCTCGGACTCATACTGCTGGTGGGCGGGGCCCTCATCCACGCCGGTGCCGTGGGCCTGGAGATCGGCGTCCCCTATGACCTGACTGATCCCCAGACGCTGGTCTTTCTCCTGCTGCTCGCACCCGCCATCGAGGAATTTCTCTTCCGCTTCGTGCTGTGGGAGAGTCTGACGCTGGTGAAGTGCTCGAAGCTGCTGCAGCTTCAGCTCAGCACCCTGGCCTTCTCTCTCTCGCACTTCGTGGCGGTGTTCTCCCTGCCCGAGGCCATCGCTCCTTTCGTCTATTACCAGTCGATCTACGTCGTTGCCTTAGCGCTTTTGATTGGCCTTCGGCGCCAGCAAGGTGGCAGCATCTGGAGCGCCGTCTTCTTGCATTTCACTTTTAACTTTGGCTTTTATTTGGGCGTCTATCTCTAGAGCAGGATGTCCTGCCGCTTGATCTCACGATGTTCGCCAGCGGCCAAGTCATCGAGGCGCAGATTGCCGATGCCGACACGGATAAGACGCAATGTCGGATGGCCTACGGCCGCGGTCATGCGACGCACTTGCCGATTTTTTCCCTCGTGTAATTCGATCTCGAGCCAGCAATCTGGAATGGATGGGCGCACGCGAATAGGAGGAACACGTGGTGGGAGCGTGAAATTTGGCAGCAGGCGCGCTTGGCAGGGGAGTGTTTGGTAGTCTTGAATGAGCAATCCTTTACGCATTTTTTCTAAGGCCTCATCGCTTGGAATGCCTTCCACTTGAACCCAGTAG
>DAIPJL010000040.1:0-19590 GCA_036770305.1 Bacteriovoracaceae bacterium | reverse complement strand
CTCGTAGGCCGAGCTGACGGACATCATGAGGAAGCCGAACACCGCGCCGTAGGCAGCGGAGAAGTGCGCCTTGGCGCTGGACTCGTAGCGCAGGAAAAGTTGCGTGCGAAGGACGTCGTGACCCCAGGGGTGCCGCGACGGCAGCTCGTGGCGCACGAGGCCCTTGTCGCCGTCGATCATGAACCAGGTGTCGACCAGGTCGTCGTCGTCGGTGTCGCGGCCATAGCCGAGGATGGGGTTGGCGCTGCCGAACTTCGGGATCGTGGTCGCGACCAGGCGAACTTCTTTCCTTCCCCAGTGGTTGGAGTAGTGGAAGGCGTCCACCGTCGTCGTTCCGTCCGTCGTGCGAACGGTCAGACGTATCTTCGACTCCTGCCCGAAGGCAAGGCCCGAAAGAGACAAAAGCGCGCACCAGAGAAGAAGCATGCCGTGTTGCATGCCTGAGATCCTGCAAGGCCCGCGCCGGCCCGGCGCCCGCCGCGGGGAGGGTAAGTGGTCGAATCTCCATCCGGGGCCGTCAAAACTTCGAACGGCCCTCTGTAAAATGCACACGCTGGCGCCCACCAGCGCCCTTCGCCCTTTAGCATCTCCCTACGTCATTAACTTTTTTTGTGAGGTTGCTTATGAAGGCCTTCGTTCTCGTGTTCGCTACTCTTGTGCTCTCTCAGTCTGTCTTCGCTGCTCCGCCCACCGTGCGGGAGTGCCGCGCGGAAGCGATGGGGGCCGCCTACAACGAACTGCGCCCCTACATCGAAGCATCGGACTTCCACCCGATCGTGCGCGTCTTCTCCTCGCGCGACCAGGGCCGCTCGGTCACGCACTACGTGCAGATCATCATCGATGGCCAGTCGAGCATGACGACCGTGGAGATGACCAAGCAGGGCTGCGAGTTGCTGCGCCTCGAGTAGATGAAGCTCGTCCCCCTGCTCATTTTCATTTCTTTCCTCGCCCGGGGCGAAGTGTTTCACTTCCCCCCGGGCGATGCTCGTGCGGGCAAGCTCACCCGCGAGCAGTTTGAAGAAGTCGGGCGCAGCTTTCTCGTCCACGCTTGGTTCCCGGATTACCAGGCCGCGGGCCCGCACATCGTGCCCAGGTTCGACTGGCAGTCGCCCCACTTCATGGCCGGCACCCAGCTCGAGAACAACCTCTTCACGCTCCATCTCGCCGGCGCCATCGGCCGGCTGCCGGAGATGGACCCGCTGGGGCTGGCCTTCGTGCTCTGCCACGAGCTGGGGCACCTGCGCGGCGGTGAGCCGCGCCAGCGCGTCCACGCCGAGTGGGCCTCGCTCGAGGGCCAGTCCGATTACTGGGGCGCGGGCGTGTGTTTGCGCAAATGGCTCCAACTCGATGCGGGCCTGTTTCACTCGGTTCCGCTTCACCCGGAGGCACTGGCGCTGTGTCGCTTCGACTTGGTGTGCTCGCAGATCGTCACCGCCGGCGAGGTTTTTTTCCGTGCGGCCGCACCTTGGGTGTCTTTACCATCTGCGAGTCTCTCGACGCCGGAGCGCACACGAGTGGAGCGCACCAACGAGTTCTACCCCTCGCCGCAGTGTCGCCTCGACACCGTCGTAGCGGCCGCCCTCAAAAAACCGCGGCCGCGCTGCTGGTACCGTTAGTTTCGCCTAGGCGACGTAGACTTCGATGTCCGGGTTGAACTGGTCACGCAGGATGGAGCGGATCGCCTCCAGCGTGCCGGCCGAGGAGCTCGGGCACGTGCCGCAGGCGCCGAGGTACTTCACCAGCACCATGTTGTCGCGGTAGTCCTGCACCTGGATGTCGCCGCCGTCGCCCTGCAGGCCCGGGCGGATGGTGCGGTCGAGGATGTCCTCGATCTGCTGCACCTCCGGTGGCAGCGCCGCGCGGCGCTCCTTCTCCGGGTCCTTGATCTTGATGTCCGAGTTGTGCTCGCCGAGCATGTTCTCGATGGTGGTCTTGACGGTGGGCTCGAGCACGTCCCAGTCCTCGAAGCTGAACTTCGAGACGGTGATGACGTTCTGGAAGAAGTGGATCTGGTCCACGCCGCGCAGGTCGAAGAGGGCCTGCGCCAGCGGGATGCCGTCGCAGTCGACGCTCGACTTGAAGCTCGCCTTGCCCTCGTCGATGACATTTTTGTCCACGATGAACTTCAGTGCGTTCGGATTGGGCGTTGGTTCGATGAAGACCTCAGGGGTGCTCATACATTCCTCACAGAAAAAGTCGCTGCGCCTTCTGGATCGCGGCGACGAGTTGGTCGATGTCTTGACTGGTGTTGTAGGGGCCAAACGAGGCGCGGGCCAGCGCCGTTTTCCCGAAGTGCTTGAGCAGCGGCTGCGTGCAGTGGTGGCCCGTGCGGATGGCGACGCCTTCCTTGTCGAGCACGCTGCCGAGGTCCTGCGGGTGGATGCCCTGGACTTCGAAGCCGAAGGTGGCCACGCGCGGAGCGCGCGCCGCGAGCACCGCGACGCCCGGGAGCGCGAGGAGCTTTTCCTGGGCTTCGTTCTTCAGCGCCACGACGCGCTGGTGGAGCTCCTCGAAGCCCACCTGGGCCATGAACTCTAGAGCGGCGCCGAGGCCCAGGACCTCGGCGATCGCCGGGGTGCCGGCCTCGAACTTCTCTGGCAGCACGTTCCAGCTGCTGCCTTCGAAGCTCACGGTGGAGATCATGTTGCCGCCGCCCTGCCAGGGCGGCATGGCCTTGAGGAGTGCCTGCTTGCCGTAGAGCACGCCGACGGCGTTGGGGCCAAAGGTCTTGTGGCCGGAGAACACCAGGAAGTCGCAGTCGAGAGACTGCACGTCGATCGGGTAGTGCGGGGCCCACTGGGCGGCGTCGACGAGCACGGTGGCGCTCACCGCGCGGGCCAGGGCCATGAGGTCGCGGGCCGGCGTGATGACGCCGAGCGTGTTCGACGTGAGGGTGAAGGCGAGGAGCTTGGTGCGCGCCGTGATCTGCTGGCGAGCACTCGCGAGGTCCAGCTGGCCCTCGCGGTCCAGCGCGATGACTTTGATCACTGCGCCGGTCTCGGCGGCCACCAGCTGCCACGGAATGATGTTCGAGTGGTGCTCCAGCATGGTGAGCACGATCTCGTCCCCCGGTCTGAGCTGTTGGCGTCCCCAGGACTGGGCCACGAGGTTGATGCCTTCGGTGGTGCCCTTGGTGAAGATGACCTCTTCGCGGGCGCGGGCGTTGAGGAAGACCTTGAGCTGGTCGCGCACGCGCTCAAAGGCCTGGGTGTTCTCTTCGCTCAAGCGGTAGATGCCGCGGTGGACGTTGGAGGTGGTGCGCGCGAGGTAGTGCTCCATGGCGCTGACGACGGCGGTGGGCTTGAGGGCCGTGGCCGCGGAGTCGAGGTAGGCGAGGCGCTTGCCGTTCATCGTCTCTTGCAGGATGGGAAAGTGCGCTGCCCAGTCAAAGCTCATAGGGCCTCCGCCAGGAAGCTTTCGCTTTGAGTCTTCTGCAACACTTCCTGCACGAAGGCGCGCGTGAGGAGCTCGCGGGCCCGCGCCGCCGGGATGCCGCGGGAGAGCAGGTAGAAGCTCGCCTCTTCCCCCACCTGGCCGGTGGTCGAGCCGTGGGCGCACTTCACGTCGTCGGCGAAGATCTCCAGCTGCGGCTGCGACAGGGCCTGGGCCTTGGGCGAGAGCATGAGGCTGCGGCTCATCTGCTCCGCGGCCACCTGCTGGGCGCCGCGGGCGATGTGGACGCGGCCAGTGAAGACGGCGCGGGAGTCGTGGTCGAGGAGGTTTTTGGCGAGCTGCTGCGCGGTGGTGTTGGCCGCGCGGTGGACCAGCGACGAGTGCACGTCGATGACTTCTTTTCCTGCCAGCAGGCACAGCCCGGAGAGCTCGGCGTGGGCGCCGGCCTCGAGCAGCTCCGCCTCGAGAGAGAGCCTGAGCCCCGCGCCGCCGCGGGCGAGGTAGGTCTGCTTGAGTTCGCTATTCTTTTTGAGCTGAGACCTGAGTTCGATCACTCCCATGCTGCCGCTGCCTTCCTGGATCCGGAGGGCGTGGTCGACGCGCGCCCCTTCCTCGAGGATGAGCTTGAGCCGGCAGTGGACGAAGCCGTCGGCCGCACCGCGGATCGTCTGGCGCAGCACCAGCTCGACGCCGGCGGCGACGGTGAGGGTGAGTTCGCCGACGTTAGCGCTGGCCGCTTGCTGGCGAAGAGTTGTGAGGTCAAGTTCGCCGCTCTTTTCGACCCGAAGCTCGGAGGTGGTGAAGACCTTCTCGGGCGCCAGGGGTAGCTCTTCCGGTAAGTACTTGAGGAACTGGCTGTAGCGCCAGGCCTCGGCCTTCAGCGGGAAGTCGCACCACTGGGGGTCGGCGCCGGGGATCTTCATGAGAGGGCCTCGCGCTCTTCCTGGATGATCCAGTCGTAGCCCTTCTGCTCGAGCTCGAGGGCGAGCTCTTTGCCGCCGGACTTCACGATGCGGCCCTGGTAGAGCACGTGGACGTGGTCCGGGACGATGAGGTCCAGAAGCCGCTGGTAGTGGGTGACGAGCACGATGGCGTTGAAGCGCGACTTGAGAGCGTTCACTCCCTTGGCGACGATGCGGAGGGCATCGATGTCAAGGCCCGAGTCCGTTTCGTCGAGGAGGGCCAGGCGCGGATTGAGGAGCGCCATCTGCAGGATCTCGTTTTTCTTTTTCTCACCGCCGGAGAAGCCGGCGTTGACGTCGCGCTCGAGGAAGTGCTCGCCCATGTCGAGGAGCTTGAGCTTCTCGGCCAGCAGCTTCTTGAAGGGTTCTTCTTCCATCTTCTCGAGGCCCTGGTGGGCGCAGAGTTCGTTGAAGGCCTCGCGGAGGAAATCGAGGTTCGAGACGCCGGGGATCTCCACCGGGTACTGGAAGCCCAGGAAGATGCCTTCGCGGGCGCGCGCATCCGCCTCGAGCTCGAGGAGGTTCACGGTCTTGCGGTTGACGAGGTAGCTGACCTCGCCGCCGGTGACCTCGTAGGCCGGGTGGCCCGCGATGACCTTCGAGAGCGTCGACTTACCCGAGCCGTTGGGGCCCATGATGGCGTGCACTTCGCCGGCCTTCACGGAGAGGTTGATGCCCTTGAGGATGGCGGTGCCGTCGACGGTGGCGGTGAGATTCTTGATGTCTAGCATGCTTACCCTACGCTGTTTTCGAGTTTCATTTCGATCAGTTTGACGGCTTCCACGGAGAACTCCAGTGGAAGGGTTTTGAACACATCTTTGCAAAAGCCATTCACGATCAGCGACACCGCTTTCTCCTGCGTGTAGCCGCGCGAGCGCAGGTAGAAGATCTGCTCGGCGCTGATCTTCGAGGTGGTGGCCTCGTGCTCGACCACGGCGGTGGGGTTGCGCACGTCCATGGTCGGGAAGGTGTGGGCCCCGCACTGGTCGCCGATGAGCATCGAGTCGCACTGGGAGTAGTTGCGCGCGCCGGTCGCTCCCGGCATGATCTTGACCAGGCCGCGGTAGACGTTGTTGGACTTCTCCGCCGAGATGCCCTTGGAGATGATCGTCGAGCGCGTGTTCTTGCCGACGTGGATCATCTTGGTGCCGGTGTCGGCCTGCATGAAGTGGTTGGTGAGCGCCACGGAGTAGAACTGGCCTACGGAGTTTTCTCCGAGGAGCACGCAGCTCGGGTACTTCCAGGTGATCGCCGAGCCGGCCTCGACCTGGGTCCAGGAGATCTTCGAGTTCCTGCCGACGCAGTGGCCGCGCTTGGTGACGAAGTTGTAGATGCCGCCCTTGCCCTCTTTGTCGCCGGCGTACCAGTTCTGCACCGTCGAGTACTTGATCTCGGCGTCGTCGAGGGCCACCAGTTCGACGATGGCGGCGTGGAGCTGGTTCTCGTCGCGCTGGGGCGCCGTGCAGCCCTCGAGGTAGTTCACGTAGGAGCCCTTGTCGGCGACGATCAGCGTGCGCTCGAACTGGCCCGATTCCTTGGCGTTGATGCGGAAGTAGGTTGAGAGATCCAGCGGACACTTCACGCCCTCGGGGATGTAGACAAACGACCCGTCGGTGAAAACCGCACAGTTGAGGGCCGCGTAGTAGTTGTCGCTCGCCGGTACCACCGTGCCGAGGTATTTTTTCACCAGCTCCGGGTACCTGTGAATGGCCTCGGAGATAGAGCAAAAAATCACGCCGACTTTTTCCAGCTCTTCCTGGTGCGTGGTGCCCACGGAGACGGAATCAAACACCGCGTCCACGGCCACACCCATCAGGCGCTTTTGCTCGGTGAGGGGAATGCCGAGTTTCTCGAAGGTGGCCAGGAGCTCGGGGTCGACTTCGTCGAGGTTCTTCGCCTCTTTTTTCACCTTCGGTTTGGCGTAGTACGCAATCGCCTGGAAGTCGATGGGCGGGATCTCGCAGTACTGCCAGCGCGGGTGCTCCATGGTCTGCCACAGGCGGAAGGCCTTGAGGCGGAAGTCTAGGAGCCACTGGGGCTCGTTCTTCTTCTCTGAGAGCAGCCGGATGACGTCCTCGTTGAGGCCCTTCGGGAACTCCTCGGTCTCGATGTCGGTGACGAAGCCGTACTTGTAGTCTTCGCCCAGTTTCTCTTCCGCCTTCATGCGAGCTCCTTGGTACAACCGAGGGTGTCCACCAGCGCCGGCGTCTGGAGTTTTTCCTGCAGCAGGTCCCTCACGCTGAGCGACGCGAAGACCGCGGTGGCGTAGTCGTTGAGGCGCTTAAGCGGCCCCTGGATGGTGCACGTGTGTCCTAGCTCGCAGCTGCCGCCCTGGCAGTCGACGGCGAAGCGCTGGCCTTCGACCCACTCCACCAGCTGCATGAGGTTCACGTGAGCGAGGTCGGCCTTGAGGTGGTAGCCACCCTTGACGCCTTTGACGGACTCCAGCACGTTCGCCAGCGCCAGGTGCTGCATGACCTTGGCGACGGTGTCAAAGGGAGCGCCGAAGCGGTCGCACACCTCACGGGCGGTGGTGAGCTCGCTCGCCGAGCGCTCGCTCATGAACTGCAGCACCATCAGGGCGTATTCGACTTTGCGGTTGATCTTGAACATCTACTCTTCCCAGTTAGGAAATAAGCTAGAAAATGACTTATTTAGGGTTCAAGCTCAGAATACTGGAAAGCGGACTAAATTGCACCTATTTTTAAGGCATTGAAATTTAATCTATTTTTTGATGAAGAGAAAGTAAGTAGCAGCAATGATAGCAAAGAGGGAGAGCAGGAAGGTCACCCAAGGAGGTTGCGTCTCCACCTTCACAGGCGTCGGCGCCTTGCGCACGCTCGAGGAGCTCTTGCGCAGACCCGAGCGCGTGAGCCGATGATGGGTGCGACTTTTTTCTTCGGTCTCGAGCTCAAGGCCCGGGAGGTTTTCGACTAAAGTGTGCTCGCTTTTTCTGGCCTTGGGATCAATCTTCTTTTGTCGTTTGATGTCCTCCAGCGAGCGGTTCACCAGCATGCGGTCACTGCGGTCGACGGGCTCGATGGTCACCGGTGTGAGCGGGCCGATGGTGAGGGGCTGGAAGGTTTTGTAGGCGACTTTCTTGCCGGGAATGACTCGGCGGTTATCGATCAGCACACCGTTGGAGGAGTTCAGGTCGGTGACGTAGAACTCGCCTTCTTCGGTGACTTCGATAAGGCAGTGCTGCCGCGAGATCCCCTCGAGCTTGATCTGCACGTCGCAGCCGGAGCCCCGGCCCACGATCACCGCGTGCTTGGCGACCTCGAACTTCAAGACACCGTCTTCCGGAGTTTGGAAGGTCAACTTCATGCGTTTATCTTAGCATCTTTTTCACATTTGTGAGGGGGCCGGGATGCCGAGCAAATTTAACCCGTGGCGCAGGACCTCCGCCGTCGACCGTGCGAGGTCGAGGCGTGCCTCGCGCACGCCGGTAGGGGCAGACGCAATCGGGCACTCGGCGTAGAAGCCATTGAAGGCGCGGGCCACGTCGTAGAGGTAGGCGCAGAGGAGACTCGGGCGATACTGCTCGGTGGCCTGAGTGACGAGGGTGTTGAGCTGTGGCAGCAGGGTGAGGAGCTGCAGTTCACTTGGGTGGATGAGAGATTTGTAATCTGGCGCCCCCGTCAGCTCAATTTTTTTGGCCAAACTTTGGATACGCGCATAGCTGTACTGCAGGTACGGGCCCGACTCTCCGTCGAGCTTGAGCCACTCATCCATGGCGAAGACGATCTTCTTGGAGGGGTCGATGCGAGTCATACCGTACTTGATCGCTCCGCGCGCCACGTCCTGAGCGGTCTGTTCGATCTCCGCGTCGCTCCACTGGCCGCGGTAGCGCTCGAGGTAGTCGCGCTTGATGGTGGCCACCATGTTGTCCACCAGCGACTGGAGCGCCACGATGTTGCCCTTGCGCGAGCTCATGGCGCCGTCGGGGAGCTCGACGAAGTCGTACTGCAGGTGGAAGCAGTCCTTGGCGTGCTCGAAGCCCATCAGCTCGAGGACCTTGAAGACCTGCTTGAAGTGGTGCGCCTGGCGCAGGTCCACCACGTAGACGCTCTTCTCGATGCCGCGCTCCTGGAACTTCCGGCGCGCCAGCTCGATGTCCTTGGTGGCGTAGAGGCCGTTGCCGTCGGTCTTGAGCAGCAGACAGAAGCCGAGGCCCCACTCCTTGAGGTCGGCGCCGACGGCGCCCTGGTCTTCGACGAAGAGGCCCTTCTTTTGCCATTCGCGCACCAGCTTCACCGAGTCGGAGTCCACCTCCGACTCCCAGTACCAGGCGTCGAAGCTCACGCCGGCCCAGGCGTAGACCTCGTTCATCAGCTCCACGGACCACTGGCGGGTCTCTTTCCACAGCTCGTAGTACTCGCCGGATTTTTTTTCCAGCTGGTGGAGGATGGCGGTGAGCTCCTGGCGGTTGGTCTCCTCGGCGGGCGTGCCGCGCTGGTCTTCGAGGAGGTTGTGGGCCTTGGAGTAGAGGCGGCCCAGCCAGGCGCCTTTGCGCTCGGCCGGCGGCGCTTCGGTGTTGTGCTTCTTGTAGTACCACAGGCACTTCGCGACGTGGGTGCCGACGTCGCCCGGGAAGGTCGAGGCGACGATGTCGTAGCCGCTGTAGCGGTGCAGGCGGATGAGCGCGTCCCCGAGGCACAGGTTGCGCATGTGGCCCACGTGCATCTCCTTGTGCGTGTTCGGCTGCGAGAACTCGATCATCGTCTTGGGCATCTTCTCGCTCAGGCGACGGGTGAAGTAGCTGCCGTCGAGCATCGCTGGGAGCACGGCCTGGGCCAAGGGTCCCGCCGCCAGCGTGAGATTGAGGTAGGGGCCGGCCGCCTGGGCCTTCTCCACCAGCGCCGGTGGAGCGTGCTCGGCGAGCAAGGCCTGGAGTTTGCCGGCCAGCTGCGCGGGGTTCGTTTTCAGCGCCTTGGCCCACGGGAAGAGGGCGAAGGCGAAGTGGCCGAGCTTCAAGTCGGGGGCCGGCACCAGGCCCTGGTAGACACTCTCGACGGAGAGCTCGGGAACCTGCAGCTCTCGAAGGCCGCGGTGTAGCCACTGGGCCAGAGAGAGACGAATTTGGTCGTGCATGAGATAGGCCATGGCCCTTAATCCTCGGTTGGGGTGCACCGATAGGATAATGCATGAAAACTTATTTGAGTATGCTTGCGGCCCTGCTTTGCGTGATTTTTTGTGGGCCCCTGCGGGCCCAGCAAGAGCTCGATGCTGACGGGCAGGAGCTCTCCGAGAAGTGGGTGCAGGGCCCGGCGCTGGTCTACGACTGCGACGAGCGCCACTGGGTCTGCGTGACGGGCGATAAGCACGGCCAGTGCCGCGAGCAGCACGACGCGCGGCTGGCGAGCAAGGCGCCCTTCCTGGGCTGCGTGCCGGGGACCGTGTTCGCGACTCCGGCGGAGTGCTTCGCGCGTCAGCGCGAGCTCATCGTGCTCTCGGTCTTCCCGCGCGCCTGCATCCACCCCGGTGAGCGCGCGCGTTTTATCGGATCTCGATAGACATCAGCCGGTGCGGGCCGATCAGCGGGAGCTCGAAAACCTCGCTCTGCGACTGGAAGCCGACTTTGTGGTAGAAGCCCTCCGCGGAGACGCGGGCGTTGCACCACAGGAGCGTGCACTGGTTCTGCTTGATGAGTGGGAAGGCGGTTCTGAGCAGCGCCGAGGAAAGCCCCTGGCCCTGGTACTCCGGCAGGGTTGCCATGCCCCGCAGGCGGTACTGGTGCGGGTGCTGTTGCTCGAACTGAGAGTGGTTCTCGAAGTAGAAGGAGGCCACGCTCACCAGGCGCCCATCGATGAAGGCGCCGAGGTGGAAGGTGAGCTCGTCGTCGTCGCCTTTGAACATGCAATCAGCAAGCGTACCATGGGGCCTCAGCATTTTATGCCGCAGCGGGTAGGTGTCTTTGACGTGGACGCGCAATACTTTCACTGGGCCCAATGTATAGAAGCTCTCCGAAGCTTGCAAGGGCCTGGGCGTTTAAAGTGTGGAGATTCTGATGAGGTGTTCAAGACCGATTTTGCTGAGAGTCTGCGCGAAGGTCTCGATGACCAGCGGCGAGAGCTTGGTGCTCGTGCCTCGCCAGCTGGCGCGCAGGAAATAGGCGCAGCGGTTGCCGATGGACGCCACGTGGATGGTCCCCGTGAGGCCCGCGAAGATGCCGTGGGGAAAAAGAAAGGGCGTCACGGAAGGGCCGCTGATGCGCGGGAGCTTGAGCGTCAGGGTCATCGGGTAGGGAAGCACGAGGTGCTCGAGCAGCAAAGAAAGAGTCTGCGTCTTCTCGTCGTAGCGCGACTCTCGGACGAAGCTCATGTGCTGCGAGTAGTGCTCGTAGCGCGAGATCTTGGCCAGGCCCCAGGCGCAGCTGCGCGGATGCAGGCCAATGACTTTAGTTGAGAGCGTTTGTTGGGAATCGCTCTGGTCGCGGGCCTCGGCCCAGGCGACCACCTCCCCGCGACTTAAATCTTCCTGAAATTTTACCGGGCCCTGCCACCACTCCTGGGCCCGCTGGAAAAGCTCCGCTTTTTGCGACTCTGTGAGAGTGGGAATGGCCGCCCAAGTAGGGCCTTGCAGAGAGCAGAATATGAGCCAGGGAATGAGGAGTTTCACAATGCATTTTATTTTAAATTGTCGGCCAAATAACGCAAGATGACTTTTCAGGCCGGTGCTAGGCCCGTTAACCTGAAGGCCCTAAGACCTTAGAAAAAGGAATCTTCTCCTTATGGTTCAAGAAGTTAAACGCAAGGCCTCCAAGGTCAAAGAAGCCGCGATCGAAAGTAAGGACCAGCGCTGGCACTGCCGCAACCGCGTCAGCCTGGTGTTCGGTTCCAACGACGTCGAAGACCTCGAAACCTACGTCTACACCGACCAGGGCCTGTCGTTTCGCACCGTGAAATTCCATCAGGCGAAGTCCAAGGCCATCGAAGAGATCCTCGACAACTGCATCGACGAGTTCTACCGCGGCCACGTCACGGAGATCCACACCACGCTCTCGGCGGACGGCAAAACCGTCACCGTGCAAGACAACGGCATCGGCTTCCCCGTCGAGAAGATCAAAGACGTGTACACCGAGTTTCGCACCGGCTCGAAGTTCGCCGACGAAGACCTCGACGACAAGGGCTTCCTGTACCGCACCCTGGGACAGAACGGCCTCGGCGCCTCGGCCACGTGTCTCACCAGTGACCTCTTCCGGGTCACCGTGCGCCACTACAACACGAAAACCGAGCAGACCTACGAGTTCATCGACGGCGCGCTGAAGATCGTCAAGTCGAAGCCCAAGAAGTTCACCGGCCCTTCGGGGGTCAAGGTCGAGCTGGTGCTCGCCAAGGAAGTCTACAAGAACCAGGTGATCGACAAGGAGCTGCTGAAGAAGCGCATCATCGACCTCGCCTACAATAACCCGGGCCTGGTGTTCTACTTCAACGGCGAGAAGCACCTCTACAAGAAGGGCCTCTTCGAGCTCGCCCAGCGCATCTCTCCGGAGGGCGCGCAGGTCTTCGGCGAGGAGGCCTTCGTCCAGGAAGGCCAAAACGAGCGCGGCAAGAAGTTCAAGGCCCAGTTCGACCTCCACCTCTCGCTGGTCCTCGACCACAAGTCCGAGGAGCGCGAGCGCATGATCTCCTTCGTGAACTCGACGCCGACCTACGACGGCGGCTTCCACCACGACCGCATCAAGCGCCTCTTCATCAACTCGCTCAAGGACAAGCTCGAGAAGACCGCCAAGAAAGACAAGCTCCAGCTCGTCGACAACGACATCCTCGCCGGCATGACCTTCATCATCGGCGTCGTCATGCCGAACCCGCGCTTCGAGTCGCAGACCAAGCGCAAGCTGGTGCGCGACGCCTTCCTCGAGAAGTCCATCGAAGCCTTCATGACCGACGGCATCGAAAAGTTCATGCGCAAGAACAAAGAGTACCTCGAGCAGGTGATGGAGCGCGCGCGCTCGCGCCAGCGCTTCGCGGACCTGAAGGACGCCTCGAAGCTCGCGAAGAAGGGCAAGAAGCAGCGGATCGAGAAGCTCCTCGACGCCAACGAGCGCCGCGACCGGACCGGCTGCACGCTCTTCATCTGCGAGGGCGACTCGGCCATCGGTGGCCTGCGCTCGGCCCGCGAGAAGCTCACCCAGGGCGGCATCGCCCTCAAGGGCAAGCCGATGAACGTCTCCCAGGCCTCGATCAAAGAAGTCATCGAGAACCAGGAGTTCGCCGACATCATGGCGTCCATCGGCCTGATCATCGGCCAGAAGGTGGAGCCGAAGGAGCTGCGCTACACGAAGATCGTCTTCCTGGCCGACTCCGACGTCGACGGCGGCCACA
Source organism: Bacteriovoracaceae bacterium (assembly GCA_036770305.1). GTDB lineage: Bacteria > Bdellovibrionota > Bacteriovoracia > Bacteriovoracales > Bacteriovoracaceae > UBA6144. The sequence goes on along the minus strand of DAIPJL010000040.1, from coordinate 6,908 downwards.
TCAACACGCTGCTCACGAACTTCTTCTTCACCTTCTGGCCCGAGCTCTTCGAGATGGGCATGATCCAGGTCGCCAAGGCGCCGCTCTTCGAGGTGATCACCGACAAGGGGACGCTCTACTGCGAGACCGAAGCGGACCTCGCGAAGCTCAAGGCGCGCAAGGACCTCAAGATCAAAGAGATCCAGCGCAACAAGGGCCTCGGCGAGATGAGCCAGGAGGCCTTCAAGCACGTCCTGCAGCGCAAGGACTGGACGAAGATCACCGTGAAAGACATGAAGGCCGCGCGCGAGATGCTCGAGACCTGCTTCGGCAAGGAGTCGCAGCTGCGCAAGGACCTCCTCATCGACTCCGACGAGATCGAAGTCGACCTCGACAACCTCATCGCGGGCAACAAGGCCCGCGCACGCGCGGAGAAGAAAGCCGCGGGAGCAAGGGCCTAATATGGAAGACAAGTTTCTCCCCTCAATGACCTCCGTGCCGCTGGCGGCGCTGGTGAAAGAAGAGTACCGCATCTATCAGATCTACACGCTGATGGACCGCGCGATTCCCTACCTCCAGGATGGCCTCAAGCCCTCCCAGCGGCGCATCCTCTACACGCTCTGGAAGAACTCGAACAAGGGCCTCATCAAGGTGAGCTCGCTCACCGGCCTGGTGCTGACGCTCCACCCGCACGGGCCCGCCTCGGTGGAGGCCTCGATCGTCAACCTCGCTCAGGACTTCTGCTTTTCGAACAACTACCCGCTGCTCGACAAGAAGGGCTACTTCGGCGAGCGCATGGAGACCCAGGCCGCCGCCGCTCGCTACATCGAGTGCAAGCTCGGTAAGGTCGCCGAACTCTTGCTCTTCGACGACATGAACCAGGTGCAGATGGTGCCGAACTACGACGAGAAGGTCATGGAGCCGGTGTCGCTCCTGCCGAAGCTTCCGCTCATGCTGCTGAACGGCGCCGAGGGCATCGGCACGGGCTTCTCCTCGGTGATCCCGAGCTTCAACCACAAGGACATCATCAAGGCGATGATGGCGGTCATCGAGGGCAGTAGGTCCAAGAAGATTCGCCCCTGGGTGCGCTACTACAACGAGTCCATCGAGATCGACGAGAAGGGCCGCGTGCTCTTCCGCATGGGCTTCAAGCAGGTCGGCGAGAAGATCTTCATCACCGAGCTGCCGCGCGGCTACGACGCCCAGCGCCTCTACCGCCACCTCAACAAGCACATCGAGCGCGACTTCCTCAAGGACTACATCGACTCCTCGGTGGACAACGAGATCCGCGTCGAGCTGCTCTTCAAGCGCGGCCAGCAGCCGACGCTCGAGACCGTCGAGAAGGAGATGGGCGCCGTCTCCTCGCTGGTGCCGAACTACACGCTCATCAACGAGAAGGGCGTCAAGGTCTTCGACACGGCCGAGGAGATCATCGAGATCTTCACCGCCCAGCGCCTGCTGGTCACCAAGCGCCGCTACGAGCTCCTCATCCAGGACTTCGAGGCGCGGCTGCAGAAGAACAACGAGATCATCCGCTTCATCAAAGAAAAGCACTACGCCGTCGCCGAGAAGAAGGCCAACCGCAAGGACTACGTGGACTACCTCACCAAGGAGAAGTTCACCTACGCCGAGTACCTGGCGGACATGGCGATCTACCGGATGACGAAAGAGGAAGTCGAAAAGCGCCAGCTCCTCATCAAGGACGAGACCAAGGCGCTCAGCGAGTTCAAGCGCATCCTCAGGTCCCCCGAGCTCATCAAGCAAAAGCTGATCGAAGAACTCAGGGACGTCGACGAAAAGCTCACGGCCATCATGGACGAGAAAGAGAAGGAAAAGAAGAAGGCCTTCGCCCGCGCCGCCAAGGCGCCGACGAGGACCCGCCAGTAGATCGATGCTCGCAGGGCCCGCGCTAGCGGGCCCTTTTTATTTTAAATTCTGACATTTCCCCGCGCGACGGGCCCTGCGCGGATAATGGAAGCATGAACCACCTCATGCTTATCCTCGCCCTGATCTTTCCCCTCGCGCTCTTCGCGCAGTCGCCGCTGAAGGCGCCTCCGGCCTTCGCCTACCAAGGGTCGCAGGCGGTCTTCGGAGACTTCCTCAGCGCGACCTACCAGCTGCGCTACGACATCCCCCAGCGCAAAGCGACCTACCAGGTACACTTCAAGGTGGCGCTGCCCCGGCCGGGCCACTTGCTCTTCGACGCGCGTACGGCCCCGCAGCGGATTCGTCTCAACGGCGAGAGCGTCTCGGAGAGTCTGCTGCGTGCGCCGGACGGGGCCACGAGCTTCCGCGTGCTGGAGAAGGCGCTGCCGGCCGGGGACTACGAGCTGGAGATGGAGGGGGCGATCGCCGGCCCGGTGGAGTGGCACAACGGCGGAGTCCATGCGGCCTTCTGGATGAGCGATCTCACTGACCGCGCCTTCCTCGAGCAGTACCTACCGGCGAGCTTCGAGTACGACCAGCTGGCGATGCGCTTCGAGCTCACCTTCGCCGGCGCTCAGAGGGAGCAGACGATCTACTCCAACGGCGTGCTCCTGGAGAGAAGTCTCCAGCGGCAGGTGATCGAGTTCCCGCCCTACTTCACGGCCAGCTCGCTCTACTTCCACACGGCCCCCAGCGGGGTCATGGCGGAAAAACGCGGCGAGTACCTCTCCGTCGACGGGCGCGTGATCCCGCTGCTGATCTACCTCAAGCCGAGCTTCGCCGTGCGCAGCGAAGCGCAGCTGGAGAAGTTGCTGCAGCAGTCGCGCGCAACCCTCGCGGAACTAGAAGCGGCGTACGGCCCCTACCCGCATCCGGCGCTCTTGGTCTACAACGCCGGTAGCGGCGGCATGGAGTACTGCGGGGCCACCATCACCAGCGAGCGGGCCCTGGGCCACGAGATCACGCACTTCTTCTTCGCCCGCGGCGCGATGCCGGCCAACGGAAACGCCGGGTGGTTCGACGAAGCAGTGGCCAGCTGGCGCGACAGCGCTTACCCCCCCGGCGGCCGCTTCGAGGGCGGCGCCAACCTCGCGGGCCGCTCGCCCTACGCGCGCACCACTGCCCGCGAGTCCTACGCCTACGGGGCGCAGTTCATCGCGAACCTCAACACCCACCTCGCGCCGCACGGGGGCCTCGTGCCCTTCCTGCGCGCCCTGGTGCAGGAGTCGCGCTTCGTGCCCTACGAGGCCTTCGAACTCGTCGCCGCCATGGAGCGCTTCTACGGCGTGTCCCTGCAGGAGTACTTCCAGCGACACACGCTGCGCACCGGGAGCGCGCGCGGAAACAAGCACGCGGATCACGAGCATCATCCGAAGGTGTCGGCGCAGCAGCTGCGCGACTGGCTCTAGGCTAGCGCCCTTTGAGGTCGGTGAAGGTGTGCCGATGGGTCTCCACGCCGTCGAGGCGGTGGACGCACTCGCCGCTCGGGTAGAGCTCGATCATGAGGCGGAAGCCCTTGCCGGAGTTGAGCACCTCGTCTTTGGTGGCCGCCGGCCCCATGTACTCTTCGGCCAGCGAGGCGATCGAGCGGCCCGTCAGCGAGGAGGTGCTGTAGAGATCGGTGAGGTTGTCGATGTCCGTAGCGGTGGGAGGGAAGTAGCGGTCGCTGGGGTCGATCGCGGGGATCATCACGCTGTTCGTGCTGAAGCTCGAGTGCGGGAGCCCGAGGAAGTGGCCCAGCTCGTGCACCGCCACGAAGCGGATGTCGTAGCCGCTGGCGTCCGCGGGGAAGAACCTGAAGTTGTTGTTGAAGAGGATGTCGGCCTCGACGATCTCGAGGTAGTCGTCCTTGCGCACGCCCCAGATCTGCGCCACCGCGAGGGCCGTGCGCGGGAGGTCCTTCTGCCAGATCGCATTCCGGTAGATCTCGAACTTGTTGTCGAGCAGCGCCTTGAGGTTGCTGGGGTTGCCGACGTCGGTGACGGTGGAGTTCGGGTTGAGGGTGAAGTGGTTGATCTGCGAGGCCGTGTCCCAGGCCTCCGCGGAGTCGCGGATGAGCTCGCGCTCGGTGAGCGTGAAGTTGATCGACAGGCCGACGGTCTTCGGGAAGCTATTCGCTCTCCAGCGCGCGTCGAGGTTCGCGCTCGAACTCCCGCCGGTGGTGATGTCCGGCTTGCTCGTCGGCTGACAGGCCATGAGAAATAGCGTCACGAGCACAAACAAAGGTTGGAAACGAAGCAGACGCAAAGCATGACCTCACGGGAGACAGTTCCCTTGAGGGTCTTATCGGTCATTCGGTGCGTTTTTTTTGCTCGAAATCAGAGTTTTTTTGGGGGCCTTCGGGGCGCGGGGGATCGCTGTGGTTCTGGTGTGTTAGAGGCCGTGGTCCGCGGCGAGAGCGCGGAAGAGCTTAGACGAGCGCTGAGACTCGGTGAACTCCCGGGCGAGCTTCTGGAGCGCTGCCTTGCGCTCGGCGGGGGCGGCGAGGAGCCAGCTTTGCAGGAGCTCCCGGCGCTGGGCGGAGGTGCCGGGAAATTCCTTGAAGACCTCCTCGGCCAGGGCGGTGTTTTTCTGGTCGCGGGAGACCTCGAGGAGACGGCGGAGCATGGTCACGCTGAGGTTCTGGTAGCCGCGCGACCAGTTGATGAGGTCGCGGCCGTAGCCCACGTTGTTTTCGTCGGGGTAGTCCCCTTGGCAGATGCGACAGGCGCTCTTGCGCCGCGAGTCCGTCAGCTTGTCGCCGAAGCAGCAGTCCTCGCAGGTCCAGGTGATCTCGATGCCCTCGCTGTGGATGTGGCCACAGTTGTGCAACGATTCGTGGAAGATCGTCGCCGCGAGTTCGTTCGGGTCGGAGGTCATGAGACCGGTCACCTGCGGAGAGAGCCACAGGTAGGGATGGCGCTTCGACGAGCCGGGGAAGGAGGCCACGGCGGTGATGTCGTTGCCGAAGGGCCAACCACCGCAGAGGATCTTGGGAGGATTCTGCTGGTCCTGAAAGAGGCGGGCGAGGCAAGCGAGGTTTTCTCGCGCGGCGGGCCCTTGGGGCGCGAGGCGCTGGAGGCAGGCCTCGCCTTTGGCCATCGTCTCCCGGTAGAAGCGCTCGAGCCGGGCGATCGGCAGGCGCTCTTTGCAGCTCGCCTCGATGCGCAGATTGTAGGCCGTGCGGTAGAAGCCGTGGCGGAGCGTGGTGCGCCCGAGGGCGTCGCCGATGCCCTGGAAGAAGGCTTCCGGGGGCGTCTCTGGTGCCTGGGCGCAGTTCACCTCTTGCGCAGCGAGGTCGCCGGCGAGGAGGCACAAGAGTATGAGGACAAAAACCATGCGGCACCCGGGAGTCTACCCAGGTGCCTATCGGTCGGCGCGCGGAAATCCTTGCGCAAGCAAAAGGCTCGGAGATCTACTTCTTCGCCTTGGCGTGGTCGGCCATGAACTGGTCGAGGCCCATTTTCGTGAGCGGATGCGCGAAGAGGCCCTCGAGGACCTTGAAGGGAATGGTCGCCACGTCCGAACCGGCCAGGGCCGAAAGCTTGACGTGTTCGCTGTGGCGGATGCTCGCGGCGAGGATCTGGGTTTCGAAGCCGAAGTTGTTGAAGATGGTGCGGATCTCGGCGATCAGGTCGAGGCCCGTCTGGCCGACGTCGTCGAGGCGGCCGATGAAGGGCGATACGTAGGTGGCGCCGTTCTTCGCGGCCAGCAGCGCCTGGTTGGCGGAGAAGATCAGCGTGACGTTGGTCTTCACGCCCTCACCGCTGAGAGTTTTCAGGGCGATCATGCCGTCTTTGGTCATGGGAAGCTTGATGACGACGTTCTTGTGGATCTTGGTGAGCTCGCGGGCCTCCTTCAGCATCCCGTCGGCGTCGAGGGCGATGACCTCCGCGGAGATCGGGCCGTCGACGATCTCGCAGATCTCGCGGATGAGGGACATCTGGTCTTTGCCGGTTTTGGCGACCAGGCTCGGGTTGGTGGTGACGCCGTCGATGAGGCCCCAGCTCGCAGCGGTCTTGATTTCGTTGAGGTCGCCGGTGTCGATGAAAAACTGCATATACCCTCCGTAAAGGCTCGGCCTTTGCCGAGCTTGGTGAAGACGATCGTTTCAGGCATAATAAAAAGCATGAAGCTCTCTGGCCATCTTTTGCTACTCCTGACGCTTTTGCTCTCCGAGGCGCGCGCCATCATCGTCGAGCCCAAGCTCCCCGAGGGCGGCGTCCTGTCGGCCGACGTCAACCACGGCATGGACCCGGGCCAGGTGTACCGGCTCTTCACCGGGCGGGTCACCGACAAAGACGACAAGTCCCGCATCTTCAAGGTGCAGGTGGAGAACAACAACTCGAAGTTCTTCCGGGCCGGCGACAACCTCTACTTCCACGTCCAGGGCCGCGAAGACCGGAAGCTGTGCAAGGGCTTCGTGCGAAACGTCGAGGAGAACTACTTCTCGATGTACGTCGAGAACCTCTCTCCCTGTTGGGACAACGGGTACTTCCGGCGCGGCACGATCCTGCGCTTCGACTCGAAGGTCCTCGAGGCCCGCGTCTTCGAAGCCTCGAAGTACCGCGAGCTCTTGATCGTGCGCAAGGAAGACTTCCTGCGCCAGCTCAACGGCATCAACCACTTCATCTGGACCTTCGACCAGCAGAAGGTCAAGGTCGCCGCCGACTACGACCGGCAGATCCTCGAGCTGCAGCGCGCTCGCCAGCGGGCGCTGGACGACCTGATCGTGCAGAAACAAGAGAAGCTAGGCCTTCAGGCCGAGCTCATGCGCCGCCTCACGGAACTCGACGAGTCCCTGAAGTTCTATCAGGTTGAGCGCACGGAGCTCCTCACGGATCGCTGGAACCTGGACCAGGACCTTGGACTTCCGGTGGGACAAAGGCCCCAGGATCTCAAAAAAGAGTGAGACAGGGCCCGACCAGAAGTTTCCGATCTGCTAGATTTTTCTCATGACACCGGCCATTGAAAAATCCCAACAGACCCTGACCCACCACCCCCTCTTCGGCAAGCTCACGGAC
>DAIPJL010000039.1:0-19677 GCA_036770305.1 Bacteriovoracaceae bacterium | reverse complement strand
CTCTAAAACCCTTCATCGTCGAGGAGCCGATTGGCCAATTGATCGCAGTACTCGTTCTGCGGATGCCCCGCATGTCCCTTGACCCAGCTCACTTTAAGGCCCGGGAAACGAGCGACGTGCTGGTCGAGAGACTGCCAGAGTTCGAGGTTCTCGGGAGACTTACCGTCGGCCTTTTTCCAGCCGCGCGCCTTCCAGCCCGTGGTCCATTGGTTCACGCCGTCCACCACGTACTTCGAATCCGTGAGTAGGATGATGGGAGAGAACTGCGCAAACGGGTGGGACAGGAAGTAATCCTCGAGCTGCTGGAGGGCCCCGATGACCGCTTGGATTTCCATCTTATTATTGGTGGTGAGGGCCTCGTGGCCGGCGCTCTGAAAGATCATCTCTCCGTCGGCTTTTTGTGCCACCGCCGCCCAGGCTCCGGGCCCTGGGTTCCCTCGGCAAGCTCCGTCAGTGTAGAGTGCGAGCCCGGCGTCTAGGCCCTTCAGCTCCGCGGGGGGCCCCAGCACGTCGAGGGATTTTTTTTTCGGCTCCGGGAGCTGCGCCAGCGCTCGGTCGAGACAGCTTACCGAATCTTCAAGCTCGGGCCCGAAGACACCGGCGGCCTCTAGGGATTGTCTCATTTTTGCTAACTGGTCTCGCAAGCGTTTCAAGTTTATACCTTTTCAAGAAAATTGCTGCGGCGCCACCTCTTTTCAAGTCTACCTGTGAAGTGTAAGCTGGCAACTCTAAGGGGTCCGTGTGCTAGAGCGTTTTTCGATCAAAGTTTATAAGCAATACTTTAACTTTGCAGCCTCCCACTTCATGATCTTTGAAAATGGCACGCGCGAGCCTCTCCATGGCCATAACTATCGAGTTCAAGTGAAGGGCGAAACGCCCCAGCTCAAGGCCGACATGGTCTTCGATTTCCTTGACATCAAACCTATCGTCCGCGAAGTCTGCGATGCCCTCGACCACAAGCTCTTGATTCCTAAGCTCAACCACCAGCTGCGCATCGATGTCCAAGAAAGAAACACCGTCATCACAACCCCGGAGGGAGACGTGTTCAGTGTCCCGTCGCGAGACGTTTTGCTGCTGCCCATCCAAAACACCAGCGCAGAGCTTTTCGCGGCATATCTTAGCGAAGAGATTCGCCGCATCCTCTGGCAGCGCCACGCCTTCGCCTTCGCGACACTGGAAGTCGAAGTCGAAGAGACTCCTGGCCAATCAGCTCTCTATGTCCACAAGGAACTACTATGATTTTCACTGAGCTCGAGCCTGGTCGTACGGTTGAGGGGCGTCCCATTCCGGCCTTTATGACCGACGTTAAGGCCCAGCGCTACCTCTACCTGATTGCCGGAACGCACGGAGACGAGGTCGAAGGGATTCATGTCCTCAAAGAACTCTTCAACTGGCTCAAAAACGAGCACTCCTTAAAGGACATGCCGATCGTCGTCCTGCCCATTCTCAACGTAGATGGCTACTGCTCCTCGACCCGCGTGAACGCGCACATGGTGGACCTTAATCGAAACTACCCAACCAGCGACTGGTCTCCGGAGATGTCCGAGGCGAAGTACAACCCGGGCCCCAAAGCACTTTCCGAGCCGGAGAACCAGTTTCTGGTGAAGATGCTCGACAAGTATCGCCCAGGCCTGATCCTCTCCTTCCACACCTGGAAGCCGATCCTCAACTTCAACGGAGACAGCCAGGACGTGGCCGAATTCCTCGCGACCTACAATAAGTATCCGGTCGCCGGCGACATTGGTTATCCGACACCGGGCTCCTTCGGGTCCTTCGTACCGGAGAAATACAAAGCCGGAGTGCTGACTTTCGAATGTCCTCCGATCACGGATTCAAAAAGCCTCAAGGACATCTGGCTGGAAAACGAGAAGGGACTCAAGGACTTCATGCAGAGCGACCTGCTTCTCAAGAAAATCCAGGCATAAAAAAGCCCCTCCAGAGAGGGGCCTCACACACAAAATTATTTTCGTAGCTTAGGAAGCTCGGGTGAACTTAATGACCTCGACCGGGCAGGCTTCCGCCGACTCGAGGATCTTGAGGCCGTTATCCAGAGGGGCACCGGCGCGGATGTAGCAGGTGTCAGCTTTCACTTCGAACACCTCAGGGTAAATGTCTTCGCAAGCGTTGCAAACGATGCAGCCCGGCTCGATCCAAACTTTGGTCACAGCGAAGTTCGGGACTGCTTCCGCAGCCGGGCCCGCAGCCGCTGCACCTGCACCAGCGAAGTCACCAGCAAACACCGGATTCGTTGCGAGCTTAAGCTGGGGGCCGCGACCGGGCACGGTATCGGCGATGAAACTACGGATCGGGATGTCGATTGGTGGCTTGGAAACCTTAACCACGTCGAGCTTGTGACGGCGAACGAAGGAATCAACGGTGTCCTGAGAAGCGACGACGAGGCGCTTGAACTTCGGCCCCTTCATGTCGAACTGGAAGGCCACGCCATCCTTCGAGGAACTCAGCTCGATCTGGACCATGGCCTTGTCCATGCCCTTGGCGCCGAGGAGTTCGATCAATCCTGGGCCCATGTCGGCTTCGTAGGCAAAGCTCGTTTTACGTGACTCCATCCGGTGCATGACTTCGGCCTGCGTTGGCGTTCCAAAAGGGTTGAAGAGGCGAATGCGAATCGTGTCGAGAGCGGCGGGTTCCTTCGCGCTATTCCACTTAAAGCCGAAGGCGAATTTGTTACCACCTTGAAGGGGCCGCAGAATCGTCAGCTGTGGCTTGCCAAAAAGAGACTCGAAAGCCCCTAAAAGCATACTTAACGCGGCCAGGCCGAGCACGAGATTTACAACTGCAAAAATCGCCACACCCATTGCAATAAGACTTGAGGTCACTGGCAAAAACTCCTGTAAGTGGATGCTCCGATTATAGCTTAAGTCATCGGAAAAATGAAAGACTGGGCCGGAGTTTTGTTGGCCGATTAACGCGAATCTAAGTAGGATTGGGCAGCATGTTGCGCAAATTTTTATTTATCCTGGCCCAACTCTGGGCCTTCGTGACCATTCCGATTGTTTTCCTACTGGTTGCGGCGCCGGTTACCACCCTCCTCATACCATTCCCCGTGAGGTACCGCCTCATGGGAGTTGGCCCAACCTGGAAGATCTTCAGCCGCTGGACTCTGCACTTCGGGTGCTGGGCCAAAGTCTATGCGCGCGACGAGCGCGCCCCCGAGTTCAAAACCTATCCGCCCAAGGGACTCTACATCGCCAACCATCAAAGCTTCATGGACATCCCCCTCGTCCTGACGCAGTTCCAAGTACCACCGATCATGAAAAAGGAAGTGCTCTACATTCCAATCATCGGCCTGATGGCCTGGGCCGGTGGCGCGATGATCGTCTCTCGCCGCAAGCGCAATTCTCGCAAGAAAGTCTTCATCCAGGCGCGCCGGCGTCTCGTCGAGCAGGGCTTCGCCGTCCAGTACTATCCGGAGGGAACACGCAATCGCTTCAGCGACTCGCCGAAGGCCTACGGTGACATCAAAGTTACGCTGATCCACCTCGCCTTTGAGGGTAATGTGCCGGTCATTCCTGTCAGCATCTACGGGACACGAGACGTCCTCAGCAAGAGAGGCTTCATCAACCCCGGAAAGCAGGTCGGAATCTACTGCCAGAATGCGCTAAATCCGGCGGACTACCCCGACGCTACTAGTTTCGCCAAAGCAGCATGGGCGAAGGTCCAGGAAGGCCACGCGCAGCTCAAAGTGCAGCTCGAAAGTTAATCCGAGTCTTCCACTCGTCCGACACAGCCTCTGCTAGGCCCCAGTTCGTTCGGTCGGGCCCGATGACCCAGGCGTAGCGCGACGTGGGCCCGCCCTCGAGGCGCGAGGGAAGGCCATTCAAAAAGGCCTTGGTGCGACTCTCCGGGAGATCGATCCGTGGGAAGCGGAGCACATCCTCAGGTAAAAGCGGTGTGAGCTCGGCCGATCCTAGCGACTGCGAGTCCTCGACGCGAAGAGGCCCGATCGATTCCCGGCGCAGAGCAATCAGACTTCCGATCGTCCCGAGCTCCTGCGCGAGATCCTCGAAAAGCACGCGGACGTAGGTCCCCGAGCTAACGGTCACGCGCACGGAGAGGTAGGGATACGAGTAGCGAACGACTTGCAGACGATGGATGAGGCGCCGGACCGGTTCTTTTTTGATCTCGACGCCTTCCCGCGCCCACTCGTGAAGCCGCTTTCCCTCATGCTTCGCGGCCGAAAAGATGGGCGGGGCTTGCCAGTAGTCGCCGAGGAATTTCGCGGCGAAGCGCTCCTGCAAGAAGCTTCCCTCGAAGCGAGCGATCACGGTGCGCGAGTAATCACTCTGGTCACTCTGGAGAAGCTCCCCCTCCCAGTCACCGGTGCGCGTTTGGACGCCGAGCTTACCGACGGCCAGGTAGGTCTTGGGGAGCTCCGCATGGATGAGGTCATTCAGGCGCGCGGCTCCGTTGACTCCGACGAGCAGGACACCACAGGCGAACGGGTCGAGGGTTCCGAAATGGCCCACGCGCTTGTGCTCGCGGCCAAGCCGGCGCTTAAAATCTCGCACGAGATCGAAGGAGCCGCAGCGCGCGGGTTTGTAGAGATTATAGATATGGGGAGCGGGATTCCTACTCTTCATCCTCGCCGCTCTGGGCGCCCTTCAGTAGCTGATCGATGCGCTTCTCGTCTTCGTACTGCGAGTCGTACACGAAGTGCAGCTCTGGCACGTGCCGGACGTCCAAGCGCGATGCCAGGACCGAGCGAAGCTTCCCCTTCACCGCTTGAATCGCTTCACTGATCTCACCCCGGCGAGCCGTGTCGAAGCTGTCCCACCAGACTTTTGCATTCGCGTAGTCGTCGGAGAGTTCGACTTTGGTAATCGAAACGAAGGTCAAACGGGGATCGGCCATGTCACGGCGAAGCGAGGAGTTGATCGCGTTGCGAACCAACTCCTCATACTTCTGCTTCGAATGCGGATTACCACGGCCGGCCATAAGTGATCCTTAGAGAGTGGGAGACGCGGACTCGAGGGAGCGACGACGCGTTTCCATGATGTAGGCTTCCACCACGTCGTCCTTACGGACGTCGTTGAAGTTCTCCAGCGCGAGACCACACTCGTAGCCGTTCTTGACCTCTTTGACTTCGTCCTTGAAGCGCTTGAGCGTCGAGAGCTTGCCGTCGTAGACGATCTTCCCGTCACGCAGCAGGCGGATCGAGCACCCGCGTTCGAGTTTCCCGTCGATGACACCAGCTCCGGCCACCAGTCCGACCTTCGGAATGTTGAAGGTGTCCCGGACCTGCGCGCGGCCGATGTAGACTTCGACTTGCTCGGGGGCAAGCATGCCTTCGAGAGCAAGAGTCACGTCGTTGATGAGGTCATAGATGATGGAGTAGGTCTTAACATCAACGCCCTTTTCCTCCGCGAGGCGACGCGCGCTCGTCACAGGCCTCATGTTAAAGCCGAAGACGTATCCCTTGATGGAGCTCGCCATGAGCACGTCGTTGTCCGTGATCGCACCGACACCGCCGCCGACGACCTGCACGGAGACCTCGTTGTTTCCGAGGCGCTCGACAGCGTTCTTAATCGCTTCGAAGCTCCCCTGCACGTCCGAGCGGACGATGAGGTTGAGGACTTTTTTCTCCGCTTCGGAGTTGTTGGATGCTTCTGCGAAGAAGTCCTCGAGAGAAGCCTTCTTCACTTCTTTCGCTCCGGCGAGCTGCTTGCGCTCATTGATGCGGTTCTCGGCGATCTTCTTCGCCTCGCGCTCATTCTTCAGCGCGTTGAGCATGTCCCCGGGCTGAGGGACCTCTTCGAGGCCCAGAATCTGGATCGGCGTCGAGGGGCCCGCCGAATCGAGCATCTTGCCCTGGAAGTCCATGAGCGAGCGCGCGCGACCGAAGGTTTCACCAACGACAATCGAGTCGCCCTTGCTCAGCGTACCTTTTTGAATGAGGATCGTGGCGACGGGGCCACGGCCGGTTTCGATCTTCGACTCGATGACCACGCCTTCCGCCATGCCCTTCGGGTCCTCGCGCAGTTCCATGACTTCCGCCTGCAGCTGGATGTTCTCGAGGAGGTTGTCGACGCCGAGACCGGTCATCGCCGAGACGGGGACGTAGATGGTCTCACCGCCCCACTCTTCAGGCGTGAGGCCGTACTCCATGAGCCCCTGCTTCACGCGGTCTGGGTTCGCCTGCGGCTTGTCCATCTTGTTAACGGCGACGATGATCGTCTTCTTGGCGTTCTGGCAAAACTTGATCGACTCGACGGTCTGAGGCATCACACCGTCATCGGCGGCGACCACTAGGACGACGATGTCAGTGACATCGGCACCGCGCTGGCGCATGTTCGCGAAGGCCGCGTGGCCCGGCGTATCGAGGAAGGTCAGGACGGTGTCTTTTACCTTCACCTGGTAGGCACCGATGTGCTGGGTGATCCCGCCGGCTTCGCCCGAGGCGACCTTCGCCTTGCGGATGTAGTCGAGGAGAGAGGTTTTACCGTGGTCGACGTGGCCCATGATGGTGATGACCGGACTGCGCAGTGGGTGCTGCGACTTATCTTCGCCGGCGACCTTACCGAGGACCTTTTCCTCGTTGAAGGCGACGTCCTCGACGCGATAATTGTAGAGGGCGGCGATGCGCTGAGCGAGGCTGAAACCGATGTAGTCATCGGCGTTCACCAGAAGGTTCATCTCAAGGACCTTGTTGGCCAGCGATTCGAAGCGCACGGAAAGCTTGTCGGCCAGCTCCTCGGCAGTACAGCCGCCGTGAACGGTGATGAAGCGCTTCGAGTCCTTGACCTGCGTAATGATCGTATTCTGAGTCGGGCCTGAGTAGACCTTCTTGCGCTTCGCCGGCGTGTAGATCGTGCGGCCCACGAGGGCGGAGGCGAATTTCAGCTCCTCATCGGCGCGCAGCATGGTGAGGTCCTTCGCCTTGGCCGGTGACTTCTTGGCCACCATGGCGGCGAGGTCGCCCATGCGCTTCTTGTTACGCTCATCGTCCTCGTCGTCAAAAGACGTGGCCGGTGCGGGAGCGAGGTTCGAGCGCGTAGGGCCGGTGGTCTCTTTCTTTTCGGGAACGAAGACCGGAGTGAAGGAGTGCATCTTCTCTTCGAAGTACTCTTTCTTTGGCACCGGCTTCACGACGCCCGAGGCGGCTTCCTCGCGGCGCTGCTCGGCTTCGGCAGCGGCGACCGCAGCGGCGTGAGCCGCAGCTTCCTTGGCTTCGGCTTCCGCCTTCTTCTCGTCTTCTTTTTGCTGTTTGGTCTTGCGTTTAACCGTCAGGCCCTTCGGCTTGTCGTCGTCTCCTGGGTCGCCAGCAACTTCCGCCTCAGCGGGAGCCGCGGCTACCGGAGCCTCCGCAACCTGAGGAGCAACCTCCGCGGCGGCTTCGACCGGAGCTGGGGCCGCTTCCTCCGTGTTTGTCGACTCGGGCTCTTTCGCAGCAACCTTCTTGACCACTTTCTTGATGATCGCTTTCTTTACCGGCGCCGCCTGCTGCTTCGACGTATCGAAAGCCGCTTTCGCCCGAGCGACCTCATCGTCAGACAAGCTGACCATGTGGTTGCGGACGTTCAAGCCGAGAGACTTGAGCTTCTCGACGAGTTCAATGGCACCGATTCCGAGTTCGTTCGCCAGTTCGTATACTTTTTTGGCCATGGTCTTGAGTCTCCAAAGATAACCGATTCAACAACTACTGCGAGCCTCGAACTACTTGAGCTTGAAAGCAGCCAGCTCTTCGCGCAAGCGGCGCTCCGCTTCGCTAAACTTATCGGACCCCGCGGCGGCCGGAGCCCCCGCCGGACGATCTCTCTTCACCAGTGAGTTCGCCTGTGGCACCGCCGAAGCCGAAACGATCTCGCCTTCCATCTCGATGTCGTGCTTAATGTCTGGGTTCTCGAGGGCCTTCGAGGCTTCGGCGACGATCGCCTTCGCGTCGGCCACCGGTTTCCCGACGATGCGCGCGACCAAGTCGCCTTCCGCGGCGGCAAGGTCGATGATGTTCATGATGCCGTTCTGTACCAGCACCTGCGCACTGGCTTCGGTGATGAGAGAGAGCTGCATCAGGTTTTCAACCGCCAGCTTGACGCGCTCCTGGAGCTTCGACTTGGAGATGATGTTGATTTTCCAGCCGGTGAGCATCGCAGCCAAGCGAACGTTCTGGCCGCGGCGGCCGATCGCCAGGCTCAGCTGATCGTCTTCGACGATAACGTCGAGAGTGTGGTCGCCGTGGTTCATCATAATAGACTGGATCTCGGCCGGGCGAAGCGCTTCGCGGGCGAAGGCTTCGGTGTCTTCGCTGTAGCGGACGATGTCGATCTTCTCGCCCTGAAGCTCGTTGACGACGTTCTGGACACGCGAGCCCTTCATGCCGACGCAAGCGCCGACCGGGTCGATGTCGCGGTCCGTGCTCTGCACGGCGACCTTCGCACGGTAGCCGGGCTCACGGGCCGCGGCTTTGATCTCGATGGTGCCGTCGAGGATCTCGGGGACTTCGTTTTCGAAGACCTTCACGAGGAACATTGGCGACGTGCGACTGAGGCGGATCTCCGGACCACGCGAGGTCATAACAACCTCCGAGAGGTAGGCCTGGATGCGGTCGCCGGGCTTGAAAGATTCGCCGAAGATGACTTCGCGCTTCGGAAGGATCGCGTCGGCTTTGCCGAGGTCGACGATGACGTTGCCTTTCTCGAAGCGGCGAGTGATGCCGGTGACGAGCTCGCCTTCGCGGTGCTTGAACTCGGAGAAGAGGATGTCGCGCTCGGCGTCGCGGACTTTCTGGAAAATGATCTGCTTAGCGGTCTGGATGTCGACGCGGCTGAAGCCCGGGTTGTCGATCTTGATGCCTAGCTGGTCACCGAGTTCGCACTCCTCGTCGAGCTTCTTGGCTTCCGACTGTTCGATCTCGACGATCGGGTCCCGGACCTTATCGACGACGTTCTTGTATTGATAGATCTCGACTTCGCCGTCGCCTTCGTTGTAGCGCGCTTCGTACTCGCCCTGGATGCCGAATTTTTTCCGAGCGGTGACCAGGAAGGCCTGCTCGATGGCGCCAACGATGATGTCTTTCTTTATGCCACGGTCTTTGCCGAGCTGTTCAATTACGCGTCCGAGGTCAGAGAAGTTCACAACCGCTCTCCTTATGTTTACTGCGCCCCATCGGGCGACATTGAGTTTGCTCTGTTCATGAGTTCATTAAAATCTGGGTCCACCTGTGCGCTCTTGATCGCGCTC
The DNA here is from genome assembly GCA_036770305.1 of Bacteriovoracaceae bacterium. GTDB lineage: Bacteria > Bdellovibrionota > Bacteriovoracia > Bacteriovoracales > Bacteriovoracaceae > UBA6144. Next base: position 10,479 of record DAIPJL010000039.1, on the reverse strand, counting down.
AGCGGAATGGTGATGTTCGTTCCGTCACAGTTCAACACGACGGCGTCCGGGCGAACTTCACTCAGCACGCCACGGAACTTCTTGGCGGCCGAGAACTTCTTCGCTAGGCCGGGGTTCAGGGCTTCGCTCAGAGACCCCATGATGGTCACGGCGTGGGTCTCGCCGATGCCCAGCTGGAAATGCGCAAGGCCTACGACCTGGCGGTAAACTCCGGGAGAGCCGACCTCGAGAGTGACCTGCTCGGGCATCCAAGCCTCGCTCTCGAAAAAAGGCGTCAGCGCATGGTCGACTTTGATGCAGTCTTCGATCACGGCCGTCTTCGTCTCGGGGTTCATGATGAAAAGGCGCAGGAGCTTCTGACCCGGCAGATAGTCCAAGTCGTAGAGCTCGAGGCCCTGTTCGCGGACGACCGCGAGACAAAGGTCCCAAAACTTCTTTTCAACGCCGGTTCTGTTTTTAATGATGTCCATAAAAAAAAAGGGCGGACTCTGGAGAGATCCACCCTTAAGCTCTAACGATTAATGGTAGGGCCCAAAGATAACACGCTGAAGTCGGGAAATCAAATACCTAATCTAGCTGAAGCTCGAGGATGAGCGCGTCCGCACCGTCTCGGTAGAAAGCGCGGATCTGATGAAGTTGTTTGAAGCCCTTTTTCTCATAAAATCGCTGGGCTCGCAGATTGGAACGACTGACTTCAAGGTAAATACGGCGCACCGCAACCTGCCCCAACTCCGAAAGCTGGAAGCTCCAAAAACGGCTTACCTCCTTGCTGCCACGAAGCTCAGGGAGGACAGCGAGCTTGAGCAGATGCGCCACTTCGTCTTGCAGCGCATAGAGCGCGAAGCCTACGACCCGCTGCCCATCCACCCAAAGTATAAGTCGCTTGTCCGCTGCGAGGTCTACCCATTCCGTGGGACGCCAAGGGTAATCCATTTCTCGTTGATCGAGCTCGACGACTTGGGCCAGGAGCTCGGGTGGGCAAAGGCCTAGGCCTCTCACCAGAAGTTCTCATGGAAATACTGCTTATCGATCGACTCCGCGAGCTGAGCGATGGCCTGGGCACGCCGGGTCTTCCACTCCTGCTTTTCGCTCATCCCGCCGGAGGCATAGCGCGACCGCAGGTACACCTCAAAGCGCAGCCAGCGCTGGAAGCTCTCGCGCAGCTGGCCCTTTGCGACGGTGACACTCGGACAGCCACGAAGCGCCTTTACGGCCTTCGTGAGCTCCGGCGCAACGGATACCTCCTGCCCTTCGACGAAGAGGAGGACCTTCCACAGCTGCCGCGCCGAACTCAGGAAAATTGTCCGAGCCGAGTCTTTCCCAAGCGGCGCGCTGGAGTCGCGCAAGTCCGCTGCGACCTCCGCCATCCGCGGGACGAAGCCCTCACCGAGCCACAGCACGAGGAGCGAGTCGGGAAAGCGACACTGGAGCGCCCGCAGCTCCTGCGAGGCAACCTCGAGGTCGTGGACCCCGATCACCGTTTGGTTGACTCGGAAGAGAAAGCGGTCTTTCGAAGCTACTCCCCAAGACGGAGTAGTGGCGCTGAGAGCGACGAAAGCGATGAGGACGCTAGACCGGAGAACTGATTTCAATGTTACCGATCTTCTTTTCTTTGATGTAGTCATTCTCGCGGTGGAAACGGGCGTTGACGCGGGGGTTGAAGGTGTACCCGTCTTTGCCGCGCAGGATGTACTGCCGCTTGCCGTTCTTCGGCTCGATGAGCTTCCGCAGGCGCGAGATGCTCGTGTAGATCAGCTTGTCGTGGATGAGCGGGTTATACTCGTCCTTCCAGATCATCTTCGCGAGGTCTTCTTTATTGTAGTAGGTCCCGGGGTTCACCGCGAGCAGGAAGAGGATCTCCAGGAGTACGAAGCGGTGCTTGAAGTCGATGACGCCGAGGCTCTTTTCGTGGATCACGCGGTTGTGGCGATCGAGGTAGAGGTCGACGCTCGAGTCGTTGACGTCCTCAACTTCGGAGAGGATGAGCTGCTTCAGGCGACGGAAGTTGTCATCGTCGGTGGACTGGAGCGCGAGGTTGAAGAGCATGAGGGCCTTCGAGAACTCACCCATCTTCTTCATGGCCACACCCTTGTTGAGGAGGATGTAGTTGTGCATGTTCCAGCAGCGCTTGGCGTGCAGGAGCTTGAGGGCGATCTCGTAGTGACCCATGGCCTCGGCGTACTGGCCCAGCTCACGGAGCGTGTTGCCCCAGAGAAGGTGCATGCTGCCCTTGAGGTAGCCCTTCTTGAGGATGTTGAGGAGTTCGTTGAGCTGGCCCAGGCCCGCGAGGGCGTCGGTGAACTGCGCCATATTGTAGCTGTTGGTGGCCAGGGCGTAGAGCGACTTGGCCATGAGCTCCGGCTCGTTCTCCAGCTGCGCCTTGCGGTAGGCCTGCTGGAAGTTCTTGTGCGCGTCCGGGAAGTCACCCTTGTAGGTGGCGACCACACCCAGGTTGTAGAAGTACTCCGCCGAGAGAGCGGGGAGGACACCGACGAGCTGGGTCAGGACTTCACTGGATTTCGCAATGTACTTGTTGGCCTCGACCTCGTTGAGGCCCTCGCCGTAAATACGGATGAGGAAACCATAGATTTTAAAGACCGCGAAGGCATCCTGCGGAAGTTCGGTGCGATCAAGGGAGTTCAGGAAATACTGTTCGGCTTTTTCGAAGTCCGCTTTGTCGTAGTAGACCTTGGCGAGGCGGTAGAAGGCTTGCCCCTCTAAACGGGATGAATCGCTTGGAAGGTGGGCGAGAAATTTGTCGTCCTTGTTCAGATCGAGCAGTGACTTCGCCATACTGACATCGACTTGAGTGGTCTCTGAATTCGTCGTCATGGAGGACCTCCAAAAAGTAAGATCGAGCTGACCTTACAAAAAGTGCCTTCACTTAAACCCCAACCCCAACGAAAAAGCAAGATTTGTGCTCTGCCCCCCTCAAAAGCCCAAGATTTATCAGAGATTACAGACATTTGTGAGCTTGTAAGTTTAGTCGTTTTTGCTCATCCCCCGAGCTAAGTTCTTACAAGTGTAAGAAAAGCTGCTGGCAGGTACCAGCGCGATCAGCTATCTCTTTGAAAGAACGGGCGGGCCTTGCTAGGATGAGGCCCTTCCGTGAACATTTGCTTTCAGAGGACACCATGGCAAAGTACGAACTCGACACGATCCGACACTCTACCGCCCACCTGATGGCGCAAGCGATCACCGAGCTCTTCCCCACGGAGACCGTGAAGCTCGGCATCGGTCCGGTCATCGAGCACGGCTTCTACTACGACATCGACATGGTGACGAAGCTCACCGAAGACCACCTCAAGCAGATCGAAGAAAAGATGAAAGCGCTGATCAAGGCGGCGCTGCCGATCACGCGCTACGAGGTCTCCCGCGACGAGGCCCTCAAGATCTTCGCGGCCCGCGGCCAGACCCTCAAGCTCGAGCTCATCCGCGACTTCCCCGAGGGCGAGGTCATCAGCTACTACACCCAGGGCGACTCCTTCATGGACCTGTGTACTGGCCCTCACGTAGAAAGCACCTCGCATCTGCCGCAGTTCTTCAAACTGCAGCACACCGCCGGCGCCTACTGGCGCGGCGACGTCACTCGCCCGATGCTCCAGCGCGTCTACGCCGTGTGCTTCAACAGCAAGGAGGAGCTCAAGGCCCACCTCCAGTTCCTCGAAGAAGCCAAGAAGCGCGACCACCGCAAGCTCGGAAAAGACCTCGGCCTCTTCATCTTCGACCAGGTCGCTCCGGCGTCGCCCTTCTTCATGCCCAAGGGCGCCATCGTCTACAACGGACTGGTCGAGTACATGCGTCGCATCTACGCCAAGTACGGCTACCAGGAAGTCATCACGCCGCAGGTGCTGGACGTGGACCTCTGGCACACTTCGGGCCACTACGAGAAGTACAAGGAGAACATGTACTTCACGCACATCGACGAGCGCGAGTTCGCGCTCAAGCCGATGAACTGCCCGTGCCACATGCTCATGTTCGCGCACCACCGCTACTCGTACCGCGACCTCCCGCTGCGCTTCGCCGACTTCGGCCGCCTGCACCGCTACGAGAAGTCCGGCGTCGTCGCGGGCCTCACGCGCGTACGGACCTTCTGCCAGGACGACGCGCACATCTTCCTCCCGCAGAGCATGATCCAGGACGAGATCAAGGCGCTCATGGACATGTTCTTCACCTGCTACAACCACTTCGGCTTCGACAAGATCAAGATCGGCCTGTCCACCCGCCCAGAAAACAAGGCCGGCACGGATCAAGACTGGGACCTGGCCGAGGCGGCGCTGAAGCAGGCGCTCGACGCCAGCGGACATCCGTACTTCCTCAACGATGGCGACGGCGCCTTCTACGGCCCGAAGATCGACATCCAGATCTCCGACGCCATCGGCCGCTACCACCAGCTCGGCACCATCCAGCTCGACTTCCAGCTCCCGCAGCGCTTCGATCTGAAGTTCACCAACGCCGCCGGTGAGATGGAGCGGCCCGTGGTCATCCACCGCGCGCTGCTCGGCTCGCTCGAGCGCTTCGTGGGTGTCTACCTCGAGCACGTCGGCGGGGCCTTCCCCTTCTGGCTGGCCCCCGAACAGGCGGTGATCATCCCGATCGGTGAAACGCACCTGCCGGCGGCGCAGGAGCTCATGAGCACGCTCAAGGCGCGCGGCTTCCGCGTGCGCCTCGACGACCGCAACGAAAGCATGGGTAAGAAAACGCGCGAAGCCCAGACCAGCAAAGTCCCCTTCATGCTCGTGCTCGGCGACGCGGAAGTGGCAGACCGAAGCGTTTCCGTCAGAAAGCACGGCGAGATGAAGTCCGAGGTCATGCCCCAGACGGCGCTCTTGGAGCACTTCGCTCAGCTCGACCAAGAAAAGATGCCGGCCAAGTTCAGATAAGACCCGGAAATATCGACCCCTTTGGGCGCCAGACTTAAGATCGATTAAAATAGATCTATGTTTGGCGCCATCACCTCACCCATTCAGCACCACCGGCTCGCGCTACGCCTGCGGCCCCTCTTAACAGGTGAACTCCTCCTCGCGGGGAAATTGAAATCTGCTGCCTACGTGTGGCAGGACGGACTCTTCCAGCAGGTCTTCGCGGCCGGCGAAACGCCTTCGAAAGAAAAGATTCAAAACCTCCTGCGCACGCAGCAGAGAGAAGTCTTTCTCGCCCCTGAGGACATCCTCGGCGTCCGAGAACAGCTCGAGCTCGCGCTCGTGCGCGTGACCCGCTCGCTCTCCGTCGGCGAACCGCGCGAGAACGGCGCGCGCGCGCTCAAGCTCATGGCGCTCAACCTCGTGGGCCTCTACCAGAATCCCCACGACGACGCGCTCCTCATGAAGCAGTTCCAGAGCATGCAGAACATGGGAAAGTTCCTCATGGAGAACAAGAAGCTCCAGGCGACCTTCTTCCAGGACCTGACGAAGGAGAACTTCCACTTCACCATCCTCCAGCCAATGCTCAGCTCGATCCTGCTGCTCGGCTTCCTCCAGTCGACGCACCTGTTTCACGAGCGCGAGATCGAGACGCTCTTCCTCACGAGCTACCTCAAGGACATCGGCATCGGCATCATCCCTGAAGACAAGTACGACGTGAAGGGCCTCACGCTCGACGAGCAGAAGCTCTTCGCGAAGCACGCCGAGTTCTCCCACGACATTCTCGAAGGCCGCATCCCGCTCACGAAGAACCAGCTCTCGATCATCAAGCACCACCACTTCCTGAACGACCGTCTCAAGCGCATCCTCTCGCGCGAGAAGGCGCGCCTGCCCGAGGAGCAGATGGCCTTCGGCATCGAGACCACACTCGTCGCAGTAGCGGACATCATCGTGGCGATGACGTCGAGCCGCCCCTACCGCCAGGGCCTCACCACCTACCAGTCCCTCGAGCTCATTCGAAAGATGATCGCCGACGACTACCCTCAGGAATTCCGCGCGCTGGTGGTCTACCTCCGGCAGTTCTTCAAGTGATTCTCCTCCTCTAGTGGCCGTGGGCCTTAGTCAGATGAAAAAGGCTTTCCAAAGCCTCTGCGCAGGCCCCATTCTTTTTCTAGGCGCACTTTTTTATCCAAGGAGGGATAGACATGGCCCAACCACAGAGCCCGTTGACTGGAATCATTGAGGAAGACAAGGTCGTGATCGACTTCGGAGAATTCGAAGGCAAATCGGTTCTCGAGATCGCCGACACCCGCCCGGAGTACTACGAGTTCCTCGTCAGCCAGAAGGAATCGGGGAACTTCTCAATCCGCCGGACGCGCGACAAGATCTACCGGCTCTACGTGCACCAGACGCACCTGAACTAAAAAGCAAAGGCCCCAGTCGGGGCCTTTTTTTTCATCACATTTTGAGATTGAGCACGTCGCCGGCCTTGCCCTGGAACGAGAGCTTGAGGTACTCGTTCTTCGGGTTCTCGATGAGGATCCAGCGCTGGACGACCTTCCTCGGAGGGATCGCGAAGGCCTTGAAGAGATGGCGATCCGGGAATGCGCGCTGGAACTCGATGCGCTTCAGGGTGCGCTGGTAGTCCATGACCGCCCCCGCGGAGACGGCGCCGAGAGCGACGATGGCGCCGGAGCCCGCCGTCTGCGAGTGGTTCGACCCAACCGCGACCGCGGCGCCCGCCGCGGCGATCACTCCGAGCGCGAGGCGCGTGTTGTGTTCTGAGACCTTCTGCTCGAGGGTGCACGCCTCGATCCACGACGCGAGCTTATCTCCCACGAGCACCATGATGCTCGAGTTGTCCGTGATCATGCCGCCGTCGTACTCGAGCCACTCGTCGGTGAGGTTCTTAAATGAGACCTGGTAGAGCTGGAAGCGCTCGTTGCTGAAGGTCTTGTCCGGGGCGACGGTGGCCGAGACTTTCGCGTTTCCGGTGTCGACGGTCGTTCCGGGCGTCGTCGTCGCGCAGCTCACGAGGAGCAAGCTCAGGGCGAGCGCGAGCGTGTGCAAGTGTTTCATCTCATCTCCTTTAAAATTTTAACCAAGTGCGAACGGATGTTTTTTCGTGCGTAAGGAAGAAGGCCCGCGGGGATGTCGCTGTAGAGCGTCCGCAGGATCTCGTCTTCACTCTTTCCGCCCCGGTGGAGCCGAAGGATCTGCCCTTCGCGCTCGCGCCGGTGCTCGAGGGTCTTCTGCAGGATGAAGGTACTCCCGAGGCCGATGCCGTGAGAAGGGAAGATCACCGCGGGGCTGAGAGCGATGACCTTCTCGAGCGTCGCCATGTACTTCGCCATGTCGCCTTCCTCGTCGCCCACCACCACCGTACCGATGCCTTGGAAAAGATCTCCGGCCAAGAACCAGCCACGGTTATCCGGCATGAGCGCCAACTGCCCTTCATCGTGGCCGGGAACCGCCACCACGCGCAAGGGACTTCCCTGCCACTGACTGACAACGTCTCCTTCGGTCAGGTGCCTGACCTCGATGCCCGAAAAGTAATCGGGATCGATGCGCAGGAGGCGCTGGTGGGAGTCTTCACTCATCAAAATCGGGACATTGTAGTGGCGCGCGAGATCGGGCGCGTGCTCGTGGTGGTCGCCGTGATGGTGAGTCAGCATGACCGCGTCGATGGAAAAGTCGCGCAGAGAGGCGAAGAGGAGTTCCAGCTCTGTTCGATCGCAGGGTGAGGGATCGATCAGGATCTGCGGCGCACCCGAGTCCCCCACGTGGAAGCAGTTGGTGCGACTGGCCGGCGGAAGGGTGTGGGAGCGCGGCATGAACTGCCGCACTCCGGCGAGGGATTCGATCATCGGAACCTGAGTCTGAGGATCATACTGGAAGTTCAGGTCAGCAATTTCCTCAAGTCCGATGTTCTCCGCCAGCGCACGAAAAACTTTCACCACCGGGGGCACCGCGAGGATCTCTCCTCTGTCCACTCGTTGCATGTGCAGCTTCGGGTCTACCCAAAGCGCAGAGCGAGCTTCGTTGCGATCGATGATAAAGGTTGGTTTTGCAGCGAGGTGGATCCGAAAAAAATAGGTCGCGAAGCGATAGGGATTAAAGTCCGGTGTGACTGCGACGCCGAGGCCATGGACCGAGGACACCTCGCCGCGTGCGAGGAGCGCAGCCACATCGATCCCCAGTTCCTCTTGAAGCTCGCGCACCAAGGCTCCCCACAGGCGCGGAGGAAGTCCCGACAGCAGTGGATGAGACAGATCCCCGCGATCATCCGCCTCGACCTTCCCCCCCGGGAAGGCCCAGTACCCGGGAAAGCTCTTAAGGAAGTACTGGCGCTCGATCACGAAGACCTCCGCGCCACAGGTCAGGACCACCGACACGGCATCGAGAATTTTGCTCACGCCAAGACCTTTGCTTTGGCATAGCGAACCTCACGGTAGCCCTTGATGTTGTCGAGTTCCATGAGGCGCTGGCGCCGCTTGCTCGCCTCCAGCTGGCTGATGGTGAGGAGCTGCTGGCGAATCTGCCCCGCGATCTGTCGCTCTTGAGCGTGCCACGCAGGCATCAGAATTCGCAGGACACGTAGGTGCCGCATGAGTTCGAGCATCCACGGTCGCGGGCTAAAGTCGAACTCGACTTTTCTCCCGAAAACGACGAAGGCCGGCCGATTGATGTGCTTGACCTTAAAGCTGCTGCCAAGTTTGCGGTAGCGCTCGAGGTCACGGCGCAGCTTCTGGGGAGCGACCATCAGGTGCGAGACGAAGACTTCATCCTTGATCCAGTAGGTCTTTGCCAAAGAGCGCACGGCGATCGCCAACTCCTCACTCGTCAGCCCGAGGCCCTTGATGGCACGCACATCTTCGCAGAAGGCGTGAAGCTCCTTGCCCTGGTCAAAGACGATGAGGTCGTGGACGTACTGCCCGATGTGCGCGGTCGGAACCTCCGGAAGAAGAGCTGTGAGTTCGTTGCGATAACGCTTATAGGTCGCGACGAAACGCTCGGCGTTCTGCCAAGGATAGGCCACCCGCCGCACGGACTCTTCGAGTAGAAGCGATTCGTCGAACTCTTGCTCCAGGCGCACGCTGGTGGGGTCCGTCACCCACGCGCGACCAAGCTCGAAGGCCCGCCAATTCGGCGCGAGCTCGGACTTAGGGAGAGCGTCGGTAAAGGCCTGCCGCAGCTCCGCCTCGCCAAAGGGCATCAGTCCCTTTTGGTAAAGCACTCCGAGCAAAATGGCCGAAGCATACACAGGCCGCTGGAAGCGCTCGAAGCTCAGGCGCTTGAAGGGCCCCATGATGAGGCGCTCGCCTAAGTTGTCTTTGAGTTCTTGCCGCAAGACCTCGGCGCTCACCACTGGTGCGACTTCGCCACGATCAAGCATGATAGAAAGAGGTACCTGAAAGTCCTCATCGACGACAAGGAAACCCTCCGGCGAAAGATAGCTCAACGCTCGCGTGCCCTCGAGGAGGTCAGGGGAAACGACGAGCTGCGCACTGCCCATGGCCACCGCCTGCGACTGCGAGCGGCCTTTGGCGAAGAGCGCGAGGTGGCTGGCGACGCTGCCGTTACGCTGCGCCAGTCCCTTCTGATCGACGAACTTAAAGTCGAGATCGTCGCGGCCACCCAGCACGCGTGCCGCTTCGGCGATGATGCGCGAGATGGTAGTCACGCCGGAGCCCCCCACGCCGATAACAATCGCTCGCCAGTCGACTCCCGAAGCGATCGCAGAGAGATCGAGACGCACCCGGGGTGCAGCGAAGGTAGCTGTCCCCTGCTGGCCACCGCCGGAGAGATACTTCGTTGGGTGATAGTCGTAGACCTCGACCAACTCAAAACTCGGGCAGGCCTTGAGCTTCGTGCAGTAAGAATCGGAGACGCAGATCTGCGGATCGATGTTTACTTTCGTGCCGTAGGCATCGAACCCCTGCGACAGTCCCGGACAGCCCGTCATCTCCACGCACACTCGACAGTCTTCGCAGGCCAGAGTGTTGATCTGGTAGAAGCTACGCACCGCTTGCGTGTTGCCTTCTTTGAAGAGACTTCTTTCCTGGCGCTTCATGCGGCCATGGAAGGTCAGGCCGCACTCTTTATTCGAGACAATGACTTTGACGCCGGGTTTATCGATGTAGTCGCTCAAGAGGTTTTTGTAGAAGTAGCGATCCGACGGGTTCACTTCGATCGCCTCAGCGACCTTCAGCGAGCGGGCCACTTCGAGCATGCTCTGGCGCGGCCGCGGAAGGCCCTCGACGGACTCGCCGGTCCGCGGGGTGACCTGGTGCCCCGTCATCGCCGTGTTGTCGTTGTCGAGGAGGATGTAGGTGATGTTGTGACCCATCTGCACCGAGTTCGAAATCGAGGTCATGCCAGAGTGGAAGAAGGTCGAGTCGCCCATCAGCACGACCGAAGGGTTAGTGGTGAAAAGATCGGCACCGGCTCCGAGTGCCCCTCCCTGCCCCATCGCCGATAGATCGTGCATCTCCTTGAAGGGCTCGAGGAAGGATAGCGAGTAGCAGCCGACGTCTCCGTGGCTCACCAGCTGGACGTTCTTCTGCGCCAGGTCCTGGCGGATTTCCTTCATGATCGACAAGGTTTCGCGGTGAGG
>DAIPJL010000253.1:0-2856 GCA_036770305.1 Bacteriovoracaceae bacterium | reverse complement strand
TCCTGGGACCGATGTCCCAGTACCAGCGCCTCTACGCCGCGGGCGCCATCGCCGTGGATGTCCTCGAGGACGTCGTGCGCCACCAGCGCCTGAGCGCTGAGGACGTAGCGCTGCTCTTCCGCGCCGACCGCACGATCCGCAGTGAGGAGCGCTGCCGCAGGCCTTTGCACCAGCAGCTCAATCAGTGCCTGGGCTTTTCGCTGGCCGACGTCGTCGATCCCCAGCTCGCGCGCCTCTTCGCGCTCTACTTCAGCGAAGAGCTGCAGGTCTACGCCGAGGACAGCACCTGGCAGTTCTTCGGCAGTCTGGAGGAGAGCACTCTCTCCGGCTGGCCCGCAGGCACGCGCGAGCTGCTGCGCCGCTACCGCGGCCGCCCGGCGCTCGACGCCTGCGCAGGACTGCTGGGAGAGCTCGTGCCGCAGGTGCGCTTCTGGCAGAGCTTCGCCACGGAGGCAGCGCTCTCGCTGCGCGGCTGGGCGGGCCTGTTCTCGACGCTGGAGCAGGAGCCCCAGCTCCTCGAACGCCGCTGCCAAGTCTCGCTGGCCGACTTCCTCGCCATCCGCCTCTTCAGCGAGCTCTGCTGGGCGCGGGCGCTGGCACCCGAGGGCCTCGAGCGCTTTAGGCGCATGGACCTGCACGCACACCAGTCCTTCACTCGCGAGGACACGGACCTGTCCCTCAAGCTCGTGTGGCAGGAGGCCTGGGAGCTCACCCAAGCCCGCGCCGTCCTCGAGGCGCTGGCCAGCGCTCCCGCCGCAGCTCCAGAGATCGAGCAGCTGGCGGTCTTTTGCATCGACGACCGCGAGTGCCACCTGCGCGCCGCCCTCGAGCGCCAGTCTCCGGGGGTCACCACGGCCTCGTCGCCGGGCTTCTTCGCCATGGACGTGGAGTTCGCGCTTGGCCCGAGGGCGAAGTTCTACAAGCACTGCCCACTGCCCGTGACGCCGTCGGCGCGCTACATCGCCCGACAGGCAAACGAGCTTCCGCTCAGTAGGCCGCGCGGATTCTTCGCGGGCATCGCGGAGCTCCTGCGCCTCGGGGCCGGCGCAGGTGCCCCTGCGGAGACGGAGCTCGTGAGCGTCGTCGAGCCGATGCTCTTCACCGTGCGCACGCTGGGCGAAGGCCTCGACCTCGCCGCTGCCGCCCGGCGCGTGGCGAGCGTGCTGAAGACCCTCAGCAGCGCCGAGCTCGCCGCGCGCGACGTCTGGCTCATTGGCCACCACTCGCAGATGGTGAACAACGCCTTCCTCGTGGCCTACGGCTGCGGCGCCTGCAGCGGCCGCTCGGGCGCGCTGAACGCCCAGCTCTTCTGCCAGCTCGCCAACCAAACCGAGGTGCGCCGCGAGCTGGCCCTTCGCCACGGCATCTTCCTCGCGCCGCAGACGCGCTTCCTCGCCGGCGTCCACGACACCGGTGCCGAGCGCTTCACCGCCTACCTCAGCGGCGCCGACGCCCAGAGGCCCGAAGTGCAGCAGTTTCTGGCGGCCATGCGCCGAGCGCTCGCCGAAGCGGCGCGCGTGCGCGCCCGCGACTTCGACCTCAGCGCCGACGACGAGGAGCTCACGGCGCTACTGGCCGAGCGCACGCGAGCGCCCCACGAGCCAAGGCCCGAGCTAGGCCACAGCGGCCACGCTCTGTGCATCGTGGGCCCGCGCGCTCCGCTGCACGCGAGGCCTCTGGCGCAGCGGACCTTCCTGCAGTCCTACGCGCCGGAGGCGGACGCCACCGGAGAGCTGCTGCGCGAGCTGCTGCGGGCCATCGTGCCGGTGTGCGCCGGCATCAACCTCGACTACACCTTCTCGCGCTGGCTCAACCCCGAGTGGAGCGCCGGCAGCAAGGTGACGCAGAACCTCACGGGCCTCGTGGGCCTCTCCCACGGCAGTGAGGATGACCTGCTCATCGGCCTGCCCCTGCAGATGATCGATCGCCACACGCCGGTGCGCCTCACGCTCGTGATCGAGCAGCGCCCCGCCGTGCTCGACGCCGTCTTCGCCGAAAGTGCGGAGCTCCGGAGCTGGTTCGCTAACCGCTGGGTGCTGCTGCTCGCCCGGGCACCGGGAGAGGCGCACTACCTCCAGTACCGCCGGGGCCAGTGGGCCCCGCTCGCTCCGGGGGCCGCCGCATGAAGCTCTTCCTCCACGCCACCTCGCTGCTGCTGCTCTCTGCCGTCGGCGCCCTCCTCGTGCAGGGGCCTCTCACCTGGAGCCTCGGCGCGCTTCGACTGGGGCCGCACACGCTGCACTTCGACGGCCGCTTCGACGAGCTCAGCGCACTCGCCGGCACGACGCTCCAGCTGCTCTACTACGCCGTGCTGCGCTTCTCCCGGCGCTACCTCGCGGGAGACCCGGGCCGCGCGCACTTCTTCCGCAACGCGGGCCTGTTCTACCTCGGCGGCTGGGTGCTGCTCACCGCCGGCACCCTCGAGCTCTTCTTCGCCGGCTGGGAGCTCCTGGGCCTAGCGTCTTTCCTGCTCATCGCCTACGCGCCCCATCGCACGCGCGTGGCCCGCAGCGCCCTGAGCGTGTTCCTGACCTACCGCCTGTGCGACGTGGGGCTGCTCATGAGTTCGATCCTCACGCACCACCTGGCGACGACCTCGAGCGCGCTGCCGCTGGCCATCGACCTGGCCGCGCTGCCGGCCTCCTGGAGCACGCTCCTCACCCTGCTTCTGCTGCTGGCGATCGTCGGCAAGTCCGCCCAGTTCCCCTTCCTCCACTGGCCCGCGCGCGCCATGGAAGGGCCCACCGTCTCGAGCTCGCTCTTCTACGGGGGCCTGGCACTGCACGCCGGCACGGTGCTGGTGTACCGCACGCTGCCGACGGTACAGTCCTCCGCGCTCTTCACGGGGCTCTTGCT
>DAIPJL010000252.1:0-2859 GCA_036770305.1 Bacteriovoracaceae bacterium | reverse complement strand
GTGTCGTGGAGCTTGGAGAGGTGGGGAGAGTGTAGTCGCGGGACGAGGAAGAAGGCGACACCGAGGACGAGGTAGTAGAGAGGCACGATGCGGAGGAAGCGCCGCCAGTAGAAGCGCCGGAAAAAGTCTGGCTTGCCCTTCGCCGAGACCAGAATATTCGTGATGAGGTAGCCGGAGATGATGAAAAAGAGGTCGACGCCGCTGCCGAGGAACTTCGCCACGGAACTCATGGCGGTGTTGCTGGTGAGGTAGTGCGCGTGGTGAACGACGACGAAGGCGATCGCAACTGCTCGCAGTCCGTCGAGGCCTTTGATGTAGTCTTTCATGCGCGGTCCGGAGTTTTAGAGGATCTCTAGCATTCTAAAACCCCGGCTGCGATAAAGACAATCAAAGAAACATTACTGGATCGCGCACTCGCTGCGCTCGTAGACCATGGAGAAGGACTCCGTCTGGCCGGCGACGTCAATCATGAGTCCGACTTCGGTGTTCTCGAATACGCCGACACCTGATTCCGAGCGCAGCTGGCGCGTGTAGAGAGCCCAGGGCTTCACTTCGACGCCGTTGATGTTCACGGTGTCGCCTCCGAGGCAGGTGACGATCCCGTTGCCCGAACGCTCGCACTTCTCAGCGGGCCAGGAGAGTTCGTAGGCTTCGCCGAGCTGCTTGAGGCGACCGGCCTTCTGCTCCAGCGTTGAAAGGTCGTTCGGGGTCATGACTCCCGTGTGGAGAGGCATGTAGGCCACGCCGTTGTGGTGGAGCACCTGCACGCGGAGCTTCCCGCCGTCTTCCTCGGCGATGATCGAGGTGGTGGGGAATTCGGTCATGCAGAAGATGCGAGCGGCGAAGGCGTGAGAGGCGACGAATAGCGCGGACACAAAGATCAGAGATTTCATGGGGCTCCTTGGGTAGACGTCCATGCTGACGAAGCCAGCGAGGAACGTCTACCCGTAGGAGCGGGAAGTAAGAGTTAGTTATTCACGGGTCCGGTCTTCCAGTTCGGAAAGGCGCGGAAATTACCGAGGAGCGCTACTGCAGCGTTGGTGAGGTAGAAGAACCCGTTCCCAGCTTCGTTCGTGTAGCTCGCCGCGAAGCCGAGCACGACGATGGTTTCGTTCAGGGCCCAGAAGATGACGTGGGCCAGGAATTTCTCCTGGCCCGTTCGGGCACGGGCCATCCTTCGGCGAAACACCAGCAGGTTCACGACGTAGATGCTCGGCGCGACCAACCCCGCCATTTCGATGGGCGTCACGGACTGGGGGAATGCCAGCAGCGCGAGGCGCTGGGCCACGTAGAGGAGGGCGCCGTAGAGGACGATGCTCCCCTGCAGTGCCCCCCACACCATTCGCGCCGTCACGAGCTGCTGATCTTTTTGCACTCCTACCACCCCAGGATGTGCGCGAACATGAGGGGAGCAACGATCGTCGCGTCGCTTTCGACGATGTAGCTCGGCGTGTTCACGGAGAGCTTACCCCAGGTGATCTTCTCGTTGGGCACGGCGCCCGAGTACGACCCGTAAGACGTGGTCGAATCGGAGATCTGGCAGAAGTAGCCCCAGAGGCGGATGTCGTCCTGCTCGAGGTCCTGGCGGATCATCGGCACGACGCAGATCGGGAAGTCGCCGGCGATGCCGCCGCCGATCTGGAAGAAGCCGATCGATGACGTTTTGGCGGTCTCGATGTACCAGGTGGCGAGGTTCGTCATGTACTCGATGCCGGTCTTCACGGTGTGGACGTTCTTGACCTCACCGCGCATGCAGAAGGAGGCGTACATGTTCCCGAGGGTCGAGTCTTCCCAGCCGGGGACGACCATCGGGATGTTGGCCTCGGCCGCCGCGAGCATCCAGGAGTTCTTCGGGTCGATCTGGTAGTGCGGAGCGAACTTGCCCTTCTTGAGGGCGCGGAAGAAGAACTCGTGGGGGAAGCAGCGCTCGCCCTTCTTCTCCGCCTCGGTCCACTCGTCGGCCATGATGCGCCAGATTTTACGCATGGCCTCTTCCTCGGGGATGCACGTGTCGGTGACGCGGTTGAGGTGGCGGTCGTAGAGCTTCTGCTCGGCTTCACGAGTCAGCGCGCGCCAGTCGGGGATGCGCTCGTAGTGGTTGTGGGCCACGAGGTTGTAGATGTCTTCCTCGAGGTTCGCGCCGGTGCAAGAGATCGCGTGGACCTTGCCCTGGCGGATCATCTCCGCGAGCGAAAGGCCGAGCTCCGCGGTGCTCATGGCACCGGCGAGGGTGACCATCATCTTGCCGCCGGCGGCGAGGTGGGCTTCGTAGCCCTTCACGGCGTCCATCATCGCGGCCGCGTTGAAGTGGCGGTAATGGTGGTTCATAAATTGGGAAACGGGACCGGGAGTTTTTTGCGTGCTCATGAAGACCTCATGGCGAATCAGCTTGCTGGCCGAGGCAGGCATCCAGAACGGGTTTGGGCCCTTCACTCTGTGTGCGGCGTCATTCTCATCCCATTGAGAATCGGTGGTCAAGGGGGGAGGGTGTGGACGGAGTGCGCCAGACGTGGTGTGCTATCAACCTATGAAAATTTTCATGCTTTTTTCCCTTCTACTCCCTCTGACACTCCACGCCAGCTGGGGGGAGATAGGCCAAGCCGAACAGCGGCGGCGCCTGCAGGAGCTGACCCCGGCTCCGTGGAGCGGCAAGATCCGGGAGTCAAAGATAAAGAATCTGCGTGGATGTGAACTCTCGACGGCGACGATCGAAGTCTCCGACGGAAAGGGTGCCACCTGGGAGTTTTCTTACCAGGTCGTCACACCCGAAAAGAGTGGCAAGGTCCCCTTGGTGATGGTGATCCCGACCATCGAGCGCCTCACCCCCCTCGAGCCCACCATCATTTACCAGCTCTGCAG
>DAIPJL010000251.1:0-2888 GCA_036770305.1 Bacteriovoracaceae bacterium | reverse complement strand
CCCCCCACCGGTAAATGGCCCCCAAAAATAGGCCAGCTCAAGCTGGTGATTCCACGGGAGAAAGGAAGTCCAATTCCACTGAAAACCATTTTGATAGCGCTTGCGCCACAGTACGAAAGGCAACCCCAAAAGAAGAGTTTCTTCACGACTCATTTCAGCGATGTAGAAAAAACCAGGGAGAGGAACGTTATTGGCGAAGTTGCGGTTATTCGACCAATTGACCGCCCCCCACCAGCGTTCGTTGAAACGATAGAGATAGTTGGCACTCGCTATATTATTGCGCTCACTCTGAAAAGGCCTATCCGAAGCGGAGCCGTAACTTAGGCTGAGGGACTGGGTGTTCTCTCCAGTGGCACGCCAGCCAAGCTGACCTTGAATGGTTCGATAATTCTTCAAACGTGCATCGGGATGATTAAGATTCAACTCTCCCGCATCAAGTCCGGCGCTAAATTCATTTGTCCCCACCGTCGCAACAAAAGCATTGCCGCGCGCTCGCCAACTTGAGCTCTGAAGGGTCTCCCCTTCAAACTCAGTATTCGCATATTGGGTACTTTCAAAAGTAATGGCTGTGCCAGCGCGGCCCGGACGAAAGAGGGCGGCAAAATCCTGGGCGAGAGCATCGCCCAGGAAAAGAGAAAGAAAAATAATAATCAGAACAGTGCCTCAGGGTTCATGTTCTCGAGGTGCCACTTCACGCTGGCGAGGAACTTCGAGCCCAGCTCGCCGTCGATGATGCGGTGGTCGTAGGTGTGCGTGCCGTACATCATGCTCCGGATGGCCATGACGTCGTCCTCCATCACCATCACGCGCTTCTTGATGACGCCGGTGGCGAAGATGCCCACCTGCGGCTGCAGGATCACGGGGGTAGCGAAGAGCACGCCAAAGGAGCCGTTGTTGGTGAAGGTGTAAGTCCCACCAGAGAGATCATCCATGGTGAGCTTCTTGCTGCGGGCCTTGTTGGCCAGTACGTCCAGCTGGCGCGCGATGCCGGTAAGGTTCAGGTCTCCGGCGTTCTTAATGACCGGCACCACCAGGCCGTTTCCTGGGACTGCTACCGCGCAGCCGAGGTTGATGTCTTTCTTGACGACAATGTTGTCGCCGTCGACGGAGGCGTTGACCAGCGGGTTCTCCTTGAGCGCCTGCACGAGAGCGTAGAGGATGAAGTGGGTATACGTGAGGTTGATGCCCTCGCGCTTCTTGAACTCGTCCTTGAACTTCTCGCGGAACTTCACGAGCTTCGTCATGTCGATCTCGTCGACGGAGTTGACGTGGGGAGACGTCTGCTTCGAGAGCACCATGTTCTTAGCGATCGCCTTGCGCATGTTGTCCATCGGGATGACTTCCGTACGACCAACGGTGACGCCGCCGGCGGGGAGCGCCGACGGTGCTGGCGCCGAGGCGACTTTGGCGGCCGGGGCCATTGCTCCGGCAGGAGCACCGCCCTTGCGCGAGGCCATGTAGCGCTCGAGGTCTTCCTTGTTCACGCGGCCACCAGCGCCCGAGCCCTGGATGTTCGCCAGCTCCGCAAGTGGGATGCCCGCTTCCTGGGCCATCGCCTTGACGAGTGGCGTGTAGAAGCGACGGCCTTCGGGACTCGCGAACTCACCGGCGTGACCTTGGTGCGCGACCATCGCCGCGGCCGGAGCTGCGTGCGCAGGAGCTGCGTGCGCAGGAGCTGCTGCTGGTGCTGCTGCGGGTGCGGTAGCAGCGGCGGCCTTCGGAGCTCCCGCAGTGACAGCGGCGCTCAGGTCATCTTCGATGATGGCGATGGGACGGCCGACGTCCACAGTCGTGCCTTCGGGGTACAGCAGCTCCATCACTTTGCCCTTGATCGGCGAAGGGATCTCGGATTCGACTTTATCCGTCGAGATCTCGAGGAGGATGGCGTCGAGTTCGATGATGTCCCCGGCCTGCTTGTGCCACTTCGTAATGGTGCCGGTGGTGATGCTTTCGCCCATCTGGGGCATGACGACTTCAATGCGTGCCATAACTTTGTACTCCTAGTAGTTGAGGGCCCGACCGCGGGCCGCCATCACCGCTTCGCCCAAGAACTCACCCAGGGTCGGGTGCGGATGGACGGTGGCGAAAATTTCTTCATCGATCCCTTCCATGGTGCGGAAGAGAACGTACTCGTGGATCAGTTCGGTGGCGTGCGTGCCGACGATGTGGGCCCCCAGCAGCTCGCCGTGCTTGCCCGTGATGACTTTCACGAAGCCGTCCTTCTCGTTGCTCGCCACGGCCTTGCCGTTGGCCTGGAAGGGAATCTTGCCGACCTTGTACTCGAGCTTCTGCTCTTTGCACGCGCGCTCGGTGAGGCCCACCGAGGCGACCTGCGGCTGGCAGTACGTACAGCCGGGGATGTTCATCTTGTCGATGGCGTGCACGGCCTTACCGGCGAGGTGCTCGGCCGCCAGCACGCCCTCGTGCGAAGCCGCGTGCGCGAGCAGCGGTGGGCCCGAGACGTCGCCGATGGCGTAGATGCCCGGCACGGAGGTCTGGTAGTACTTGTCGACGGCGATGAAGCCGCGCTCGGTCTTCACGCCGATCTTCTCCAGGCCCAGGCCCTCGACGTTGCCGGTCATGCCGACGGCGATGAGCGCCTTCTCGAACTTGTGCTCGACGGTCTTGCCGCCTTCCACGCAGGTGATGGTGACGTCTTTGCCGTTGTCCTTGGCACTAACTTTTTCTACGCCAAGATGAAGTTTGATGCCGTGTTTTTTATAGTGCTTCTCGACCTCCAGCGACGAGTCCTCGTCCTCGATCGGCAGGAGGTGCTTCTGCATCTCGAAGATGCTGACCTCGACGCCGAAGGCGTTCCAGAAGTAGGCGAACTCGACGCCGATGGCGCCGGCGCCGATGATGCCGATGGACTTCGGCAGCTTCTCGAT
>DAIPJL010000250.1:0-2888 GCA_036770305.1 Bacteriovoracaceae bacterium | reverse complement strand
GAGCTCTACCGCGCGCGCCTCGTCGGCAAGTTCCAGCTGCTCCAGCTCTTCGACCTCGACCTGCAGAGCATGGCCCGCGAGACCCTCATCCGCGGCATCGAGGAGCAGCTGCAGCTCTTCATCTACGAGCGCGACTTCGAGCTCCTCATCCGCCACCCGAAGGCCTTCGACTCGTTCCTACTGGCCCTCGCGGGCCAGGGCGTGCTCATGCAGCGCCTGCGGCCGTTGCCCGAGTGGGCCAGCCGCGCCGGGGAGAACTTCGTCGTGCCGGGGTTCGCGTAGCTCCTAAGCTCTCGGGCCATGTTTCAGCGCGCTTGCGCCGCCACCATTTTTTGCCAGTGGATCCGCTGTTTTCTTGACGGCCCTGACAAGGGGGACGAGGGCAAGTCGGCGATTCCCCGGGGATTCAACAAATTCCGCGGGCCCTTGGGCGGGGGTGGTAACTTCATCCGAACTCTTTCCTGCCAAACCATCACCAGCGAGTCGAGCACATGGGTTTTGACTATCAGAAGCTAAAGGCCAAGCACGGCGACGACGGCGCCTTCTGGACCTCCTACTCGGACCTGTTCATGGTCCTGTGCGTGGTCTTCCTCCTCTTGTACGTGGTCGCGAGCCTGCGCAGCGGGACCTCGAGCGTCCAGCAGATCATCGAGCAGCGCCGGCTGCAGGCCGAGGCCCAGGATCTGAAGAAGCAGCTGCAGGCCTACAACGCCCTCAAGGACGACTACCTCGCCAAGGAGGCGAGCGAAGACGAGGCGAAGATGTACGAGGAGCTGATGGGCAAGCTCAGTCTGCTCCAGGAAGAGGCGCACGCGGAGAAGCGCCAGCTCGAAGCGCAGGCGCAGGAGAACGCGGCGAAGGCCCAGGCCCTCAACCAGTACCAGCAGATGGTCCGCAACATCATCAACACCAACCTCCTGTCGAAGAAGAAGGTGAAGCTGCGCGACGAGCTCATCGTGAAGAAGAACGACGCGATCAAGGAGATGGACACGACGATCTCCCAGCAGAACGCGGAGATCCAGGAGCGCGCCAAGGAGCTCGGCCAGAAAGAGCAGCAGATCGCCGCGCAGCTGCGCGAGATCAGCGAGAAGCAGAAGGTCCTCGAAGAGCGCAGGCAGCAGGTGGCGAGCCTCCAGGGCGAGATCCGCGAGAAGTCCCAGGTCATCCAGTCGCACAACGCCAAGATCCAGGACCTGAACCAGAACCTCGCGGCGAAGATCAAGGAGCTCGAGAAGACCTACTCGAGCGCCGAGAGCTCGAAGACGGAGCTCAACCGCAAGATCGTCATGCTCAAGCTCGAGAACGCCAAGAAGGTCAGTGACCTCCAGGCGCAGACGCAGCAGATGAACGCCAGCGTCGCGGAGATCAATCAGAAACTCGCCGCGGCCTCCGGCGAACTCAAGGAGGCGAACAGCAAGCTCGCCCAGGAAGAGGCCATGAAGGCCAAGCTCCAGGCCGACCTCGAGGCCCTGAGCAAGGGCCACGAGCAGCAGATGGCCGACATGAAGCAGAAGTTCAACGACAAGCTCAACGCCGAGCGCGCGGCCCTCGAAGGCCAGCTCGAGCAGGAGAAGGCCAGCGCCCAGGAGAAGCTCAAGCGCCTCGGCGAGTTCAAGGACAAGATGGCCAAGGAGAAGCTCGCCCTGGACGGCAAGCTCGCGGCCCTGAAGAGCGAGATCGACCAGGCGAAAGACCAGCTCGGCCAGGCGACGAAGGAAGCCGCCGGCTACAAAGAGAAGCTCGCCCAGGCCCAGGCCGACCACGGCCGCTACCTCGCCGCGGTGGACAAGCTGCAGAAGGAGAAGGAGGGCCTGAGCGGTGACCTCAAGCGCGCCCAGGAACTGGCGAACGCCAAGAAGGCGCTCGCCAAGAAGATCGCGGACAACCTCGCGAAGAACGGCATCAAGGCCGGGGTCGACGGGAAGACCGGCGACGTGACGATCAACTTCGGCGACGAGTACTTCGACACCGGAAAGGCGGACCTGAAGGGGAACATGAAACAGATCCTGCAGAAGTTCGTGCCGACCTACTCGAAGAGCCTCCTCGAAGACCCGAAGGTCGCCAAGGAAATCTCGTCGGTGGAGATCATCGGCTTCTCGTCTCCGACCTACCAGGGCCGCTACGTCGACCCGCAGAGCCTCAAGGACGAGGATAAGACGGCCATCAGCTACAACCTCGACCTCTCGTACAACCGGGCGAAGTCGATCTTCAGCTACATCTTCGACAAGAACAACATGGTCTACGAGCACCAGAAGGAGCTGCTGCCTCTGGTGAAGGTGACGGGCCGCAGCTTCCTGGCCGAAGAGGTCAAGGGCCGCGACATCGCCTCGGGCCTTTCGCACAACGAATACTGCGCCAAGTTTAACTGTGAGAAGTCTCAGAAAGTGATCATCAAATTTAATCTGAAGGACTAGGGGTGAGTCATGCTTAGCCAAGAATTTGTCCAGAAGCTGGTCGACGGAGTCGTGGTCTTCGCCACGGACCTTCTCATGCCGACGATGGTGCTCTTTTTCATTGGGGCCCTCGTGCTGCGGGTGCTCACCTGGTACACCGTGAAGCGCGAGTACTGGTTCGCCTACGAGTTCTCGAAGCGCGTGCGGAAGTTCATGGATCTGCGCGATGACAAGACCGAGCAGTCGTTCTACCTCATCTGCAAGCGGCTCCTCGAGATCACCTACTACGAGCTCTTCGAGGTGCGCGCCATCATGAAGCGCCGCAACCCCGACGCGATCATGACGGTGACGGACCGGATCTTCCTGGTCCAGCAGGGAGCCGCGCGCATCGTCACGGACACGCTCAAGCAGCTCAAGTACCTCCGCTACGGCAGCGAGCGTCCGAGGTTCATCGACATCTCGAATAGCGTGCACGCTAACAACCCGTGCTTTAAC
>DAIPJL010000249.1:0-2894 GCA_036770305.1 Bacteriovoracaceae bacterium | reverse complement strand
GGTCGTTGAGTGCGTTGTTGAAGCTGGTGAAGACGCTTTCCCAGGCGTGGGGGTGGAGCACGGAGTCGCAGGTAACGATGGTGTCGTTGTTGAGGGCGAAGTATGAGTCTTGCGTCTCCCCAAGGGAGAAGAAGTCGAGGACGGTGAAGTCGAGGCCCGCTTCGATGCTATGGCCCTTGGCGAAGGACAGTCCCGGCGTTAGTTCCGAAAGGCGCATGAACTTCTCCGCCTGCAGAGCGTGGAACTTCGCCTGGAGATCGGCGTGCGCGCCGAGGCTCGTGAGTTCGACAACGGCGAGGGCCCCTCCGGAACGCCGGGGGAGTTCGCACCAGGGAGCCGCGGCGGAGTTCAGGGCGCGCGTGAGGAAGTGCGGCGCCCGCCGAGAGACGAAGGCGTCGCGCCGGCGAGCGGCGCCGAAGCTCCTCGTTCTCTCGTCTTCCGTCTCCAGGCGCGCGAGCGTCGGTGCGACGATCCCGTCGACGTCGAGCTTCACGCCACAGCCACAGGGCCGGTAGGGGTGGGCCAGGTCCACGCGTTGCGGGTGAGTCGGGAGCTCGAAGGTGGCGTCGAGGTAGCGGCGGATCATGGCACGAGACCGAGGTAAAGGATGATGACGCCCGTGCTGATGGCGAGGGCGCCGGCGACGAGGTTCGCAGTGAGCTGCTCGATGCCTCGAAGGAAG
The DNA here is from genome assembly GCA_036770305.1 of Bacteriovoracaceae bacterium. Lineage (GTDB taxonomy): Bacteria > Bdellovibrionota > Bacteriovoracia > Bacteriovoracales > Bacteriovoracaceae > UBA6144. Next base: position 2,212 of record DAIPJL010000249.1, on the reverse strand, counting down.
ATGGCCGAGAGTAGGATCACGAAGAGTGGCGTCGTCGCGAGCAGCGGAGAGATGACGGAGACCTTGGAGACCTTGAGCAGCACGAGGTCGAGGACGTCCGTCGCGGAGACGAGCACACCCGCGCTGACCATCGGGAGCACCGCTTGCCGCGGCAGCAGGAGCTTCTTCCACTTCTGCGTCACGAGGAGGAAGAGCGAGAAGACCACCAGCGCGGAAGACGCGGCCGTGAACGCCGCGAGCATGGGGGTGATTTCGAGGCTCGTCCCGAGCTTGCGGAGGTTCGCGATCAGACCAGCGATGACCGCCGCGGTGAAGGGATAGAGGAGGTGCTGGGGACTGAAGACTCCAGCTCGCTTTTTGCCGTCGCGTCCGATGAGCCAGACGCCGGCGATCACCAGCAGTGTCGCCGCCCAGGAAAAGCGCGTGACCTGCTCGGCGAAGAGGCCTGCGAATCCCAGCGCGAAGAGCGGGGTGAGCGAGCGGACGGCGTCGGCGCGTGAGGGGCCAACCTTTTCGACGCCAATATAAGTAAGAAAACGAACGACCGGAGGGGCGACGATGCCGATGCCTGCGAAGAAGAGCAAGCCCTGGGAGCTCCACCGTTGATCCTTCCAAAAGACCGCACAGAGTGTGCCAAGAGCGATCCAGCCAAAAAACAAAGTGCAAACCATCGCCGTCAGTGAGTTCGAGTAGCGAAACCCTCGCTGGAGAACAATCCGCGAGCTTGCGGTGACGAGGCATGACCCGAGGGTGAGTGCGACGATGAGCTGAGGCGAGACGAAGGCAACGCTCATTCGAAGAGCTCGTGGAAGTGCAAGGTCTTGCGGTACACGCTCAGGAAACTATCGGTCTCCTCGACTTCTCTGGTGAGCTGCGCCATGTTCTTCAGGGCCCTCTCTCGTGCGGCCTGCTCCTGTGGGTACTGCGGCGGCACCGTTATCTCTCGCAGCGCCTGCTGGATCTTCTTCAGGTGATGGATGCGGTCCTGCGGACGCTGCACGAAGGCGCTGCTCGAGAGAGATTCGATGACTTCGTAGAGCCGGAAGGAGAGGGCGACGCGGATGTCGGCCTGCGGCTCCGTTGCGGCGTGGAGCGCCGTCTGCCGCGTCTTCTCGAGCTGCTGGCGCTTCTCGCGGAAGCGCTTCAGGTTGCGCTCTCGTAGCCGCGGAAGCGTCGACGAGCGCGGAACGGGAATCTGCGTGAAGCGCGAGAGATCTTCTAGGAACGCGAGGTAGTTGTCCCGCGCCTTTGCCTTGCGCACGAGGAGCTTGTCCACGAAAGCCGCGACGCGCTCGGGTGTCACGAGGGTCGGGTACTTGAGCGCAGTGGTGAGCGTGGAGGGGTTGGCGAGGTGAGAGAAGTTCGTCGCGGCCGGACCAGCGAAAAGGCCGCGCAGGAACTCGTCCGGGAGGGCCTGGTAGAGTTCCACGACGGCCAGGAGCTCCGCCGCCTCGAGTTGGATTTTTTTTCGCGGCTTGAGCATCTCGCGCAGGCGAGCTTCCTCCAGACGAAGTTTCCCGGTCTTCGCAGAGGCCGTGCGAGGAAGGTCAAACTGCGAGAGGTAGCTCAGCCACAGCGATTGAAACCCGGCGCGCGGAATGTGCTGGACCGTATGCGCCGTGAAGTAAGGGCCCAGGCCATCTTCGTCGATCAAGAACCAGTTGATCGAATTGTCGATCCGGACGAGTTCGCTGGTCTGCGCGTCCGTGACCAGAGGTTCGACGAACTGGCCTGGATGGACGTGGTTGTTGAGGATGAGCCAGGAGAGCAGGTGGTTGACGAAGAGGTAGTGATGAGTGGCGGCGCTGAAGTCGCAGTAGGGGACGTGCTCTCGGCGCGGCCTTGTTCTGATCAGCCGCTGCAGGGAGCCGGGGACCGGCTGTCCATTGATGGGGAGGGTGACGAGAAAAGTCTCGGGGGTGTCGACGCCGAGATAGGAGTAGATCTGATAGACGATGTGGGCGCCGTCTTTGGCACTGTGGGCACCGGCCTTGAAGAGCCAAAGGTCACCGATCTGGTCTTCGAGCACGAGCTTGTAGCTGTTGTTCGATTTAATCTGAAACTTTTCGTGGTAGCGAAAGCGCAGCAACTCCAGGACCGACGTCTCGAGTCTCTTGAGTTCGAGGAATTCTTTGTCATACCCCTCGGTACCGAACGCCGGGCTTCTACCCGCGAGCAGTAACCAGCTGAACACTGCGAGGCGAAGAGGGCC
>DAIPJL010000248.1:0-2905 GCA_036770305.1 Bacteriovoracaceae bacterium | reverse complement strand
AAGATGCACCCACCTTTTTAAAAAGCCCTCGAAAGAGGGCTTTTTTTTTGCCATGAATGTAAAACGGCTGAACATACTCATCATTCGACTTTCGATTTTGATGGTGCTGTACACGCTCCTGCGAGTGGCCTTTGTCGTTCGTTTTATGGAGCAGTATCGAGCATTCCCGAGCGAGCAGATTTTTAGGTGCTTTGTAGAGGGGTTGCGTTTTGATATCTCCGCTCTCACGTGGGTATCATCGCCCTTTCTAATAGCTCTGTTTTTACCTTCTAGATTTCGATTCGAGCGGGCCCTCTTCATCCTCGTGCATGGCTCGTTTCTTATTGCAGCCGCTTCGGATGTAGAGCTCTATACGTTCACAGGCAAGAGGCTCACCCTTGAGTTCTTTCAATCTCTCGGACTAGATGTAATACGTCAGGCCAGTCAGATCACCATCTATTATTGGTATGTCCCTTTCACTATCATCTTACTCTGCGCCCTCGTTTGGTGGGCGGAGGAGAAAGTCTCTTCGCTACTTACTGAAAAAAGACTTTCATTTCGGGGAAGTGTCATCGTTTTTTTAGTTATCGGAGCCTTAAGCTTCATTGCAATCCGCGGCGGACTTCAGCACAAATCCATTCATATTCAAACAGCCTTTACTCAAGGCGCCAACGAGCTCGGTCAGCTCACTCTCAATTCCCCTTATCATTTTTTAAGAACGTTCAATGCGCCGAAGTTACAGAAAAAAAATTGGTTCACTGATGACGAACTGAAAACAGCTCTGCTCGAGAGGAGAGGCGCTGCGAGCGCGAAGGGTATTCCCAGGCAAAACGTCGTTCTTGTTATTTTGGAAAGCGTATCTCTCGAATACTTTGAGGAGGGGTTTACCCCTTTTCTGAAAGAACTCGCAGATAAAGGTGCGTTCTTTGAAAGGCACTTTGCCAACGGAAGACGGTCGATTGAAGTCCTGAGTTCATTGCTGGATGGGGTCCCGTCGGTTCAGGAAATCCCCTTTTCGAAGTCTCCCTCCCAGAGCATGCCTCTGATAGGCCTCGCGACGAAGCTGCGAGAACAAGGATACGAGAACGTGTTCTTCCACGGTGCCCCTCGTGGTAGCATGGGCTTTGACTCCTACACCCTTTCCCATGGTTTTAAGCGCTATGTCTCGCGAGGAGATTTTCCGGAAAAGCCGGGAGATTTTGACGGGCAGTGGGGGATTTTTGACGGTCCATTTTTACAATTCACTGTGAGTGAGCTTTCGAAGCTGCCGGCGCCCTTCTTCACGGGAGTATTCACCCTCACTTCTCATCAGCCTTATACGATTCCAGAGGAGTACCGAGGGAGATTTCCTAAGGGCCATCTCGAGATCCACGAAAGTATCGGATACGTTGATGAGATGCTGCGCCAGTTCTTCCAGAGCGCACGAGACACGGCGTGGTTTGAAAATACGTATTTCATCATCACGGCGGATCACACTCAAAAGTTATCTCAGAAAAAATTTCTTAATTCGCTAGGGGCTTATCGCGTTCCACTGATCATCTATCATCCACGCCAGAAGTTAGTCGCTCCTGTGAAAGTCACTCAGCACATCGATCTTCCGGCCACGGTGATGGATTTGCTTGAGCTGCCCGAAAATGGTCTGAACGCCTTAGGTGAATCTGCTTTCGCGCCCACTGCAGGCCGTGCCCTGCATTTTTTGCGACCTGATTGGCAGTATGTCTCAGGCGAGAGAGTCACCAAATGGATTGAGGATAGTGTGACTCATGAGTTTTTGTGGGATGCAGCAACCGGTGAAATGAGGTCCGACGCGGGGGCAGACCTTAAACGAGAGTCCCAGTACTACATCCAGTATGTTTTAAACGGCTTGAAGGCGCACAAGTGGCCCTTTGTGCTGGGCGAATAGTTGCCACGATAACTCCAACTCGATACCATAAGCTATCAATTTTCTTCAACTTAGGTGGCCATTATGCAACCTCTGGCAAGTTCGTATCGTGCCCAGGACGAGGATTCGAAACTCAACCGGGAACACAACCTCACGCTCTCGCGGGAACTCGCAGCGAGGCTTGAGAAGGCCCGTGCTGGTGGTGGTGCCGAGGCGATTAAGAAACATGCTTCTCGGGGTAAGCTCTTGGCCCGTGAGCGCATCGAGCGAGTTCTTGATCCTGGCACGCCCTTTCTCGAGCTAAGCGTTCTTGCGGCTGACGGCGTTTACGAAGACGACGTACCGGCGGCGGGCGTGGTGACGGGCATCGGCCTCGTCCACGGCGTCGAATGCCTCTTTGTCGCCAACGACGCGACGGTGAAGGGCGGCACCTACTTCCCGCTCACCGTAAAGAAGCACCTGCGCGCCCAAGAGATCGCCCGCGAAAACCACCTCCCGTGCATCTACCTAGTGGACTCCGGCGGCGCTTTCCTGCCGAAGCAGGACGAAGTGTTCCCGGACAAGGAGCACTTCGGGAGAATCTTTTTTAATCAGGCGCAGATGAGCGCCCAGGGCATCCCGCAGATCGCGGTGGTGCTTGGCTCCTGCACGGCCGGCGGCGCCTACGTGCCGGCCATGAGCGACGAGACCATCATCGTGAAGAACAACGGCACCATCTTCCTCGGAGGGCCACCGCTGGTGAAGGCCGCCACGGGCGAAGAGGTGAGCGCCGAGGACCTCGGTGGCGCCGTCGTGCACACCACGAAGTCCGGAGTGGCGGACCACTTCGCAGAGAACGAGGAAGAAGCGCTGGCGAAGTGCCGCCACGTGGTCGCGACCCTGAACTACCGACCGACCCACCCCGGGAAGTTCATCCGCGAAGCCGTGAAGGCGCCGCTCTACCCCGCTGACGACATCTACGGCATCCTCTCGCGCGACACGCGCAAGCCCTTCGACGTGCGCGAGATCATCGCGCGCCTCGTGGACGGCTCGGAGTTCCACGAG
>DAIPJL010000247.1:0-2947 GCA_036770305.1 Bacteriovoracaceae bacterium | reverse complement strand
TACCAACAGAACCGCCGGTACCGTTGCCGTTCGAGCCACCAGTTGATGAACCAGTTGTGCCGTTACCGCCGGTGGTGCCGCCGTTGCTGTTGCCGTTAGCGTTACCGTTGGTACCGCCAGTCGTGCTTGAGCCGCCAGTGGTTGAACCTGTGGTGCCGCCGGCATTACCGTTTGAAGAGTCATTACCCTGGTTACCTGGGCCGGTGTTGCCAACGCCGTTGCCGTTGTTGCCACCGTTGAAGCCGCCGGTTGAAGAACCCGTTGTGCTTGTTCCGCCGGTTGATGAACCAGTGGTACCACCGACTGACGAGCCGCCAGTGGAGTTGCCGTTTGAATTACCATTGGAGCCGCCGACGGAGGAGCCTCCGTTCGCATTTCCATTTGCGTTGCCGTTACGTTGCGCTTGCGCCAGTGGCGAAAGAACAAGTGTCGATACAACACAAAACTTAATGAGGTCGATAGGTCTCAGATTAAGCATTGTTATCCCTTGTTGGGCCCGAAGGCCGTTTGTTTGGTTAAAGAAAAAGTGGCTTCCAATAGCACATTGCATTGGACATGGCCAAGACAAGTTTTTCGCGATGACCCATAGTCAGCATAATTTTCCCGCAAGACCTAAGGTCATGCTTCCTAGCAAAGAGCAAATTCAGTTGATTAGAATTTTGCCCCAACCTCGGAAGAGGGTGAGGCATCTCTGAAAAACTTACTCGCCCCGCACGCCTCACGACCAAGGAGACTATGATGAGGCGTCCCCTCTACTCTTGGATTCGCAACATGAAATTTCATTGCTTTGCGCTCATTGCACTCGTGATCTCTTCGAATCTATGGGCATCCGTGGTGCCTCTGGGGCCACAGTTTCAAGGTGAGCTCGAGCGTTCCATCATGCACGCGGGTGAGTTAGACCGCGGTAAAATCAGGCTCTTACGCCAAGAGATCCTCCAGCGACGACAGGAAATCGCCACCACGCTCGAGCGTCAGCTTCGTCTGTTAGAGGAGCGCAGGCCGGAGCGCATCGCCCGCGAACTAGAGGAAGAGGACCTCCTGCGACTCTATAACTACCTCCTCAAGAAGATCGACGAGCTGGAGGCCACCAACGACGAGGGCCAGGCCCTGGTCCTCGCCCGTGACATCCTCGAGCTGGAGTTCACCACGAAGGTCGAGGGCCTGATCATTGATCCGCGCCTGGTCTACGAGTACGCCCGCGCCTTCCTGAAAAGTTGGAGTATCCAGAAGTCGGCCCCGCCCTTGAGCGAGGCCAGCGACCTCTACGACCAAGACCGGCGGTCATTCTTCAGCCGCCAGGAGCTCGACGAACTCAAGGCCCGTGGGGTCGACCTCTCGACCCTGAATCCGGCGAAGCGGACTTCTTTGTACGAGGACCACGCGATCGAGGACGTGCGCATCAGTGATCTCGCCGCCGGGAAGATGCCGCTCTACGAAGGCATCGAGATCGTGTTCCCCGAGGGCGAGGCGACCTTCAAGAAAGTCCGTCGGACCCAGACGAAGCCGAAGATCGACGTCACCGCTGACGTCAACGGCGTGAAAACGACCTTCAAGATCAAGGTCGGCGCCGAGGTGCATTCGGAGATCACCGCCGGCCTGCTGATGGCCTCGCTCGGCTACCACGTCGACATCACCCGCTACGCGCGCGACTTCAAGATGTACCTTCCGAAGAAGGTCGAGTTGCGGGACATCAAGAAGGAGTGGAACGAGTACTTCGAAAACTTCGACTTCGACCGCTACGTCAAGGAGGTCGGCGTCGACGAACAGGGCCGGCGCTTCGTGGTGTTCACGGAAGTCATCATGGAGACCAAGCCCAATGCTCTCCTGCGCGCGGGGCCTTGGGCCTGGGGCCGCGTGGATAAGCAGGACCGGCGGGACGCGCGAGCGATGCTGCTCTTTAACATGTGGATCGGCAACGCCGACATCAAAGAAGCGGAGAACAATAAGCTCGTCCTGAAGCCGCGCGCCGACGGCGACTACGACCTCTTCCACCTCCAGCACGACATGGGCTACTCCTTTGGCCGCTTTGGGCCCGAGCGCCCGGGAGCGATGCCCTGGACGATGATCACCAAGAGTACCGACGGAAGACTTTCTCTGAACTACCGCTCCTTCCAGCGCAACACGGGCTTCCAGCACGTCACCTACAGTGACCTGAAGTGGATGGCCCGCCGGATCGCGCGGCTCTCACGGCCGCAGATCGAGGAGGCGATCGCTTTCGGCGGCTGGCCCCTCGCGCTCAGGCCCCTGCTGGCCGAGAAGCTCATCTCCCGGCGCAACGACCTCGTGAGGGCCTTCGAGCTCGAAGCCGAATTCCCGCTCCTGGCCTTCGACCGAAACGTCTCGAGCGCGGACGGTGCCGTCCGCGACGGACAGCTGCGCCGCGGGACCTTCAGCGAACACACGCAGAACTATGGCCAGGAACTCCTGCAGATCCTGCGCCCGGTCTACCAGACCCTGGAGATGCTGGCGGTCAAGGCCCTCCAGGGCGTCGCCGCGAGCTTCGACAAGATCACCGTCACCGGGGACCAGGTCGGCATCGAACGAAACATCGTCGGAGAGGTCGAGATCACCTTCGGCCGCGACATCACGCCGAACCAGTGGCAGACCGGCGACGACGATAAGTTCCTCGTCGAAGACACCATGTACGTGCGCTTCGGCCTGGGCCTGGGCCTCGTGGCGCGCGGGAAGGTGAGTTACCTCAAAACCTACAAGCTCATCTACCCGGTGAAGGATCGGCGCACCGGCATGTACCACGATCGCTTCATCCTGAACCTCCTGCTCCCCTACGACGTCCGTCGCAACGCCCTCCCCGCCAACTACGTGCTCGTCCTCGAGGACGCGATCGAGGCGGAGGGCATCGTCGAGTTCAACCCGACGGGGACCCTCTTCGGGACCTCCGTCTCCCAGCTCGTCGGCAAGCTAGGCCGCACGGTCATCAGTCACAAAG
>DAIPJL010000038.1:0-20328 GCA_036770305.1 Bacteriovoracaceae bacterium | reverse complement strand
ACCCCACGCTGCCGGCGATCAATCTCACGGCGGGCAAGCTCGGCTATTACCACCAGGCGGTGGATGATCTTATCAATCGGTGTCTACCGGACAAGGGGATCGGCGGCAGTAATCCGGTCACGACCATCACCACCGGCGTGGCCTTCAACGTGCCCGGTGGCACCGGCGTCGACAACCTCTTCTTTAACCTCTGGAACCAGACTGGGAACCTCACCGTGCGCAACGCCAGCGGCACCATCCTCACGCAGACTCCGGTGCGCTATCTCGGGCCCTTCAAGGCCATCAACGCGCAGAACTGGGAAGTCCGCGAGGACGCCGTCTTCGGGCCCACGGGACTGTTTGATTTTCCATCGGTGCTGAACCTCATCGACGCCTCCGACGTGAGTGAGTCGCTGCGCTTTGCGGTGCGGATGGACCGCCAGCACCTGCACGCCTCCAAGCTCTTCCCGCGGCTCACGCGTCTCGACCTCGGGACGGGGATCCGCTACCTGCGCAGCGAACTCGGAGACCAGGGCTTCAAGGAAGTGGTCACGCAGCCCATCGGCGGTGCCACCGAGTACGTCGACGGCTGCAGCGCACGCGTCCAGAGCGTGAACTACCAGGGCGAGCACATCGGGTCGTGCAACGCCTCCGGAAAGATCGAGATCCTCGCGACGAACAACGACGGCGTCGACGTCGTCATGGCCGAGACCAATGAGGTGGTGCTGCAGCTGGTGCGCCCCACACAGATCGTGGGTCAGAACCAGGACTACCTCTACTCGAATTTTAAGACCTGCACCAACTCGAACCAGTGCGGCAGCGGCGAGTGCTGCTACAACTCGCGCTGCTGGAGCACCGACCTCGTCACCCAGTGCGTAGAGCAGGCTGACACCGTCGGGAACTCGCCGATCGGTGCGGCCTGCAGCTCGGACTTCGAGTGCTCGAGCCTGTGCTGCAACCTCTCGACGGGCCGCTGCAGCGTGCACGACAACACCCTCGACCCGCCGGTGCTGTGTAACAAGCCCTACGGCCAGTTCTGCATCGCCAAAGAGTGGTGCCAGAAGTCGACGGTCACCAACTGCTACATTGTGAAGACGGGAACCGATCCGCAGGGGAACGTCACCTGCGCCAAGCGCTGCTACAACACCCAGGAGTTCGGCGAGTGCAAGGCCGGTACGTGTCAGCCACCTCCGGCGGGTCTGAATCCGAACTTCAACCCCAACGCACCCGACGCCTGTGCGGAGGCGATCGACCCACCACAACTCTAGCCGCCGGGGAAGCTTCGAGGCATAATGGTCTCGGAGGTTTCCATGTTACCCGAGCTAAACGATTGCCTACTGGACCACATCGCCATCGCCGTGAGTTCCCTTGAGCGCATCAGGGTCTGGGAAGACCTGGGGCTGCGCTTCTCTCCGGAGCGAGAAGTGGTGAGTGATCAGGGCGTCACCACGGCCTTCGCGCCCATCGACGCTCACGCCCACCTCGAGCTGCTGGAGCCCACGGGCCCGGAAACTCCCATCGGAAAGTTCATCGCGAAAAACGGCGAGGGGCTCCACCACCTCTGCTTCAAAGTCCCCGACGTGCACGCGAAACAAAAAGAACTCGAGTCGAAGGGCTACCGGTTCATTTACCCGCAGGCCCGCACGGGCGCCGGCGGTTGCCTGGTGAACTTCATTCATCCCAAGAGCACCGGTGGAGTGCTGATTGAGATTTCAACGGGGAGACACTGATGTCACAGATGCAAGCGCCGCCGATCACGAAGGCGAACAAGTACCTGCTCATCGTGCTCGTGGCACTCTTCATCGCCCACTCTCTGGGGCAGGCGCTGGGCATGTTCTCGCTGGTGCAGCTCTTCGGCCTGGTGCCTTCGGCGCTCTTTCCGTTGCGAGTTCACACTCTCTTCACCTACCCCTGGGTCGAGGCGCATCTCATGTCCGTGCTCTTCAACGGCCTCGCGCTGTGGTTCATCGGAAGCGAGCTCGAGCGCTCCTGGGGAACCCGCGTCTACCTGAAATTCCTGCTGACCGCGGTGTTCGCCGCGGGCCTGTGCTACGCGCTCTTCGCCTCACTCATCCTGCGCGGCACTTGGCTGGGTGGAGGTGTGCTGGTGGGAAGCGCGGGCCTAACCTACTCGCTCTGTGTTGCCTACGCCGTGCTCTACCCCGACCGGCAGTTCTACATGATGTTCGCCTTCCCGGTGAAGGCGCGCTACTTCTGCCTCATCATCGCGGCGGTGGAGCTCTACCTCGGTCTCTTCTCCGGAAACCCGGCCTCCTGGGGCCATCTCTTTTCGATGCTGACGGGTTTTTTACTTATCCGCTTTCAAGGGCTGCCGGCCATTTCCTGGTGGTTTCGAGAGGGCAGTAAGAAGGGCCCAAATCCCAGAAAAAATGCCAGTGCGCAGCATTTGCGTCTGGTCAAAGATGAGGAAGACCCTCCGAAGTACTGGCACTAAGCGTTATGGTTTACAGCGTGGTCTGAAGTTGTTACCTTAAGCCCCTCTAAGCGAGGTCAATCATGAAACTACGTAAGGCCCTTGAAGAAAAACTCCTCGACGTCCGCCTGCGCGACCGTCTCCTTGCCGAAGGCAAGATTTCTAAAGAAGAAGTCGAAAAGGTTCTCAAAAATCTTCCCGACGACTCATCCAATGCCGTGGCCCTCGAGTCTGAGGCCGGCGCCACTCGCCAGTAGTTCCCTCGAATTTTTTTTTAGCAAGGCCCCGATTGGGGCCTTTCTATTTCTCGCGTAAGATATTCCTACTCATCTCGAGGGAACACTTGCGCTCCATCGCCGTCTTCATCAATTTCTTCTTTCGACTCAGCTGGGCCCTCGGGCGCGGTCGGCTGCGCCGCCAGCAGCGCGCGGCGGAGTTGCTGGTCGATGCCTTTGCCACCATGCCGGGACTGACGCGCAAGCTGGTGCAGAACCTGCCGCAGCACCGCGGGAAGGGCACCGAGTTCGTCGGCAAGCAAAAACTCCCCCTGAGCTTCGTGCGAGCGCGAGTGGCGCTGCAGGCGCCTGCCCTCAGTGCGCAGATCGACGAGTTCACCGACGAGGTGCACGTCGCCTCGCTCGGGCAGGTCAACGTGGCCAGGCTCAAGACGGGCGAGCTGGTGGCCATCAAGACCCAGCTGCCGGGCGTGGCGCAAGAAGTGGAGTCGCAGCTGCAGCTGCTGCTGCTGTCTTTGCGGGGGGTCCGGGCCTTGCAGGGCAGTGACTTCGACGTCGAGGCCTTCGAAAAGTTTTTGCGCTCCTCGCTCGCCGGAGAGCTGGATTACTCGCGGGAGGCGCAGTGGCAGGAGCAGCTGCGCGCCGACCTCGGGAGCATCGGGGTTAAAGTCCCACGCGTCCTCAAGGAGCACTCGCGCTCCGACCTGCTCGTGCAGGAGTACGTCCCGGGCCTCGGGGTGGACGAGCTCCTTCGTCTTCCGGCCGAGGAACGCAGCGAGCTGGCGCAGAAGCTCCTCGGTGTGCTCCGGCACATGGTGACCGTCTCCGGGCTGGTGCACGCCGACCTCCACGCCAGTAACTGGGCCTACCTCGTCGAGCGGCAACAGCTCGTGCTCTACGACTGCGGCTCGGTCTTTCGCTTCGGCGCCGGAGAAAAGCAGGCGGCGCGCGTGCTCTTGAGCGAGGCCGAGCTCACGCCCAGCGAGACCCTCAACCTTTTCTGCGCTCTCGGATTTTCCCGGGAGAAGCTTGCGCCCATGCAGGACAAGCTCCCGGCACTGTCGAAGGTCCTCGCGGCGCCCTTCCGGGAGCCTCCGCCGTGGCGGGTGCGGGCCTCGCTGGACGAGCTGCTGGGTGCGGAGAAGTGGACCTTCCGCGCGGCGGGGCCCCCGTGGTTCCTGTGGGCCCTGCGCACCACCAGCGGCGTGCTCGCGGCGGTGGAGCGCCTCGGGCTCGAAGCCGATCCCGTCACCCCGAAGAAAGGAGAAATCGTGACACGAGCTCAGAAGATCCGCGTCCTCGTCACCGAAAAGAACGACGAGATCGTCCGCGTCGAACTGCCCGCGCGCTCGCTGGCCCAGCTCGAAGACCTCGTGCCGGAAGACGTCCTCGAGAAGATCACCCTGGCCGGCGTCGACCTCGCGGCGATCAAAGCGCGGGCGATCGCCGCCGGTACACCGGTGGGCCTGCTCTTTCGCCTCGACGCCGGTGAGCGCCACTACCTGGTGGAGCTGGTCTAGCTACTGGACGATGAACTTCGGGTAGAAGACTTTCTTGATGATGTCCCCGCCGAGCTTGTCGTGCACGGCCTTCTTGAAGCGCGACTCGAGGAGGATCTTTCCGGTGACGGAGCTGAGCTCGTCCGGAGTCATCTTCCCGGCCGTCTCCAGCATGGCGTTCTTGAAGATGTGCTCGTTCTGCTTGATGAGCTCGCGGTCGGCTTCCTTGAAGAGGGCGATGTGCATCTCGACCTCGAGGTAGCGCAGGCGCGTCCCTTCCGCGAAGAGGTTGATCGTGAGGGGTTTGAAGGCGTAGGGCCTGAGCTGGATCGCGTCGGTCGCCTGGGCGACGAGGGCCTCTTCCTCGCTCCGCTGGTTCGTCGCCGGTGGCTTGACGCCGACGTGGGAGAACACCACCAGGCCCGCGGCGGCGAGCACGAGGACACCGTTGGCGCCGAGGAGGATCTTGTCGAAGAGGGGATTGCCGGTCATGGGTCCATGATAACACGGAACCACGACCGGAAAAGACTAAAGAGGCTTAGAGGTACTTGTCGAGGGCCAGGGGAGTGTAAGGGAGATCGAGGTCGCGGGCGACCTGCTCGTACACCAGTTTCCCTTTGTAGATGTTCACGCCCAGGCGCAGGGGCTTGTCTTTCATGATGGCCTTGTCCACGCCCATGCCGGCGATCATGCGCGCGTACTTCAGGGTCACGTTGGTGAGAGCAAAAGTTGAGGTTCTTGCTACGGCACCCGGCATGTTGGCCACGCAGTAGTGGACGACGCCGTCGACGACGAAGGTAGGATTCTCGTGGGTCGTTGGCTTGCAGGTTTCGATGCAGCCACCTTGGTCCACCGCGATGTCCACGACCACCGACCCCTTCTGCATCTTGGAGATCATCTCGCGCGTGACGAGCTTCGGCGCCTTCGCCCCAGGAACCAGCACGGCGCCGATGACGAGGTCGGAGTTCACGACGGCTTCTTCGATGTTCTGCGCGTTCGAGAAGATGGTGTTCACCTTGTTCTCGAAGAGCTGGTCGAGCTCGGCGAGGCGCTTCGTCGAGAGGTCGATGAGCGTCACGTCGGCGCCCATGCCCACGGCCATCTGCGCGGCGTTGGTGCCGGCGATGCCGCAGCCGATGATGGTGACCTTCGCGCGGCGAACACCCGGGACGCCGCCCAGGAGAATGCCCTTGCCGCCCTTGTCGAGCTGCAGATAGGTGGCACCGATCTGCACGGACATGCGGCCGGCCACTTCGGACATGGGCACCAGGAGCGGAAGCGAGTTGTCCTCGAGCTGGATGGTCTCGTAGGCGATGCAGGTCGCGCCGGACTTCATGAGGCCCTCGGTCTGTGGCTTGTCGGCCGCGAGGTGGAGGTAGGTGTAGAGGATGTGGTGCGGCTTCAGGAGCGCGATCTCGTTGGGCTGCGGCTCTTTCACCTTGATGATCATCTCACCGGTGGCGAAGCACTCCTCGAGCGTGTTGAGCATCTTCGCCCCGGCCTTGATGTACTCCTCATCTGTGATCCCGATGTTGGCGCCGCCGCCTTTCTGCACGTAAACTTCATGGCCGTCGGCCACCAGCTGGCGCACGCCGCCGGGGACGATGGCGATGCGGTTTTCGTTGTTTTTAATTTCCTTCGGGATCGCGATCTTCATACAGAAGCTCCTTGCAGGCGGGTGTGCCACAGTGGGTAAATTTGCGACATCATACCCAAGCTTTGCGAAAGCTTCTAGGGGTCGAGTAATGGTTGACCACTTTGTTTGTGGCGCAGCGCTCGCACCATATCTCATTGATCAGCTTGGGCTTAGGGCCTAAAATGATATGTCCGCACCTCGTATCTGAAAGGACTCAGACCATGCGTTTTCACATCCCCGCTATGTTCACGATTTTGCTCTGCGGCTGTGCCCTCGGGCCCCAGTCGGACTCCGCCCGTTTGCCCGATCCGCTGAAGCTTTCGGTGGACACCTTCACCCTCGACAACGGCCTCAAGGTCGTCGTCCAGCAGGACGCGCGCCTGCCGGTGTACTCGCTCTATATGTTTTACAAGGTCGGTGGCAAGGACGAAAGGAAGGGCATCACCGGTGCCAGCCACTTCCTCGAGCACTTGATGTTCAAGGGCACGAAGACGATGTCGGCGAGCAAGTTCGACTACCTCGTCGAGGGCAACGGTGGCAGCTCGAACGCCTTCACCACCAACGACATGACGGTGTACCACGAGAACATGCCGAGCTCGACGCTCGAGCTCATGCTCCAGGTGGAAGCCGACCGCATGGTGAACCTCGAGATCAAGAAGAACGAGTTCGAGCAGGAGCGCCAGGTCGTCCTGGAAGAGCGCAAGATGCGCTACGAGAATTCGCCGCGTGGCCAGCTCTACCTGAACATGATGGAACAGCTCTTCAAGGACACGCCCTACGGGACTTCCGTGATCGGGGACGTGGCGGACCTGAAGACGGTGACGCGCGACCAGATCTACCAGTACTACCGCCAGTGGTACGCGCCGAACAACGTCACGCTCGTCATCGTGGGCGACGTGAAGACCTCGCAGGTGAAGGCGCTGGTGAAGAAGCACTTCGCGCAGCTGAAGTCGTCGGAGACTCCGGCGAAGGCCCGCGCGGCGGTGGCGGCGGACGCGTTTAGCGTGAAGCTCGCGCAGCCGGTGGAGCTGAACCTCTCCGGCGCTTCGCCGAACCCGATGTTCATGCTCGCGTTCCCGGCGGCGAAGGTCGGGGACCCCGCGAGCTACGCCCAGGACATGGTGAGCTCGATCCTCGGCGACGGCAAGAGCTCGCACCTCGTCCAGAACTTCGTCCTCGCCAAGCGCCCCAAGGTCGCGAGCATCTACACCGGTAACTACACGATGGAGCGCGCGGGCGCGTTCATGGTCGGCGGCGAAATCCTCAAGGGCGTGAACCCGGCGAAGTTTAAGACCGAGCTCGTGCGCGAGCTCGCGCTCGGCTGCAAGACGGCCATCAACGAAAAGACCGTGCAGAAAGTAAAAAACCAGTACCAGGCGGGCCTCTACCACCGGCTCGACACCACCGCGGGTATGGCGCAGTTCCTCGGCGAGCGTGAAGCGTTCCACGGAGACTGGGCGCACTACCGCCGCGAGCTCCAGTTCTACCAGAACCTCAGCGTCGAGCAGGTGCGCAGCGCCTGCCAGTCCCTCTTCGCACAGAAGGCCCAGGTGTGGGTCACCGTGTGGGCGAATAACCCGGCGCCCGCGAGCACTCAGGAGTAAAAATGAAAACGATTCTCATCCTCGCCCTCGCCCTTCTCAGCACGGCCGCCGATTTCCGCCGCTCGGAGATCAACCAGCTCCAGTGGGGCAACTTCCGCACCACCTGGTTGGACGATGGTCGCTTTCCGACGGCCACCATCACCGTCTACTTCGCCGACGGGGCCCTGCGCGACGGCGCTCGGGAAGCGGGCCGCACGCAGGCGGCGCTCGACCTGCTGCTCTCGGGGACGAAGAAGTACGACCAGCGCACGCTGAGCGAGTTCTTCGACTTCTACGGCGTCGACTTCAGCCATCACGTCACCCACGAGTACGCCACGCTCAGCTTCACTGCGCTGGTGAAGGACCTGCCGGCGGTGGTGGACCGGCTGTGCCACGTGGTGAAAGAGGCAAGCTATCCCCGCGAAGAGTTAGTCCCGCATAAAAAACGCGCCGTCTCGAAGCTCAAGAACCTGCCCGCCAACCACGCCGCGCTGGCGGAGCGCGCCTTCCGTAGCATCATCATGAAGGGCTCGAGCTACGAGCAGGCCGTCGAGGGGAACCTCGCGTCGCTCGAACTCTTGAACTCCCAGGGCCTCGCGGAGCGCTGGGCACAGCTGCGCGACGAGGCGCCCAAGCGCTTCTACGTGAAGGGACCGCGCGAGGCGCTCTTCGTGCGTGACCGCTTCCTCAGCGAGTGCGGCTGGAAGATCGGTGGCACGCAGTCGTTCCGCATCAAGAACCCCGTCTCCTCGATGGCCCACCGGATCTTCCTCGTCCCCGTGCCAGGAGCGAACCAGGCACAGATCCGCGTCGGTCGCTACATCGCCGCCCCTGAGGCACGGGATCCCGACGAGCGCCTGAGCTTCGCCAGTGACTTTCTCGGCGGCGGCTTCACGGCGCGCCTGATCCAAGAAGTCCGCGTGAAGCGGGGCCTGACCTACTCGATCAGCAGCTACGTGAGCCTGCAGGCCGAGTACGGCCGCACCGGCATCAGCACCTTCTCGAAGAACGAGACGGTGGTGGAGACGCTGAAGGTGATCCGCGATCAACTGCGCCAGCACGCGACGGCGGAGAAGATCAAGGCCGAGGACCTCGCGCACATGAAGAACTACGTCGTCGGCCACTATCCGTTTAACTTCGAGGGCTCTGCCGGCTTCCTGAACCAGCTGGTGCAGCTCGACCACGTCAACGAGCCGGTCTCGGCGCTCTACGACTACCCGGAGAAGATCCGGCGCCTTGGGGCGAAGGAAGTCGCGGAGGGCATCAACCGCCTCTTCACCTGGGAAGAGCTCGCCATCGTCGTCGTCGGCGACCCCTCGCTCGCCGGGCCCCTCTCGGCCCTTCGTAAGGTTGAGCTGGTGAAACCCGAGGGGCTGCTCTAGCCGGCGTTGCACTCGCTGTCGACGGAGGCGCCGGGGTAGATCACCAGCTGGCCGGCGCTGATCTCCCCGCGCACGCGGCTGCCGGCCTTGATCGTGAGCGTCCCGCTCACGCGAAGCTTGCCTTCGAAGTGGCCCTGGATCTCGACCTGTGTGGCCGTGAGCGAGCCGGTCACCGAGCCGGTGCGCTCGACGACGATGAGCGCCTCGGCTTCCCCGAAGACGTCGCCGCGGACCTCGCCGCTGATCGAGCTCACGCCCGAGAGGTGGAGCTCGCCGGTGAGCTTCGTGCCGAGGCCGACGATGTTGAAGCGAGTGGTTTTAAAATCCTGGATGTCCATTAGGGCGTCGCTCCACTTTTGAGGGGGCCAGAGATCTCCTGGCGGATCAGCAGGTCGCCTTCTCGGTTAAAGACGAGGACGAGGAAACGGGCGTCCTTGTCCGCCGGAGGGAAGGGCGCTTCCACGGGCCTCAGGCGCGCGACGGCGAAGCTTTCGCCCTTGTTGTAGCGGATGCCGTCGATCCATTCGGCTTCGGTCATCGCGGGGTAGGGGGCCATGCCGCGGCCATCGATCTGGAAGACGAAGACGTGGCCCGTGACGCGCTCGAGGATCACGCCGTCGTTGATGAGGTGAAAGCGCAGGACGCGCTTGTTGGCTCCGCTGTCGAGCTGGATGTTCTCCAGGCGGAGGATCTTCTTCGCGGTCAGGTCCTGGAGGGCGTAGGGCCGTTTGACCGGTCCGAGCCAGACGTCGACCTCGCTCACGGCCGTCTCGGTGAGTTTCTTCTGGAGCGCCACGTGCCCCTCGCGCAGGCCCTGGAGCTCTTGCTCGAGCTCGTTGATCCGGTCGGACTGCGGCTCGAGGGAGACCTTCGCCAGAGGCACGTCGATCGTTTTGAGGCGGCCCCAGGTGAAGCTCAGCACCGCGGCGGCGATCAGTGCGACGATGAGCGAGGGGATGAGGATGAAGAAGCGCACGAGGCGGCCCTTCGGGATCACCAGCAGCCGCGGCGGCTCGGGGTGATCGCGCAGGATGAGGTGGAGGTCTTTGGCGGGTTTCTGCAGCATGGGCCCTACTCGATGAAGAAGCGCTGGGTGGGAGTGAACGCCACGTTGTCAGCCGCGTAGCGCTCCCAGAGTTCGGCGACGATCTTCCAGTCGTAGTTCTCGTCCTGCTTGAGGTAGAGCGTTTTCTTACCGATGTCGTTGATCACCGGCGAGCGGTAGTCCTGGCGCAGGGTCGCGACGGCGTAGCCCTCGGCGGCGAGGATGGACACGGAGTCGATGGTGATCTGGGGCGTGTCGGGCCGCGCGAAGACGGATTGCTTGTAGGCCTTGAAACTCTGGAAGCCGCCGCGCGAGCGGTCCTTGAACTCCTGCTGGTGGTAGTAGCCGATGTAGTCGCTGAAGCGCTTCTCCTTCCAGGCGGCGGCCCAGCCCTCGATGACTTCGGTGAGCTCGCTGCGCTTCTTCTGCCAGCTCTTTTGGGAGAGGTAAGTGATGTCCTGGACGATGATCATCGGCGTGTGGGGCAGGTCGAGGTACTGGGAGATGGCACGCAGGTCGGTGTCGTTCACCACGACGCAGCCGCGGGAGTCGAGGCCCTTGTCGATGCGACTCTCGTCGTCGGTGGAGTGGAGCCAGATGCCGCTGCCGGTTTTCCCGTCGCGCTGATCCATGAGGTTCGGGTAGTCGGTCGTGAAGGCGCCGGCGCCGTACATCTTCGCCATCTCACCGTGGCGCTGGAGGAGGGACTGCTTGGAGAAGAACTCGTTGAGCGAGTAGATCCCCTCGGGCGTCTTCCGGTCGCCCTCGCGCAGCTTGTCGCCGCGGTTTTTTCCGCTCGCGATCTTAAAGGTCCGCACCAGCTTCGGTAGCCCGTTCTGGTTCTGGTAGAGGTGGAGCGAGTGGGTCGACTTTTCCACGAGGAGCACGTGGTGCGCGAAGCGCTCCTCGAGAGTGAGGAGGTGCGCGGGGACGAAGTCCTCCGCCTGCGCAAGAGTGGTGACCAAGGTCAGCGCCCACAAGGCGTGACGGAGAAATTTCATGAAGTACTCCCGAGAGAAATTACTCTTGAATTTTATTACGCGACCTGAATTGCTACAAGCAACAAGTGAGAGCGGCCTAGCGAAACGCTCAAGAAATCTTTGCCGCGTCCCGCTCCGCACTAGGGAAAGGGCATCTTCCTGATATCATAGACGGATAGCATCCCCAGCGAGGAAACGCCGTGAGTGAGCAAGACGACAGCAACGAAAGGGCCGCGAGTAGCCGGTTAGAAGAACTCGGCTTCATGGACGAAGCGCGCCTGAAGAAGTTCCGCGCGCACGCGGGCAACGCGAAGCTGCAACTCAAGTTTGACCAGGTCTTCACCGCGAGCCACGAGAGCGCGACGCGCACTCTCGTGAGGCCCGCGAGCGAATCCGCGGCGCCGGAGGAGTTCGAACTTGATCTAGACGGGGCGGTCGCCTCAGGAGACGAAGCCATGAGTGACAAAGAACTAGATCTCAGCGACGACGGCGGCGAGCTCTCGCTAGGGGATTCTCCGGAGCTCGCGGCAGCGCTCCCGGTGGAAGAGGGCCTCGACCTGTCCCTCGACGACGAACTCGTCTTGAGTGACTCTGCCCCGCAGACGCTGGCAGTGGAGAGCGACCTTGATCTTTCGCTCGACGAGCCGGCGCCGGAGGCGACGATGTCGGGCCTCGCGCTCGGCGGCGAGCCGGACCTCGACAAAGACGTGCTCGCGAAGCTGGCGGAGATCGACGAGATCATGACGGCGGACGCGACGGCGACGATGATGCGGCCTGCGGCAGAATCCTTCCACGAAGGCACCGATTCTGGCGACGAGCTCTCGATCGGCGAAAGCGCCGAGCTTAGCCTCGGTGAGAGTGACGAGCTGTCGCTCGGCGAGGGAGACGAGCTCCTCGCCCTCGATGCCGGCGCGGAGCTCGTCGGAGACCTCGACCTCGATGGGGTGCCGGAGACGGGCCTCGAAGCTCGCACGGCGCCGGCCGAGAGCGAGATCGACGATGGGGCGCTGGCGCTCGGCGACGATCTCGTACTGGGTGACAGTGATGCCCTCTTCTCCACTGAGTCTCTCGGTGAGGAGAAGGCAAAGGTTATTCCGAACGCCGCGGACCTGCTGCGGCGAGCGCCCCCGCAGGCGCCGTCGATCGCCGACGCCGATGAGGGCGCGATCGCCTTCGAAGCACCTGGACCGGCGCCGGCCCCCCTGGCCGCGGCACCGAAGGCAGCGCCGCCGGAGACGCCGAAGACAGCACCGGCCGCCGTCCCTCGGGTCGCATCGACGGAGAGCGAGCGCGCGGGGTACCGCGAGGTGGTCGGACACTACAACGGCGAACTCGAGCGCCTGCAGGCGACGCTCACGCACCTGCGCAACGACCGCGAGGAGCTCCTGAAGAAGATCGAGGCCCTCGAAGAAGAGCGCCTAGGCCAGCACCGCACGAACGTCACCCTCCGGGCGGAGCTCGACGAGAAGAAGATCGAAGTGCAGATCATGAAGAAGCGCTTCACCGACGAGACGCAGGAGCTGCGCTACCAGCTCGAGCTCGCCGACGAACGGCGCAAGCTCGCCGAGGAGCGAGGCCGCGAGTACCAGGCGGAGATCCAGAACCTCCAGCAGAAAGTCCGCCTCGAGGTGAAGAAGGTCACCAACCGAGAAGCCGAGCTCGAGCAGCGCCTCGAGCTCTTGAAGAGCGACGCCGAGACGCAGATCCGCCACCGCGACGCGAAGATCCTCGAACTCAAGCGCCGCATCGACTCCATGGAGTTCGAGATGGACACCCTCTCGAACCTCGAACAGAAATCCCTCGGCGCCAAGAGCGAGCTCGAGGGCAAGCTCGACCGCGCCATCAAGACGCTGCGGACGGCGATCGGGATCCTCGAGACCGACGACCCGAAGCTCGCGGCGCTCGAGAAACTGAAAAAGGGATTGGACGTCTAGTATGGTCACGACTCCGACGCGGGCGGCTCGACTGCTGGGGCTCGGACTCGACCCCTTGCTCATCGAGCGCGTGAAATCGGCCCTCAAGCTCCACCGGCTGCGCGTGCGCGCGTCCTTCGCCGCCTCCGCCGAGCAGCTCGGCAGCGACAAGGCGACAGTCGACATCCTCCTCGTGCGGGTCCCCGCTCATTTCGGGCAGGGCCTGAAGCTGGTGCAGGACCTCTTCTACCGCTTCCCGCAGGCGGCGCTCATCCTCGTGACCCCGAAGAGCGACCCGCACCTCCTCGTCCACTTCTTCCGCTCCGGCGCCTACGACGTGCTCATCGCCCCCTTCGACGACTTCGAGCTCGGCCAGGCGCTGCGCCGAGCGGGCCTGAGGCCCGGGAACATCGCCAACTCGAGTGACTGGTCGCCGCTGCAGGCGGCGGCGCACTTCTTCACCCGGCCCATCGCCGACCAGTGGGACGACCTCGCCGATAACCTCCACCGCTACTTCTCGCTTTTCCTCGACGTCGAGGAGCACAAGCGCTTTCTCCTTGAGCACGGCGTCGGAGAGTACCTCGCGCGCAAGCACGCGCTGGCCCCGGCGCAGGAGAAGAAGCTCCAGCGCTTCCTGCGCGACCCGCGCGGCCTAGTGTTCGGCTTCGAGCGCTCGCGCGCGCACCTCGCCTGGGCCGTGCGGCTGGCGCCGGACTTCGTGTGCTACTGGCGCACGGGCCCGCTGCGCACGAGCCTCCACGGCGAGCTCTTCGGGACGCACTTCCAGAACCTCCTGCGCGGCCAGCGCGAGCACTACGAGGCGCACCTCGAGCGCGAACGCATGCGGCGTCTGGCGCTCACCGACGAGATCACGGGCCTGTGGAACCAACGCAAGCTCTCACTGGACCTCGAGGAGAAGGTCCTTTCGCCCTTGCCCTTCTCGCTGCTCTTCATCGACATCGACTTCTTCAAGACCGTCAACGACCAGTTCGGCCACGTCCACGGCTCCCAGCTGCTCATCGACATGGCGGCGATCCTGCGGCGCGAGCTGCGCGGGAGCGACCTCATCTACCGCTACGGCGGCGATGAGTTCATCGTGCTCCTCCCCGAGGTCGACCTCGAGAGTGCGAAGAATATGGCGCTGCGGCTCTCGAGCGCCATCAAGGCGCATGAGTTCGTCGTCCAGGAGAGGCCCTACAAGCTCAGTCTCTCCGTCGGCATCGCGAGCTACCCCCTGGACGCGCAGTCGGCCCGCGCCCTCATCGACTTCGCCGACCAGATGATGTACATGTCGAAGAAGTCCGGGCGCGGGAAAGTCTTCCACGTGACCGAGGTTCTCTAGGGACTCGGAGACTCGGAAAAAATTACTCGCCGTGCGTCCCCGGCCGCCCTGGCCGAGGTCTTTCGTGAGATACCTGTCGCATGAAAGTTCTCACCTTCCTTATCCTCCTGGTCTCGGCGCCGGTGCTGGCTTCGTCGCCGGACGCGCCCCTGGTGTGCCGCGCCCCTCGAGTTGCGAGCGCCGCCGAGTTCCTGGCCAACTTCGACGTCGGCTTCGACCTCGACCTCGTCGACTACGACCTCTTCGACGGCGGGGCGGTCTCCGCGGGCTACGAGTACCGCGTCGAGCCGGCCTACACCGACGGCCTCTACGCGCGCACCGACGCCTGGGGCCTCAAGACGAA
This sequence comes from Bacteriovoracaceae bacterium, assembly GCA_036770305.1. Lineage (GTDB taxonomy): Bacteria > Bdellovibrionota > Bacteriovoracia > Bacteriovoracales > Bacteriovoracaceae > UBA6144. The sequence goes on along the minus strand of DAIPJL010000038.1, from coordinate 5,956 downwards.
CCTCGTCCCGGGCACCTCCGGCGAGTTCACCGATCGGCTGAGCTGGGGCTTCCGCGCCGGCGCCCGCCACCAGCTCGAGGCGCGTTTCATCCGCTTCTTCGACTCGGCCTGCGAGGCCGAGGTTGCCGCTCCCTACTCGCCCCGGCGCATGCCGCTGAAGGCGCGGGTCGCGCTGAGCGACCGCTTCGCGAAGGGCGACTACTTCGTCCTGAAGGCTTCGCTCGGCTTCGTCGTCTCGGCGGATCTTCTGCAGCTGCTCGGAAACCCGCTCTGGTCCGTGTCCGCAAGCGCGAGCTACCTGGTTCAGGGCGCCTACCAGGTGCACGTCGTGCGCCTGAGCGACACGCGCGTCCGCCTCAAGGTCATCGCCCGCCGCGGGAAAGAACGCAGCGCCGGTGTGGGCTTCGGCTGGACCGGAGAGTTTGAGGTCTTCGGCGTCTCGGTGCTGGACAAGCAGCTGCGCCGGCTCGTCGACCCCGAGCCGCTCAAGCTGCGCTACACGCGGGCGAACACCGATGTCATCCTTATCGACTACGACCTCGACCTCACCGACGCGGCCGTGGCACAGGCCTTCGACCAGGCGCTGAAGGCGTCCTCGCGTTTGACGGCGCTGCAGCTCGCGACGCCCTTCAAGTCGCCGGAGGCGCTGGAGGAGAACATCATCCTCGACCTCGCTCCCCTCGAAGAACTCTACCAGTCGGATCGCTCGCACGGCGAGCTTGGCCGGATCACGCGATCGCTAAGCTCGCGGGCGTCGCAGGACGCTAACCGCCTCGGCGTGGAGGTCGGGAACCGCGTGCTGGGCTTCGACTTCGACGCCACCAGCGCCACCAGCCGCATGGCCCTGCGCGAGGACACGGGAGAAGAGAAACGCTACCTGCTGCGCTCGTTTGAGCGCGAGTTCGATGGCCAGTTCGCCTACTCCTGGGCGCGCCTCTTCACGCGCAACACCACGGAGGTCTTGCTGAGCGCCGCCGACACGAACTTCTCTTCGCTGACGCTCGACAGTCTCGTGCGCACGCTCGAGCGCAAGGATAACCGCTTCTCCCTCGGCGAGTACCGCCGGCTGCGGGAGCAGCTGCGCCGCTTGCTTCCGGGCGATGCCTTCGCTCGGATTCCCTTCGAGACCTGGAACCCGGGGAACGAGGCGCTACTGCGGAACTTCGGTCTGCGTCTGCAGCTGGTGATCGGCCCCGAGGTCGTGTTCGGTCTCCCGCAGTTTAGCGTCGCCGAACTGCGAAACTTCTACGAGGACTACCTGCGCTCGCTGGCGCTGCGGCCCGAGGATTTCTTCAGCTCCGGCGCGGGCCCGCGGAACCACTCGGGTGCGCAGCAGCGCTTCGACTCGGCCCTGCGTGAAATCGCGCGCAAGCTCGCGGTCGCGGCTGACGCGAACGTCGCTGACACTCAACGTCTCGAAGCCTTCGTCTCGCTGCGCTCGAACAGCGTCTTCGAGCGCACCGGAGTCGGCTTCCTGCTGCGCTTGAGACCTGAGACGCGCTACCGGCTCGAGCTCGACCTTTCGGCGAACGGCCAGAGCCTAAAGTACGCGCAGGGACCGCAGGAACTCTCGGAGGTCTACCGCCAGCTCCTTGCCATCAAGCGCGTCTTGGACAGCGAGGGCCTCGACATCCGCCGGGCGGCGGAGAGCGTGCGCGCGTCCGTGGGTGCCGCGAATTAGCGGCGCCGGCGCTTCAAGTGCTTGATGAGCGAGGACGCTCACGGGGTATTCAGAAAAGTTCATCTCTGCTTTTTCTTTCTGGAAAAGGGATATTCCTCAGGTTTTTTTCTCTTTTCGCTCATGAATGGCCCTGATTCTCAAGGGATTCACCCGGTGGACAGTTCTAAATTTAACGACTTGGCGTTGGCACCTTAAAGGATTTCGCTCCAAAGGCAGTTGTTTAGTCTTCTTAAGAAGCCCTCATCCCCCCGGGGAAATGCAGAAAACTACCGAAAATAGAAAGACACGAAGTGCGGCAGTTGCTTCGCACCGTGTGGCCGGAGTCTTTCTATGGATGAGTTAGAAGAATTTAAAGTCGAGATCCTCGAGCTCCTCGAGCGCGCCGAGAAGGCCCTCCTCGAGTTCGAAGGTCTGCCCGACGGCGCCACCGCTCCGGCCCTCTACGACGAGGTCTTCCGTGCCTACCACAACATCAAAGGCGCCGCGGGCATGATGGACTGGCAAGAGCTGCAGCACCACGTGCACCAGCTCGAGAACGTGCTGATGCAGTCGAAGGAGTCGCAGTCGATCCCGCGCCAGCGGATCGGCTGGTTCCTGCGCGGCAACGACGCCACTCGCCAGATCATCGATGGCCAGCAGGCCAGCTTTGACTATGAAATTCCGGGCGAGGCCATCGCCGTGGCGAAGCCAGAGCCGGCGCTGCCGGACTTCGATGCGCACTCGTCCGAGACGACCAGTGCGCCACAGGTCGAGGTGAACGCCGAGTTCAAAGCCGAGGTCGAGGAGGCGCTCGAGCGCATCTCGCAGGCACTTCTGCTGCTGGAAGCGGGCAAGGCGGCGGAGGGCCTGGTCGACGAACTCTACCGCGACATCCACTCTCTCAAAGGCGCCGCCCAGCTCTTCGGCTACGCGCTCACCGGCCAGCTGACCCACGCCATGGAGTCGAGTCTGGAGCCCGTGCGTGCGGGGAAGACGAGCGAGCTCGACCCCGCCCACGTGAGCACCCTGCTCCTCTGCCTCGACCTCGTGCCGCAGAGCCTGCAGCTCGAGCGGCAGAAGGAAATGGAAAAAGAAGTCAGCTTCATGGTGAAACTGCTCGCACCCTTCGGCCCGCTCACGGCCGAAGCCTCGGCTCCGACTCCGCAACCCCAAACGCCCGTGACCAAGGTGGAACACATGGCAAGCAAAGAGAAAGAAGGGCCCGAAGCTCCGGTGCACAAAGAGGCTCCGGAGAAAGCGAGCGAAAAGGTCGAAGCGGCGGACAAGAGCGACAAGGTCGACTCCACGATCCGCGTGCAGGTGTCGCTGCTTGATCGGCTGATGACGCTCATGGGAGAGATGGTGCTGGTGCGAAACCAGGTGCTCCAGTACACCCACCGCACCGACGACCTCGAGTTCCTCAATCTCAGCCAGAAGCTCGACGTCGTAACGAGCGAGCTGCAGGAAGAGACGATGAAGACGCGCATGCAGCCCATCGGAAATATCCTGACGAAGTTCCAGCGCGTGGTCCGTGACCTCTCCGGCAGCCTCGACAAGAAGATCGGTCTCAACCTCATCGGCGTCGAGACCGAGCTCGACAAGTCGCTCATCGAAGCCGTCAAGGACCCGCTCACCCACATCGTGCGCAACTCCTGCGACCACGGCATCGAGAAGCCGGCCGAGCGCAAGGCCGCCGGCAAGCCGGAAAACGGCACGGTCACCATCAAGGCCTACCACGAGGGCGGCCAGGTGATCGTCGACATCTCCGACGATGGCCGCGGCCTTTCGCGCGAGAAGCTCCTGAAGAAGGCCATCGAACGGGGCCTGGTGCAGGCCGAGAACGCCGCTCGCTTGAGCGACCGCGAGGTCCATGGCCTGATCTTCGCGCCGGGCTTCTCCACCGCGGAGAAAGTCACGAACGTCTCTGGCCGCGGCGTCGGCATGGACGTCGTGAAGAGCAACATCGAGCGCATCGGGGGCCTCGTAGACATCGCCAGTCAGGAAGGGAAGGGGACGAAGATCACCCTGAAGATCCCGCTCACGCTGGCCATCGTGCCGGCCATGGTGGTGCGCTCGGGCGACGACCGTTACGCCATCCCCCAGGTCAAGCTCGTCGAACTCGTGCGCGCCGAACCCACCGAGGTCGAGCGCGTCCAGGGCCGTGCCATCTACCGACTGCGCGGGAACATCCTCCCGCTCGTGACGCTGAAGGAAGTCCTCCTCCTCGACGAGCAGCCGCGCGACGAGGCGATGAACATCGTCGTGCTCAACTCCGACGGCCACATCTTTGGCCTGGTGGTGGACGAGATCCTCGACACGGCCGACATCGTCGTCAAGCCGCTGGCCCGCTTCCTCAAGCCGATCTCCATCTACTCGGGCGCGACGGTGCTGGGCGACGGCAGCGTGGCCTTCATCCTCGACGTCATGGGCATCTGCCACAAGTACCTCTGCGATCTCGCGCGGAGCGAGTCGAATTCTCTCTACGCGAAGGAAGCCCAGAGCGCGGAGGTGGCGCTGCAGCCGCGCGAGTACGTGCTCGTCGGCATGGGCTCCGGCGCGAAGCACGCCATCCCGCTCACCACCGTGAGCCGCATGGAAGAGTTCAAGACCACACAGATCGAGCGCTCCGGCGACGAGCGCCTCATCCGCTACCGCGGCGGCGTGCTGAAGATCATCTCGCTCAACGAAGTCCTCGGGCAAGCGCGCGCGGCCGACCGGGAGATCACGCAGATCATCGTCGTGCGCACCGACAGCTACACCTACGGCCTGGAGGTCGACCAGATCATCGACGTGCTCTCGACCATTGACCCGCTCGACCAGAGCCTCGAGACCCGGGACGTCGTGATCGGGAACCTCGTGACGAGCAGCGAGATCATCGTCGTCGTTGACGTCGAGCGCATCTACGAAGCGCAGATCGGCCGCCAGGGCCTGAGCCTGCGCGACGCCCACCGCAAGGTGCTGGTCGTCGAGGACACCGAGTCCATCCGCAGCAAGCTCGTCGAGGAGCTCACCGGCGAAGGCTACCAGGTCATCGCCGCCGTCGACGGCATCGAGGGCCTGCGCCAGATCGCCCAGCACAAGTGCCAGTTCGACGTGATCATCTCGGACATCGAGATGCCGCGGCTCAACGGCTACGACTTCGCCCGCAAGGTGCGCTCGATCGAGCGCATGCGCAACATCCCACTCATCGCTTTCACCACCAAGAATAGCCAGGAAGACCTGCGCTCCGCCAAGGCGGCGGGCTTCTCCACCTTCCTCGAAAAGAGCAAGGGCAAGCTCCTCTCTCTGCTGGTGAGCGAGTGCCTCACCGAGACAAAAAGGAAGATCGCATGAAGACCTTCGTCGAAACTGAAGCCGAGAAAAGCTCGCAGAGCAAGGACGCCGTCCGGCAGTTCTCCACATTCTACATCGATGGCCAATGGTTCGGCATCGACGTCATGCAGGTCCAGGAGGTGACGAAGCCGCTGCCGGTGACGGCCATGCGCGCGGCTCCGCCCTTCATCCGAGGCCTCATCAACCTGCGAGGCCAGATCGCCACGGCCATCGGCCTGCGCGAGTTCTTTGGCCTCAAGAGCCTCGACAGCACGGACCGCATGACCGTCGTCTGTCGCGTGGACGACGTCCTGCTCTCGCTGCAGGTCGACCAGATCGGCGACGTCATTGAGGTCTCGCAGTCACAGTTCGAGCACTGCCCGGCCACCGTGCGCCAGTCGGTGCGCGCCTTCATGGCCGGGGTCTACAAGATGGAAGGCCAGATCCTCAGCATCCTGTGCCTCCAGTCCGTCGTCAAAGAACTCGATAAGCGCTGCGCCGCCTAGAGGAGCCGAAGTGAGTAAGATTCGTGTGTTGATCGTCGATGATTCGGTTCTCTTTCGTTCGCAGATCCAGCTTGCGCTCACCGACTGCCCGGAGATCGAAGTGGTGGGCGCCTCCTCCAACGGCAAGCTCGCTCTCGAGCGCCTGAAGACGACGCCGGCCGACCTCATGATCCTCGACCTCGAGATGCCCGTCATGGACGGCATGACGACGCTGATGACGATGAAGGAGCAGGGGATCAAGACGCGCGTCATCCTCTTCTCCTCCCAGAGCCGCTCGGGGGCGGAGAAGACCCTCGAGGCGCTGCACCTGCTGGGGGCCACGGACTTCGTCGCCAAGCCCAGCGCCGAGGGCCCGCAGCATTCGCCCTCGGAGAAAATCCGACAAGCGCTTTATCCCAAGATCCTCTCTCTCTTCCACCGGCCTTCGCCGGAGTCGAAGACGGCGGCCTCGCCGCCGCCGGCGAAGGCGAGCTACCCC
>DAIPJL010000246.1:0-2983 GCA_036770305.1 Bacteriovoracaceae bacterium | reverse complement strand
GTGCAGAAGGTGCTCAAGGTGGACGTGGAGATCGATCCCCTGGTCGCCTACGCGCTGGTGGAAGAGCAGTTCTTCCCGCAGCGCTCGAAGCTCGCCCACTACCCCACGCTGCAGAAGTGCGCCCAGAAGGCCTACGACCAGGTGATGCAGCCCTCGCTCGACCTGGAGATCAAGAACGACCTCAAGAAGTTCGCCGACGCTGCGGCCATCGACGTCTTCGGCGTGAACCTCAAGGACCTGCTGCTGCAGCCCTACCTCGGCTCCAAGGCGGTGCTGGGCATCGACCCCGGCGTGCGCACCGGCTGCAAGGTGGTGGTGATCGACGCCACCGGCAAGTTCCTGGGGGATCACGTGGTGTATCCCTTCGCGCCGAAGAACGACGTCAAGGGCGCGGCCACCATCCTCACGAAGATGGTTGAGGCCTTCAACATCGAGTACATCTGCATCGGCAACGGCACCTACGGCCGCGAGACGCTCGCCTTCTGCGAGGAGTTCGTGCCGCAGGTAAAAGAAGGCAAAACCAAGGCGACATTGATCTCCGAGTCCGGCGCCTCCATCTACTCGGCGAGCGACATCGCCCGCGAGGAGTTCCCCGACAAGGACGTCACCGTGCGCGGCGCGATCTCCATCGCTCGTCGCTTCCAGGATCCGCTCGCCGAACTGGTGAAGATCGACGCCAAGTCCATCGGCGTGGGCCAGTACCAGCACGACGTCAACCAGGTGCAGCTCAAGAACTCGCTGGAGTCCGTCGTCGAGTCCTGCGTGAACTTCGTCGGCGTGGACCTCAACACCGCCTCCGCGCCGCTCCTGAGCTACGTCTCCGGCATCGGCCCGAGTGTGGCGAAGAACATCGTCAGCTTCCGCCAGGACAAGGGCGCCTTCAAGTCGCGCCAGGATCTCCTGAAGGTTCCGCGCTTCACCCAGAAGGTCTTCGAGCAGTGCGCGGGCTTCCTGCGCCTCTACCACTCCTCGCACCCGCTGGACGCCACCTTCATCCACCCGGAGCGCTACCCCGTGCTCGAGGCCTGGGTGCAGAAGCAGCACAAAACGCTGGCCGACCTCATCGCCGACCGCGAGCTGCAGAACAAGCTCGAGCGCGACCCGGAGCTCAAAAAAGAAATCGGTGACCTCACGCTGGCCGACATCGTGAAGAGCCTGCGCGCTCCCACGCAGGATCCGCGCACCGTCTTCAAGAGCGTGGAGTTCGCCAAGGGCATCTCGGACCTGAAGGACCTGAAGATCGGCGAGTGGTACCAGGGCCAGGTCACCAACATCACCATGTTCGGCGCCTTCGTCGACATCGGCATCAAGGAGAACGGCCTCTTGCACATCTCGCAGATCTCCGACACCTTCATCGAGAGCGCCACGGAGAAGCTCAAGGTGGGCCAGGAGGTGAAGGTGCGCGTGCTCGACATCGACCACGAGCGCCGCCGCATCTCCCTCTCCTGCCGCGCGGACTCGCGGGCGGAGCCGCAGAGCGCGGGCGGCGGAGAGCAGAGCAAGGGCCGAAGCTCCGCCCCCAAGGGCCCGCCGCAGCCGGCCTTTCGGAACAACGCCTTCGCCGCGCTCGCGAACCTGAAGACCAAGTAGAGCGCTCTCCTACTGTCGTGCATTTCCCCGTTCACCGGCGGGGGAATGTGCACGATAATATCCTCATGGGAAAGAAGAACCTGGCGCTGGTACCCCAAGCTCGAACGAATGCACCCGCAGCGGTGGACGCCGAGCTCGCGGAAAAATTCAAAGAGGCCAAAAGCCGCGGCATCCAGATCGAAGATTTCATCCAAGATTTTTTGGGGAATTTTCTCTCCACCGACACGCGCCGGGCCTACCAGGGTGACCTCGACGCTTTCTTCGCTTTTCTTCGCCGCGGCGGCGAACCCCTCCACCACCCGCGCCAGCTGCAGGCCTACCACTTTCAGCTCTACCGCGACGAACTCATCGCCCAGGGCCTCGCCAGCGCCACCATCAACCGCCGGCTCGTGGCGGTGCGCTCCTTCGTGAAGTGGTCCCTGGCGGCCAAGCTCATCGAGTACAATCCGCTGGACGTGGTGAAGCTCCCCAAGGTGCAGACCGAGTCCCCCACCCAGGCCTTCGACGACGACGAGGTTCGCCGCATGATCGAAGCACCGCCGGCCGGCGAGCTCAAGGGCGAGGTGCACCGGCTCACCATGGTGCTGCTCTTCCACCTGGGCCTTCGGCGCGCGGAGCTGGTGAGCCTCAAGGTGCGCGACTTCCTCATCGAGCGCGGCCACTGGGTACTGCGCATCCACGGTAAGGGCGACAAGGTGCGCGTGCTGCCGCTGGCCCCCGTGGTGCTGGAGGCCTTCGAGCGCTACCGCGCTTTCCTCGCGGGCCTCGGCGTGCAGCTCGAGCTCGACGACCCCATCCTGCAGGCCGACCCCGTGAAGCGCCCGGGCCGGGCGATCGACGGCTCGACCATCTACCGCTGGATCGAAAAGTACGCCCGAGCCGTGGGCATCTACAAAAAAGTCTCGCCCCACTCCTGCCGCGCGAGCGTCATCTCCCACTTGCTCGATACCCAGCGCACGCCGATCCGCGACGTCGCCATCTTCGCGGGCCACGCCAACGTCACCACCACCGAGCGCTACGACAAGCGCCGCAAGAACCTCGACCAGAGCGCGGCCTACGACGTCGACTTCACCAAAAAATAAGGTGCCAGCTTACTTTTCCTTAAGCAGTGCAAGAATCCCCAGGGGTTTCTGCAAGCCTTGGTGGTTTGCCCAGACCTTCTTGGGTGAAAATCTATAAGAACTGCCCCCTGTGAGTGGTGTCGGGATGAAATTCGCCTGTCACATTCTGGCGCAACGGCCTCTCAGGAAATCGGAATTCGGTGCCAGAATGTTCGGGGGCCGAAACGCTAGAAAGATAGAGGCGCCTTCGGCAAGAACTGCGCAACCACCAAGCTCTAAGTCTCAGGCTTCACAGGCCAATTTCATCAATCAACACCACTCACGGGGGGGGG
>DAIPJL010000037.1:0-20398 GCA_036770305.1 Bacteriovoracaceae bacterium | reverse complement strand
CGCCAACAACTATCTGCTCAAACTTCCGCCAACACCAATATAAGGGGGCAGTTCAGAAAAAAAGGGTGGGCCGTGGCCCACCCAAGAAAGTTCCTCGCTAGCGGAGATAGAACTAGAAAAGAACGTCGAACTTCACGATGTTGAGAGCGGTGACAGTTGTCGTCTTGAGGCCGCCGTCTTTCTTGGCGTCGCCACCCCAAGACCACATGTCGTAGCTGATCGACGGAGCGTAGGTGAGGTTAGTGAGACCCCAGGACGCGAGGCTGAAGCGCTTGCCGACTTCGAGGCCAAAGCCAGACACGCGCGACTTCGACTTCTCAGAAGGCTGGCCCGCGTCTTTGTCTTTCGAGTTGATGTTCCCCATGGTGTAACGGACGAGGCCGAAGGCCGCGTTCGAAAGGTCACTGCCGAAGTTGTAGCCGGCGTTGAGGTTGATGAGCTGGGTGGTGCTCGAAGACTTGTTCGAGCCGCCGCCAACGAGCTTCTCTTTGCTTGAGTCGTTGGTGTACTCGAGGCCCGCACCGAACATGACGTTGTTCGGCATGACGTAGCGGTAGTTGGCGCTCAGGTTGAGGTCGTTCGAGTCTTCTTTCTTCGTGCCCGAGGACTTCTTGTAGTCGTCGGCCTGCATCGTCCAATCAAGACCCACACCCTTGGTTCCAACGGAAACGAGGTGCTTGTGATTGTCTGCGAAAGCTGAGCCGGTGCCGAGAACGAGAGCGAGAGCGATTAGCTTTTTCATACATCTCCTTGATGTGAGGTTTGTATGAAAAATTGTTAATCCTGTGACCTTTGCCGTCAAGATGAATATGAGAAAAAATTAATCAATTTGGTTATAGATCGCTGTGTCAAGTTGGTTCTCGGTCTTGGCGACGATGACTGTCACGACGGCATCACCCGTCACATTTATTGCTGTCCTCACCATGTCGAGCAGTCGATCGACGCCGATGATCAGGCCAATGCCTTCGACGGGAAGGTTCACCTGACGAAAGACCATGGCGAGCATGATGAGGCCGACGCCAGGAACGCCGGCGGTGCCGATGGACGCCAGCGTCGCGGTGAGGATCACCATCAGGTAGTCGCTCACGCCAAGATCGACGCCGTAGACCTGGGAGACGAAGACCGTCGCCACGCCTTGCATGATCGCCGTGCCGTCCATGTTGATGGTCGCACCCAGCGGGATGGTGAAGGACGCGATGGAGTTCGGCACGCCGAGCTTGTGTTCGACGACCTCGAGGTTCACCGGGATGGTGGCGTTGGAGCTGGCGGTGGAGAAAGCGAACATGGGGACTTCTTTGAACTGGCGCGCGAAGGCCTTCACGGAAAGACCGGTGAGCAGTTTGAGAAGACTGCCGTAGACCACGGTCCAGTGGAGGAGCAGGACTCCCAGCACAACGAGGAAGTACTTCGCGAGGGGGCCGATGGCCGCCAGGCCCTGCTGAGCAAAGACTTTTGCCAGCAGGCAGAACACGCCGAAGGGTGCGAGCTTGATGAGCATCATCACCATCCGCAGGATGACTTCGTTGAGGTCATTGAAGACGGCGCTGAGGCGCTTGCCCGGCGCTCCGGAGAGCGTCAGTGCGAGGCCAAAGAGGAGCGCGAAGACGATGATCTGCAGCATCTCTCCGTCGACGAGGGCCTTGAAGGGGTTCGAGGGAAAGATGTTCGCGACGACGTCAAGCAGTGGCGGCGAGGCCTGAGCTTCGAACTGCGTGGCGGCGGTCATCTCGAGGCCTTTGCCCGGGGCCACCAGCAGTGCCACCACGATGGCCAGCGCGATGGCGATGGCGGTGGTGAGCGTGTAGAGCGCCATGGTCTTTCCGCCGACGCGGCCGAGGCGCTTGATGTCATCGAGCGACGAGGTACCGCAGACGATGGAGACAAAGACCAGCGGCGTGACGAGCACCTTGAGCGAGGCCATGAAGATGCGACCGCCGAGCTCGAAGACGCCGTTGATGAGGTAGTCGGTCACCCAGGGAGTGCTTCCGAAAAGGTTGAGGAGGGTTCCGAGGAGAAGGCCCGCGAGCATGCCGATCATGATGTGGAGAGTGAGCCGCGAGGACGCTTGGCCGGCCATGGGGGCCTCCTTCGAGAGGGTCAAAGAGTTTCAATGTCTTATTTCACCGCCCAAAGGGCCACGGGTCAAGTAAGAGGTGCCGGAGCTCTTTGCTCGGACACTCGGGTTTTGGCAGCGAACGCCGATGAGACAGCCATGGTTCTGCGTGTCCTGAAATCCGCTTTCCCTTCCGTGCTGCTGCTCACGCTGGCGACGCTTTTCGTGGGGTGCGCAGAGGAGAAGTCCGAGGCCTTCAAGCGTAACCCCTACGAGTCGGCGGTGAACTACTTCACCAAGGCCTCGCGGCTGCGCGTGGAGGTCGCCTTCGAGCAGGGCCACGCGCCCTTCACGGAGACGCAGATCACGCTCTCCAACGCTTCGCCGTTCCCCCTGTGGCAGATCACCGAGGAAAACCTCGCGGCGCTCTTCTTTGGACGTTCCAACGCGCCGGAGGTGATCGTGCCGAAGACGCTGGCCGAGATGCACGAGCTGCCGGCCTTCAGCAAGAGCAGCTGGACGGCGGAGGAGATCTACGCCCTAGGCGACAAGCACCGGCGCCACCGGTCGAGTGCGCAGGAGAGCGCCTTCTGGGTGGTTTTCCTCGGCGGGCAATTTCGTGACGGGTCGCAGAGCTACCCCAACATGGTGGGCGTATCTCTCGGCGGCACCTCGATCGTGGCGATCTTCAAGGACGTCGTCAGAGGCACCGGCGGCGACGTGGGACTGACCACTCGCTACGTCGAGCAGGCGACGGTGGTGCACGAGCTCGGCCACGCGCTGGGACTGGTCGACAATGGCCTGGCCATGCACCAGGATCACCGCGACCGCGAGCACGGCAAGCACTGCACGGCGAACTCCTGCGTGATGTACTGGCTCAATGAGGGCCGAGCCGACATGGTCGCCTTCGTGGCGCGCATGATTCGAGACGGCACGATCATCATGTTCGACTCCCAGTGCCTCGAGGACGCGCGCCGGTTCAAGGCCTCTGCGCCCTAGCGCGCGCCGCCCTCGGACTCCGCGAGGATCTCGTTGATCTTCTGGTTGAGGGGCAGGTGGCTGCACTGCTGGCAGAAGGTCCACTCCGGGTCCCGGCGGTGGAAGTGTTCCTTGTGGATCCGCAGCATCTTGCGGCGGAAGTTTTCGTAGGCCCCGGAGTGCCAGACGTCGCGCCAGTCCTGAGACGAGAGTTTACCGATCTCGTGCTTGGCCACGCAGCAGGGGAGGATGTCGCCGCTCACGGTGAAACGGATGTACCCGTAGCCCACCAGGCACGGGTTCTCCGTGTAGTAGTCCCCGGGGATGCCGCCGTTGACGATGCCCAGGTCGATGGCCTGGGAGGCGGGGAGGTGCTTGTCCTGTGAGTCACTCATGCGGGAGCTCCTGTGCGCACGCGGTAGTCGGTCAGGATCGCCTCGACGACGTGCTGGTCGTGGATGCGGATGTTGTGTTTCTTCGCCTTGAGGATGGCGCGCGAGAGCGCCGCGACCATCTCGGGCATGACGTCGTCGCCGGGGACGCAGGTGCGGTGGTAGTCGCCGTGCACCTCCACCGGCTTGAACCACACCGTGCTGGTGCCGACCTCCAGCGCGAGGTCCACCAGCAGGTCGAGCTTCGGGGCGTTGAGGTTGGTGACCACACACATGAGAGTGAAATGGACGCCGATGCCGCCGCTCTTTTGCTTCAGCTCGGAGAAGAGGCGCAGGTTGCGCTTGACCTTCTGGAAGTCCTTCTCCGTCTGGCGCGGCCGGGTTCGGATGTAGGTCTCCGCGTCGCCGCCGGAGACGTTCACGATGAAGTTCAGGTCGTGCTCCTGCTCGCCGCCCACCTCATGGAGCCGGTGCACCTGTTCCTCGCTGAGGTACTCCATGTTCGACAGGATCTGCGCCTGGAAGCCCCGCGCGCGCACGGCGTAGATGAAGTCCACGGCGTTGCGGTGCATGAGCGGATCGCCCATGCCACCGAACTGGATCATCTTCACCGACCAGGGCACGGACTTGATGATCTGAAAACAGGTCTCGGCGTCGATCTCCTGAGACATGATGCGCGTCCAGTCTGCCGGGAGTCTTCCGTCGTTCTTGTCGCGCGCCTGCTGCTGGAGCGTCGGCGAGTAGAGACCACAGAAGGTGCAGCTGTGCGTGCAGCGATTGGAGAGGTCGATGTGCACGTCGGTGAGGCCCGAGAAAGTGTTGAAGGTGCGCACGCTCCACTCGCGAAACTTGTCGTTCCAGAAGGGGAAGTAGACGTTCGTCCGGGTCACCTGGCGGATCTTGAGGTACTCGAAGAGTTCGATGCACTTGCGCACGCGCAGCGCATCCGGGGGGCCCTCGAGGTTGAGGACCACGAAGCCGACGCCGCTGTGGCAGAGGTTGACGATGGTGGGGCCAAGGATGCGCGTGTCGGGTTGCACGCTGAGCTCGACGCACAGGTCGAGGCCCGCGAGCTGGGGCCGGGCGATGTGCTGGAAGTGCTCGAGCACGTCCCGGTCGCCGGAGTTGTAGTCGCCGAAGCCGATGAGGTGCTGCCACTTTACCGGGTCGTAGTCGTACTGCAGCACCAGCCCCTTGAGGCCCAGGGCCGCGAGCCTTTCCCGGAGGGGCTGCGCCTCGATGGCACGGGCCGGAAGGGAGAGGTAGGTTTCGCTACTCTTGGACGCACAGTAGGCAACGAAGCTCTGCAGGTCCTCGGTGAGCTCCGTGCCCAGCAGGCGGATGTAGCAGAGCTCAGCGGGGAGGATGCGTGGCCGGTGGTTGCGGGCGTCGAAGCTGTGCTGGACGAAGGACTTCATCAGGGTGTCTCGCTAGGTTACGCGGGCGCAAAGGCCGCCGCTTTCAAGTCTCGCGCGGCGCGACCCAGAAGGCAAGCGGCGCGCGGCGCTCAGGAGTAGCAGAGCTGCAGCGTCGAGTTGCCGTGGCCGTTTTTGCTCACCAAGAGGTTGATCGGCAGGCGCGACGAGAGCGCCTTGACGTGCGTGATGACGCCGATCTGTTTACCGCTCGAGCGCACTTGCTGCAGCATTTCCATCACGTCCTCCAGCGCGTTCTCGTCGAGGGTTCCGAAGCCCTCGTCGATGAAGAGGCACTCGATCTCGGCGCGGCCGCGCGCCATCTCCGCCAGCGCGAGGGCCATCGCCAGAGACACCATGAAGGTTTCGCCGCCGGAGAGCGTGGAGACCTTGCGCACCAGGCCCTCGCGCCAGCGGTCGACGATGTAGAACTCGGGGCGCTCCTTGCGCTGCGAGTGCTGGATCTCGTAGCGGCCGGCGCACAGACGCTGCAGCTCGTGGTTGGTCTGCTGGATCAGAGCGGCTTCGACCAGCCCGAGCACGAAGGTGCGCAGCTCGTCGGTGCCGAGGACCTCGTGGACGCGCAGCCAGCGCTGCTCCTCCGCCTGAGTGCGCAGGAGCTGCTGCTGGTAGAGCGAGACTTTGTCGCGCCGGCGCGCGTCCTCTTCCAGCAGAGTGGCGAGTTTCCCGAGCTCCGTGACGGTGGCCTCGAGCTCCGCCTCCGAAGCCGTGAGTTCCTGCTGGGCCTGCAGGAGCAGCGGCGGAAGGAGCAGCGCCGCCTCCGTCAGCTCCACGGCGATGGGGCGCAGGGCCTTGAGCCGCGAGAGCCCCGTGGTGAACTGGAGATCGATGTGCTCGCGTTGCTCCTTGTAGCGCGCGAGCAGGGAGCGCCCCTCGGCGAGTTGGAGCTCCGACCGGCGCAGCGCTTGGACGGCGATCTGCTGGCGCTGCTGCGCCTGGCGCAGTTCTTCCTGGCGCCGCTTGAGCTGGTGCGCCGGCGACTCGCCCGGGTAGCGCTGTCGCAGCCGCTCGGCGCGCTCCTGATGCTCGGCCCGAAGAGCGACGTGCACGGCGCGCAGTTCCTGCAGGCCGATCCGCGCTCTCTGCAGGTCTTCGGTGACGGTGCGCTGCTGGCCCTGGAGCTGCTGGAGCGCGCGCTCTTTTTCCAAGTAGCTCACCAAGAGGGGCCGCAGCGCCAGCAAGCGCGCGAGGGCCTCGTCGTCGAGCGCCGTGGCCTCGGCGAAGAGCTCCTGGAAGCTCCGCCCGAGGGCCGCGCGGCGCTGGAGCAGCCCTTGCAGCTTAGTGCCAAGGTTCGTCACCTCGGTCTGTAGCTCCTGCCAGTTTCGGCGCGCGGCCTCGAGGGCCTCGGTGGCACTCGGGAGACGTGCCTCGAGAGCGAGGAGTTGGTCTTGCGTTTCCACGATGTGAGTCAGCTCCAGTGCGGGGAGGCAGGCGGGGGCCTCCGTGCTCTGGCGCTCGAGGCGCCCAACGATGCCTCGCAGCTCCAGCTCGTTTCGCTGGAGCTCTTCCTCCAGGAACTCTAGCCGCGACTGATCGAAGGCCTGCGCCACCGGCCTAAGCCCCTGGGCCCAGTGGGGTTCCGGCGAGAGGCAGAGCGGGCACGCCGATGGCGGCGCCGTGCGGAGCAGGTCTTTGAGCGCCTCGAGCTTCGAGCGCAGCACGTGGTTTTCCTGCTGCAGCCGAAGCTCTCGCAGCTCCGGCGCCCGCGCCGCGATGTCGTGCTGAAGCTGGGCCTGCCGCGCCCGCAGTTCCTGCGCCTCGCGCTCACTCGCTTCTAAGCGCAGCCGGAGAGAGACGAGGTCGCGGATTTTCTGCGTGCGCTGGGGTGCTGGCAGCGCGCGCAGCTCGACGGGGAGTTTCGCCCGAAGCTGCTCGCACTGCTCCTGCAGCTCTTTCAGGGCCTTGGCCTGCGCCTCGCCGTTGGCCTGCAGCTTCTGCAGGAAGCTCTCGCGGGTGGCGAGCTCTTGGCGCTGCAGGCGCAGCTCCTCGGCGACCAAGGTCAGCTCCTCCCAGGCCAAGCGCTGGAGCTGCTCCGGCGCGTAGGGGAGAGAGGAGAGGAGAGACTGCGCCTCCTGTGCGAGCTGGGCGAGGTCGCGCGCGAGGGCCTCTTGCCGCTGCTGCAGCCGCTGGGTTTCCTCGTCCCGCACCACAAGGCCCTTCTCCTGCTCTGCGAGCGAGACGGCGAGCTCGCGCAGCGCCCGCTCTTCTTTGTCGTCGGCCTCGAGGCCCGGCAGATCGTGCGCGAGAGTCTCGTCGAGCGCCGTGAGCGCCCGCTCCCCCTCTTCGAAGAGCGCCAGGACCTTGTTGTGCTCCAGCGTGCTTCTCTCGTGGTCGGCCTTGAGCTGAGCTTCGCGCTGGGCGCTCTCCGTGTCCCGCAGCGAGAGCTGCGCGAGCTCGGCGAGGCCCAGGGCCCAGGGCCGCAGCACTTCGATGCCGGCCTGCACGGCCTCTTTTTTCGCCACCAGCGCGCGCTGCTGTTCCTGCGCCTGAGCGGCGTCGAAGAGCAGCTCTTCCTTTAGGCCGTGGAGCTGGATCTCCAGTGTCTGCTTCTTCTGCGCTTCTGCCTCGAGGCGCTGGCGGACGATGCCCCCGAGCGCTTCGAGGTTATCACTCGGGTAGAGCTTCTCGAGGATCGACCGGCGCTCGCTGAAGGGCGCCAGCAGCAAGCGCGCGAACTCGCCCTGGTTGAGCACCACGCACTTGGTGAACTGTTCGAAGTCCAGGCCCAGGAGGTCGGCCGGGGCCTCTTCGCGGACCTGCCATTCGCTCTGCTCGCGGCGGTACACCAGGCGGTTGGGGGCGGGCCGAGCTACGGGAGTTCCGTCTTTTTTGAGGACGCTCAGTGTCCACTTCACGAGGAACTCGTGGCCCTTGGCGACGAAGCGCACTTCGACGGCGGTGTCGCGCTCGCCGAGCGTCACGAGGTCCTGGGAGAAGGTCTGGCCCTTGAAGAGGCGGCCGTAGAGCGCCAGCGAGAGCGCGTTTAGGATGGTGGATTTTCCGGCGCCGGTTTCGCCGGTGATGGCGAAGAGGTCCTGGGCGGAGAGTTCGCAGAAGTCGATGGTGTGCTCGCCGCGCAGGGAGGCGAGGTTTTTGATCTTGAGCTCAAGGAGCCGCATGCCGCGCCTCCTCCCAGAGTTCGCGCAGGTCGCGCAAGAGGTCGTCAGGAACCTGCGGGGCTTCGGGGTACTTCTGGGCGTAGAAGGCGGCGAAGAGCTCCTCGGGCGCGAGGTTCAAAAGCGTGCTCCAGTGTGTCTGGGTCTTGCGTTCTTGCGCCCCGAGGAACTCCGGGTAGATGCTCAGGAGCTCCAGGCCCTGGGCCTCGGCGTAGAGCTTGATCTCGTCGATGAGGCCCGTCTGCGGCGCCTCGAGCTGCAGGATGAGTTCCACCGCCGTGGGGAGCGCGGCCTTCGGCAGCTCGCTCAGGCGCTCGCGCCAGGCGCTGTTGGTGGTGGTGATGCTCACCAGATGGCGCTGGGTGGTGAGCGGCAGGGTGCGGTGCTGGAGCACGCCCTCATCCCAGACGAGGAGCTCGACACCTTTGGCGGTGGTCTCGGAGAAGCGCAGCGGAAGGGGCGAGCCGCAGTAGCGCACCAGTGGCGCGGATTTCTTCAGCGTCTGCGCCTTGTGGATGTGGCCCAGGGCCACGTAGTCGAGGCCCTGCAGCCACTCGAGGGGAATCGAGTCGAGGCCCGAGAGCGCCAGCGCCTGTTCGGAGCCGGCCGCCTCGAAGAGGCCAAAGAGGTGATGGGCGCAGAGAAGCTTTCCGCCGGCAGCGGGAGCGTGCTGCAGAAACTTCCGCAGCGCCGCGGCCATCTCTTCGCCCGGTGCCCAGCGCGCCAGCTCGTGGGCGCGGAAGTAGGGCAGAAGGCCCAGGGTGAGATCCGGTGCGAGCTTTACCCAGTGTTCCTGGATGTTCTCGCGCAGGCCTCCGAAGAGGTGCACGCGCGCGGGATCGATCAGGTTGGTGGGCGCGTCGAGCAGGGCGCCGGAGTCGTGGTTGCCGCCGATCACCCAGAAGCTCGCGGCAGTCTCGCGCAAGAGCTGGGAGATGAAATCGTAGAACAGCCGCAGCGCTCGGTGCGGCGGAAGCGGAACGTCGAAGACGTCGCCGGCGAGGATGAGGTGATCAACCTGCTCGCGCTTGATGAGCGCGATGAGCTCCTGCAAAAAGAGCTCCTGCTCGGGAAGCCGCTCCAGTCGATAGAGGCGCTTTCCGAGGTGCCAGTCCGAAGTGTGTAAGAGGCGCATCAGCGCCCCGGGCCAGGCCTTCCGCCGCCGCCGCCACCACCGGGACCACGCCCACGGCCGCCGCGCCGGCGACGCCGGCCTTCGTTCGACCCCGGGGGCCGCTGCTCTTGTTGAGAGCGCTGCTCTTGTTGAGAGCGCTGCTCTTGGGGAGCACGCTGCTCTTGCGGCGGACGCGGGCCCGTCTGGCGAGGCCGCTCGTGAATGCGCTGGGGAGGAGTCTGCGCCATGCGCTCGACGCGGGTAGGTTTCGCCGGTGCGGGCGCCGGAGCATCGTCCTCGTCGTCCGCGCTCTCTTCGTTCTCGTCGGCGTCGTCGCTCGCCTCAAGGGCCTCGCCCTCGTCGGCGTCTTCTGTCTCCTCGGCGTCGTCCCCGTCTTCGTCGAGCTCGTCGTCGAGCTCGTCTTCTGGTGGCGTGTAGACGATCTCTTCTTCCTCATCGGGGGTCAGCACCTTGCGGGCCAGGGACTCCGGCGACTCGGCGACCTCCGGGAGAGAGTAGTTGAGGGACTTCTCCCCGAAGAGTTCTTTGAAGATGTCGTCGGCGTAGGACTTGGCCCGCGCCTTCGCTTCTTGCACGAAGCTCTCGTGCTCCTGCGCCCGCTGCGCCGTGAGCGCGTCGAGGCCAATGACGGTCTTGGAGTTGTCGGTGATGCCGTTCTCGAAGTACTTCGGAATGGTCACGTCCGGCGCGGGCCCGTCCCACATGTCGGCGACGTAGCGGCGGATGACGCCTTCCGGGGAGATGGTTTCGAACTGCTCGGTGAGGATGTGGAGGCGGATGACCTTGCCGGCGTGGCCGTCTTTCGTCTTGACCACCGCGTTCTCGCGCGGCAGATGCTTGCGCTTCTCCTGGTAGACCTCGTCCTCGTAGGTGAGGCAGCACTTGAGCTGGCCGCAGACGCCGTTGATCTTCGAGGAGTTCAGTGAAAGGTCTTGGTTCTTGGCGAGCTTGATGCCGACGTTGCCGTACTTCGCGAGGAAGCTCGAGCAGCACAGCTCGCGGCCACAGGGCCCGAGGCCACCGACGGCGGCGGAGCGATCCCGCACGGAGATCTGGCGCAGTTCGATGCGCATCTTGAGCTCGCCGACGAGCTCGTGGACCAGGCCGCGGAAGTCGACGCGCGTGGGCGCCGTGAAGTGGAAGATGGCCTTCTTGCCGAGCTGGGTGATCTCCACCTCGGTGAGGGTCATGTCGAGCTTGTTGCGTTCGATGGCGCGGTCGCAGAGCTCGCGCAGGCGGCGCTCCTGGCGGAACTTCTCCAGGTCCACCGCCGCGTCCTCTTCACTGGCGACCTTGATCACACTGCGCACCGGCAGCATGTTGGGGTTGAAGCGATGTTCGTAGGGCAGCGAGTTCACGAAGCCGACGCTGACGCCTTTCTCGGAGACAGCGAGCACGCGCGTCCCCTGCGGATAGTCGTTGTCACCGATGTAGTAGGGCAGTGAGCGATTGATGCCGGGAAAGCGCACGCGCACGAAGCGCAGCTTTTGACCGTCCTTGAAGGTTTTTGCACGGTCATAATCGGCCTGGTCGTATTCGTTCAGTGGCCCGGTATCGCCATCGACCGTGGGGGAGGTCTGTGTGTTGTTGATATCTTGCTCTGCGTTCTGGGCAGAGTTGGGTGTTGATGAGTCCATGGTAATCCTAAGTGAAGCAAGCAGTTATGCTCGCTTGCCCCTAGCACGAAGTCAACGACCGCTGCTCCATCTATGGCCTAAAAATGCGTAAACTCCGACCAGGCGCGTAGTCACAGACTGGTTAAAGACATCCGCTTTTTGTGACTCTTGCAGCAGCTCCAATAGTTCTTGTTTGACGGAGGCGGGAGCGTCCTCACTGGCCTCGTAAGTGAGCAGTTCTTGGAGCAGCTGAGGCCATTGCTTTTTGTAGTCTTCGAGGAAGCTCGCCAGTGTGAGGCCCTGAGAAAATTTTTTTCTTAGTTCGGGGATGAGTTGCGGTGGCTTCGACTCGAGGGGCCAGGCCAGACGCAAGTTTTGCGCGCGAGAAACCAGTGTGGGCAGCAGCTGGTGCCCCTGCAGATGGGGCCACAGGAAGACCACTTCGCCTTCGGGCTCCTCGAGGGTTTTCAGGAGCTGGTTGCCCACCGCTTTGGTCATGTCTTTGACGTTCTCCATGACGACGAAGCGGCGGCGCGCACGGATCGGTCGGTAGCTCAGAAATTTTTTGAGCTCGTCCAGATCCTCCAGCCGGTAGTCGCGCTCCTCGCCCTCTGCGTCGAGGGGTTTGAACCACCACAGGTCGGGGTCATTCTTGAGCTCAAGGGGAACCTTGAGTCCTTCCACTTCGCTCCAGTACCGGCGCACGAGGGTCTCGATCCACTCGAGGGCCTTGTCCTCCTGGCCCGCCCGACCTTCCAGGATAAAGAAATGGCCGAGGCGACCGGCCTGGGCCGCCCTGAGAAGCGCCGTCTGCAGCTCGTGGGCCTTCACAGCAGCGCCCGCCCGGAGAGCGCCGTGATGATGGCGCGGAACACCTCGTCGCTCGCTCCCGCGGCGTCGATGGTGAGAATGCGCTCTGGGTGTTGGCGGGCCAGCAGCTGGTAGCCCTCCATGAGCGCGCGCTGGAACTCTTGGTGGCGAGACTCGAAGTAGTCTTTGCTCTGTCCTCGCAGCGCCTGCCGCTCGAGAGACTTCTCCACGGTGATGTCGAGGAAGAGGGTCGCGTGCGGCAGAAGGGTGAGGGGCGGGTGCGCGAAGAGCTGCCACAGCGCTGCGGGGTCTTTGCCCTGCGCCAGTGCCTGGTAGACCAGCGTGCTATCGAGGTAACGGTCGAGGAGCACGACGCGCCGAGGGCCCGTCAGGTGCGGGAGAATTTTCTCCCGCAGAAGCTGCACGCGGGAGGCAAGAAAGACAAAAGTTTCTGCGAGGGGATCCAGCGTCGTGTCGTGGCCTAGAAGGGCCGCGCGCAGCTTCTCGCCGAAGCTCGTTCCCCCCGGCTCGCGCAGCACCAGGACCTCACGGCCCTGCTCCGTGAGATGCTCCCGCAGTTTTTGAATCTGCGTGCTTTTCCCGGAGCCTTCGATGCCTTCGAAGCTCAAAAAAAGACCCTGGGCGGGGAGATGGAAAGGAGCGTTCAGTGCCATGGTGGCAAGAGTCTAGCGGCCTCGAGGTCTAAAAGTCGCCAACTTCTTCCACCACCGGGCCGGTCTCGTTGGCGGCGGGCTCCTCTAGACGGTAGCCATCGTCGGGTGCTTCCACCGATTGGGGACGGCGCATAAGAGAGTCCTGCCCCTCGTCCTGGACGTACTGCTGATCCGCGCCATAGGGATCCACATCCATCGGCTCATTGTTGACCTCATCCCGCGGGTCTCGCTCGTGGAGCTCTTGGTAGTTCATGATCCCCGAGCGGGCGTCGCGCATCGCCGGAGGCGATGGCGCCCGGGGCATCAGTGACGCCGGTGCTCGCTGAATGTTCTGCCGACGAGCACCACCCCCGCTGGGCCGGCGCTGCGGAGCTTTCGTGACCTTGCTTTTTTCCCCTGCCGAGAGCTCTTCGCTGGTGGTGAGTTTGCCTTCCGTCACCGGGCCTGGTGCCTGGGCCCACCACACCAGCACCGCAAGCATCGCGGTGGCCGCCAGGCTCGCACCGAGCCACCACTTGGGAGGAAGCTGGGGCGCAGCGAGCTCAGCGCGCGGGAGCTCCATCTCCTCGATCTTGAGCGCCGTGGGCTTCTGGTGCTGACCGAGGTAGGCCAGCGAGACCAGGCCTTCTTTGATGGGGTCTTCTTCTTCGGTGAGACTCAGTAGGGCCTCCCCGTGGCCATGCTGCCAGACGCTTTCAAGCGGGGCCGGCGGGAGCTGCTCGGCGCGGTGAGGCCGGTCTTCGAACTCTTTGAGCTGATAGATCTTGTGCCAGGTCAGCCCCTCGTCGTAAGACACGAGGTCGGTGAGAGTGAGCTTACCTTGTGTCAGCAGCTCTTTCATCTCGGCGATGCCGTGCGGGCCCTGGCGATGGCCCAGGCGCTCGTAGTAGTAGCGCAGGTTATTCACCAGCGTGGTGGCCTCGAGGAGCTGCGCCCGGGGCTTGGCCTCGACGGCGCTGGCCTTGAGGGAGGACTGCAGATACATCACCCAGTGCTCTTCTGCGACACAGCGAACATCGGCATCCGCCGCAAGCTCCGGATGAGACTTCGCCCAGGCCTGGACATCTGCGCCGAGGAAAGGTCCCACCACTTCCTCCCCGTGGCGCAGGAACCACAATTCGAGCTCGGTGAGCCCGCGGGAGACTATTTCTTCGTCGGTGAGCGCTTGCAGGTCGATCATGGACGCATCCTTTCTTAGATACTTGATCGGAGATGCCCGGGGCCCGCTTTAGCAAAGATCGGCATCTCTTGCCGATTTTGGAAGGCCTGGGGCATAATGCCAGGAAATTGCGAGGCCCCCATGAGTATACAAGAGCGCATCGCTCGGGTTCAGGAGCGCTTTCTTCGCCTGAGCGACTGGGAAGACCGCTACAAAGAATTGATCAGTGTCGGAAAAGAGATGGCCCCTTTTCCCGAAGAGCACCGACTGGAGAAGTACCTCGTGAAGGGCTGCCAATCCCAGGTCTGGCTCTTTCCCGAATTCAAAAACAATCGAGTGCATTTTCACGCCGACTCCGACGCGGTACTGGTGCGCGGGATCGTCGCGCTGCTCACCCAGGTGTACAGCGACACTTCGCCGCAGGAGATCCTCACCACGCCGGCCGATTTTCTCAAGGTCATCGGCATCACCGAGCACCTGTCGATGAACCGCACCAACGGCCTCAACAGCATGCTGAAACAAATCCAGCTCTACGCCGCCGTTTACAAATCCCTGGAGATGCGCTGATGAACATTCGTCCTCGTCGTATGCGTGCCCACCCCGCGCTGAGAAATCTGATGCGCGAAAACACTCTCACCCCGGACGACCTCATCGCGCCCTTGTTCGTCATCGACAGCGCCGATGCGCGCACGCCCATCGCGTCGATGCCGGGCCAGGCGCGGCTGAACATTCCCGAGCTCATCAAAGAGGCGCGCCACCTCGCAAGTCTTGGCGTGAAAACCCTGGCGCTCTTTCCGGCCATCGACGAGCGCTTTAAAAGTCCTGACGCCGCTCACGCCTGGCAGGCCGACAATCTCAACTTTCGCGCGGCCCGGGCGCTGAAAGAGGCCCTGCCCGACGTGCTGCTGATGGGGGACATCGCGCTCGACCCCTACTCGAGCGATGGCCACGACGGGTTGGTGGACAAGAAGACCGGTGAGATCCTCAACGACGCCACTCTCGAGGCGCTGGTCAAGCAGGGCCTCGCCTCGGCGAAGGCCGGCTTCGATATCCTAGGCCCCTCCGACATGATGGACGGGCGAGTGGGGGCGCTGCGCGCGGCCCTCGAGAGCGAGGGACATCCCAACACGGTGATCATGAGCTACACCGCGAAGTACGCTTCGGCCTTCTACGGGCCTTTCCGCGACGCCCTCGCGAGCGCACCGAAGAAGGGCGATAAGAAAACGTACCAGATGGACTTCGCCAACGCCCGTGAGGCGCTCACCGAAGCGAAGCTGGATGAGGCCGAGGGCGCGGACATCCTGATGGTCAAGCCGGGCCTTGCCTACCTCGACGTGATCTATCGCCTGCGCCAGGCCACGACCCTTCCCATCGCGGCCTACAACGTCTCCGGCGAGTACGCCATGGTGAAGGCCGCCCACGAGCGCGGCTGGGTCGACGGCGAACGGGTCATGCTGGAAACGCTGATGGCCTTCAAGCGCGCCGGTAGCGATGTGATCCTGAGCTACTTCGCGCGCGAAGCCGCTGAGCTCTTGCATCAATGAGGCGCAAGGATTCGTGGCACATCGTCTTGCTGCGCTTCTCGAGCCTCGGCGACGTGGTCCTGCAGACGGCCATCGCGCACTGGTTGAAGTCCCACTACGGTGAAAAACTCCAGCTGAGTTTCGTGACTTCACAAGAGTTCGCCGCTTTGGTCGAGCAGCACCCCGCCCTCACGCGGGTGATCAGTTTCGATCGTCGCCAAGAAAGTGTCTCGCAGCTGGCCGGGCGTCTGCGCCGCTTGCACGCGGAGCATCCCATCGATCTCATGCTCGATCTGCACGCCACCACGCGCTCGATTTTATTGCGAACGCTCTTGTGGCAGATTCCGCGCCTCGTGGTAGAGAAGCGACGCCTCGCACGTTTCTTGATGGTCAATGCCAAGGGACTGGTGCGGTTTTTTTCACGCCGTCCCCATGTCGAGCGCATTCCCGCGGAGTGGCAGGGGCTCTTGCACGCACCGGTGCTGAAGGCCTTTCCCAGAACGCAGCTCCAGGCCCTGCCACAGGACGCGCCTCTGCCGGGCCCTTATATCGTGCTCGCTCCGGTGGCCTCCTTTGCGCCGAAGCGCTGGCCGATGGAGTCTTTCCTTGAACTGGCGCAACGTTTGCTCGCCGATGAAGCACTCAAGGAATTTCGCTTCGTCGTCATCGCAGGCCCGGCCGACACGCACTGTGAGCTACTCAATCAAATCCGCGATCCGCGCCTGATCAATCTGCAGGGAAAAACCAAGCTCACGGAGTCCATGCGCTACCTGCGCTTCGCGCGCCTGGTGATCGGCAACGACTCCGGCATGAATCACATCGCCGAGGCCTACGGTGTGCCGGTCTTGACCCTCTTCGGGCCCACGCACGAGGCCTTCGGCTTCGGAGCGCATCTGCCGCAGTCAAAAAATCTCTCGCAGGAGCTGTGGTGCCGGCCTTGTTCGACTACGGGTAATAAGGCCTGCTTTCGCCAAGAGCAGTTCTGCTTCACGGCCCTCACGCCGGAGCTGGTGCATCGCAAGGCCCGTGAGGTCGTATGAGCGCCGGCATTTTTCTGGATCGCATGCAGGCCCTCATCACTTTACTTTTGGCGCCGCTCGTATCGCTTTCGGCGTGGGGAAGAAAACGACTCGCCTTTGAGGCGCAACGAAGTGCTCCCATGAGAGATCCGCAGTGGGCCTTCCACGTCTCCAGCGAGGGGGAACTCGAGCAAGTGCGGCCGTGGATCAGCGAGCTGCTGGCGCGCGGCGAGCGCCTCCAGCTGCTTTTCACTTCCGAGAGTGTGCTGAAGGCGCAGCAGGAGTTGCTGCGCCTGCACCCCCAGCAGGTCGAGCTGATTCCCTTGCCACTCTTGAGCTACCGGCCGGGCCTTATGCCACGACTGGTGCGAGCGCCGCGCTTGGTGATGGTGCGCTACGATTTTTTTCCCCACCTGCTACGACTGGCGCGTGAGCGACAGGCGGTACTGGTGTGGGCCTCGCTCATCGGCAAAGAAGACAAATTGCGCTTCTTCCAGTGGCGCGCTTTTTACCACTGGCTCTTCTCGGCCTTCAAGCTGATCGTGCCGGCCACGGTGGCGGATGAAAAACTGCTGCGCTCTATGGGCCTCGCTGGCGTGGCGGCGGCCTGCGAGATGCGCGTGGCGCGCATCGACGCGCGACTGGCGCAGGCGCAAGCGACATTCTCGTCGAAGTTTCCTCACTGGGAAAAATTCCAAGCATGGTGGCAGCAGGTGCCGCGCGAGCGCCGGCTGGTGTTAGGCAGTGTGTGGGAGAGTGATCTCGCGCTTTTTTCTGATCCGGTCTTCCGCGCCCAGCTCGCTAGCGGACAGTGGCGCGTGGCCGTCGTGCCTCACAAGCTCTCTGCTCAGTGGAGCGAGAAACTCGCATCCATCGGCGTCACGAGCTTCGACGTACATTCGAACTGGCCGGGATCGGCGAGCGGCAGCTGTGCCGTGATCAATCTCAAAGGTGTTCTGTGCGAACTCTACGGCGAGGCCCACTGGGCCTACGTGGGTGGGGGCTTCGAGCGTTCGGTGCATTCCGTGCTGGAGCCTTTCGTGGCCGGTGCGAGCGTGCGCTGTGGCCGGGCCGTGCATCGCTCCAGCGAAGTCCGACTCATCCAGGCGGTTGCCCCGCACAGGCTCGCCGTGCTGGCCGATGCGCAGGAACTCTTCGGCAGTCTGATCTCTTCGCCGCCTCCGCAAAACTTGACGGGCCTTCCCGAGTGGCGGGACAATCAGAAGATGCTACTCGTCTCCCACCTGCAGCGGGCCCGGGCCCTATGCTAAAGAGCCACTACCAACTGGTGTTCTGGGGCAAGTGCCCCTGGTCGCTCCTGCACGCGCTTCTGTGGCGCAAGAAGGGCAGGGACGTGTTGGTCATCGATGATCCCCGGCTGGCGACCCGCGCGAGCTTCGGGCCGACGCTGAGTGCGCTGGAGCTCAGCTGCATCGCCGATCTTGGACAGCGCTTCGGCGTTGAACTCCTCAGCGACCTCGCCCCCTTCCTTCGGGTCACCGCCCTGCGGGTGCACACGGAGAAGCTCCACTGGTCCACGGGCCAGAGCGTGCGCGATAACCTGCGCGAGTTGCTGCGCAAGATTCCGCGCTTCCAGACGCCGACCTTGCTCGCCGCGCTGGAGTCCTCGGCGCTCGAGGAGGACTACCGACTGGCGGTCTCCCAGTACCTCGAGTGGTTCCGTTCGGAGGGCGTCCGCAGATCGCGCACGGCCCCCTACCGGTTGAGCAAAGTCGCTTGGCTGCGCGAACTCCAAGAGCTCGCAGAAGCCGAGCTGCAGGAGGGCGCGACGGGCACGACCTCGACACCCCTGAAGGAGCTCGTCACGGCGCTCTACGCGGTGCTGGGCCAGGTGGTGAAGTACGGCGTCGGAAGCGAGGAGAGCGCGGCCCTGATCCTGCGGCTGCTCTCGCCGACCTACCGCCTTGACCAGCGCTGGTTCGAGCGCGAAATTCTGCGCGAGCTCCAGGCCCAGGGCGGACACTTCAAGCACACCAGCGTGCAGTCCTGGCAGGACTGGCAGGGGAAGCTCGACGCTCTCTTGCTCGACAGCTACGAAGGGGTGCTCACCTTCGAGCGGCTCCTGGTCTACGGGGATCCGCCGCCCACCGCCGAGCTCCAGCTCCACTTCGCCGAAAAGGTCTACCGCGCGGTCTGCTTCGAGTTCACCCTCGACGACGAGGGCGAGGGGAGCGCTCAGCACGTCCCCCACGAGCTGCTGGCGCACACTGGCCAGACGATGCTAGGTACGGACATGCCGGTGGTGCTCTTCGAGCGCACGGGCACCAGAGTCCAGGCGCGGGTGCTCGTGCTCGAGCGGCCGGCGGCGAAGGTGGAGTTCTACGTCGCCGAGACGCGGGAGCTGGTGCTGGCCATCCTGAATGAGCGCGGGCCCTGGAGCGCGCGCACGCTGGGAGAGGTGCGGCCGGACGCCAGCTGGGACCTGTGGGTGGAGGAAAATTCGCTGCGGCCATTGCCGCGGCTTCATCAGCGCCGCCCCATCCACCTCGCGCGGCCACTGGAAGGACGTCCCCTCGACGGCGCCGCCCACTGGGGCCAGCTCATCGGCCAGCGCTTCGGTGCCACCGGGTACCTGACGGAGCTTCTCTGGGACCTGAGCTAGGCGGCAGAGTCGTTCGGGGTTCAGCGGCCTTCGCTTTCGTGGCATACTTGAGCTATGCAACGGCAAGCAGGTCAGACATCTGTGGAGTACATCCTTCTCATGACGGTGATGCTCTTTCTCGCGATCTCCGTCTTCCAGAAGCTCAACGACCTCATCCTCAATAACCCCGACAGCCTGATCTCCCGGTACCTCGGGGGAACGCAGAACTACTTCGGGTCACCGGGCAACGCCGGCGTCTCCGGGAGCTACCGCCGCTTCCGTCTGCCGCGCTAGCGCCGCTTCGTCGAAGAGCTCGGCCAGCAGCGTCTGCATCCGCGGCACCGACACCGGGCCCGAGTGCCCGCCCCAGGAGAGCTGCAGGAACTCGTCGTCACTGAGCTTCACCTCGCGCCGGAACTCGTCCCAGGAGAGCTCGCGGTTGAGGAAGTCGTTCTGCGAGGTCGCGATGCGCACGGGGAAGTGCGGGTCCCTTTTGAGGCGCTTAAACCAGTGGGCCAGCTGTAGCCGCTCGTCTCCCTGTTCGAGCATCTGCCAGAGCTGAGGCCTGTAGGAGCGGAAGTAGGCCTCGAAGCCCTCGGGAGGAGTGCCGCTGCTTCGCACGGCCTCGCTGTAGGCCCTCCAGGAGCGCTGTGTAGCGGTGATGAAGCCGTCCACCATGACCATGGCGCCGACGCAGCCTTCCTCGTCTTTCTGCAGTTTCCCGGGGAAAGCGGTCCACAGGAAGTGCCTGGCGAGGATGGAGAGTTTCTTCAGCGTCGAACAGGACGCGGCGTAGGGCCGGTGCTGATCGATGATGGCGTCGAAGTTGGTCATCGCCTTGCGCAGATCCAAAGGCGGCCACAGGAGCGTGAGGTCGCTCAGACGCCGCTGATGAGTCCGGTCGTGCGCCGCCCAGGCGCTGCCGATGGCAGTGCCGAGGCTCTCGGCGATGACGTGGATGCGCTTGACCTGAGGGAGCTTCTTGAGGGCGTAGTCGAGAGCGCTTTCCATCACCGCCACCTCGTGTGCCACCAGGTCCTCGCCGTAGAGCGGGTAGGCGCGCACGTAGTCTGGCGCTAGTAGGTTCGGCACCACCAGCACGTGGCCCCCGATCCCTTCGAGCAGGTCGATGAACTGGGGAGTCAGGCCCTTGTTCGGCTGACCGAAGATGCCTGGCATGAAGACGAAGAGCCGGTCACTCTGGGTGCTGGCGGAGAGGTAGATAGGAAAGGAGCCCTCGCGAAAGAGCGGTGAGGGCAGTTGCCGCTGGCCTTCCTTATTATGCGTAAAAAAACGATAGCGACGCAGGCCACCCCAGAAAGTCGCGACGGCGCTGTTTTCTAGACCCTCGGCACTGGTCTGGTAGGAGAGCCAGGCCTGGCGCACTGGCGTAGGCCATTCGGCGTGGGCCTGGCCCAGCAAAATGCCAACCAGTAGAAATAACTGAAGAGTAAGGGTCATAGCTTTCATCAATTTTCCTGAAATCCTGTCAATTTTACATGCTTTGGGGAGTTTTACACCGAGCATTGCGGAATATGGCTAAAATTGCTGCAAAGCGCAATAAGAAGTTTTGCTTTCAGAAAAAAGACCCCTTTGAGGAGGAATGTATGAAGACCCTGAACAAGACCTTGGCCCTGGCCCTGATGACGGGCCTCTGCTTCGGATCGGTCTACGCTCAATCAGAAGACGTGCTCAACTCCCGCCCCATCGACGTCGACGGCTATCTCCATGAGAAGCCGGTCACCGACGGCGAGCTGGAAGGCATCCGCAACGAGCTCGGCAAGCAGAAGAACATGACCCAGCTTAACAAAGAGAAGGCCAAGGAACTCGGCAAGCTCTCCGGCCAAACGGAGAAGCTCCTCGAGAGCCAGGACCAGTACATCGA
>DAIPJL010000036.1:0-20401 GCA_036770305.1 Bacteriovoracaceae bacterium | reverse complement strand
ACCTCAACGTGCCCTCTCCGGCGGTGATCCTGATCGTTGGTTTGAACGGTGCCGGTAAAACGACCTTCACCGGCAAGCTGGCGCTGCACCTGCGCGGCAAGCTGAAGAAAGACCCGTACCTCGTACCGGCGGATAACTTCCGCCCGGCCGCCAAGGATCAGCTCCTGACCCACGCCCGCAACCTCGGCATCGATTTCTTTGACAGCGATCTCTCCAAGACGCCGGCGCAGATCGCCGCCGCGGCCATCGAGGAAGCAAAAAAACTGCGCAAAGACGTGGTCATCATCGACACCGCCGGCCGCCTGCAGGTGGACGAAGAGCTGATGGGTCAGTTGGTGGAGTTGCGCAAGAGCATCAACCCCGCCGAAGTCCTGCTGGTGGCCGACGCCATGACCGGCCAGGAAGCCGTCAACGTCGCCAAGGTTTTCCACGAGAAGGTCACGCTCACCGGTGTGGTGCTCTCGAAGATGGACTCCGACGCCCGCGGCGGTGCCGCGCTCTCCATCCGCCACGCCACCGGCGTGCCGCTGAAGTTCGTCTCCACCGGCGAGAAGATGAAGGACCTCGAGCCCTTCCACCCCGAGCGCCTCGCGGGCCGCATCCTCGACATGGGCGACGTGGTGACCCTCGTCGAGAAGGCGCAGGAAGCGATCAACGAAAATGACATCCAAGGTATGATGAAGAACCTCGAGAAGGGGCGCTTCACCATCAGCGACTTCGTGCGCCAGATGGAGGCCATCAACCGCCTCGGCTCCATGGGCTCGATCATGAAGATGATCCCCGGCATGGGCGGCATGATGCGCCAGCTGGGAGACCTGAGCGCCGCGGAAGGCGAGATGAAGAAGATGCGCGTGATGATCAACTCCATGACGACGAAGGAGCGCGACAATACGAAGCTCCTCAAGGAAAACTCGCGCGTCGCCCGCATCGCCCGCGGCTCGGGCCGCAGCGAAGCGGAGGTGCGCGACTTCCTCCAGAAGTTCGAGCAGATGGAGAAGATGATGGTTGGGATGATGGGGATCATGAAGGGCGGCGCCATGCCAAGCATCCCCGGCATGGGCCCGGTGAAAGGCTTCCGCCAGGCCCCCAAGAACGCCTCGCCCTTCCCAGACGAGGGCGCGCAGAAGGTGAAGAAGAGTCCCTTCGGGAAGAAGTATTTCAAGTAGCGAGGTGAGCGCATGAGCATTTTTTTTCCGAGTGATCTGACGAGCGCCTCCCTTGTCCGTTTCTTCGTGCTCGTGGGCTTTGGCGTCGTCTACGGACTCCTCGAGTACCAGGGCCGCTTCCGGCTCTCCTACAGCAAGTTTAACCAGGGTGGAGCGATCCCTTCGCGCATCGGGATGCTGGTGATCTACGCGCTCCCGATGTTCTTCTACCTGCTGTGCTACGTGGCCACTGCGGGCGAAAGGCACCTCTACCACCAGCTCGTGCTCGCCGCGGTGGTGGGCCACTTCCTCAAGCGCTGCCTCGAGACACTTTTTTTACACCGCTACTCGGGCCATCTGAGTCTGCGAAGCCTGGTCTCCATCGTGCTCGGCTACTGCGCCATCGTAGGAACGATTCACCTGGCGGTGAACCTGCGCACCCCGGCTTCCCTCGTCCAGCAGCACTCCGTGCTCTTTTCCTCGGCGCTGGGAGCTGTGGTTTTTCTGCTCGGCGAGCTGGGCAATCTCTACCACCACGTCCTTCTCGCCAGGCTGCGGGGGCCTGCCGACAAGTCCTACCAGATCCCTCAGGGGGGGCTCTTTCGACTCGTGGCGTGTCCCCACTACTTCTTTGAGATCGTTGCCTGGGTTGGCATCGCGATCATGAGTAAGCAGCTGATGGTCTTCGGCGTGATCAGCTTTTCGGTCTTCTACTTGCTCGCGCGGAGCGTGAGCACCGTGCGCTGGTATAAGGCGAAATTCGCCGACTACCCCTCAGAGCGCAAGGCCATCATTCCCTATGTGTTTTAGCGAGTTGACCTGTCTCTACGTCCTGCGCGCGGCATCAAGTCACCTTCCAGATGTGTGGCAGCGAGGGCCTTCAAAGTTTGTGGCCAAGAGTTCGAAATATTTGACTTCCCCAGAGGGGAAGCGTACAAAATGTCGTTCATTAATTTGAGGAGCATTGATTTATGGTAAAAATCCGCATGACACGCCTGGGTCGCAAAGGTCTTCCGATCTTCTCGATTGTGGCCACCGACTCACGTTCACCACGCGATGGTCAGTTTCTTGAGAAACTCGGCCAGTACAACCCTAAGGCCCCAGAAACATTGAAAAGCATCAATGTTGACGGCATCAAGGCCTGGTTGAACAAGGGCGCGCAACTCTCTGATACTGTTCGCACATTGCTCAAGAAGAACAACATCAAGCTATAATAGGTGGGCGCCTGCCGGTGCGGTGGGCGCCACTAACCTAGGATGTTGTTATGAGTAGTGAGCTGAAAGACCTCATGGAGTATGTCACCAAAGCCTTGGTCGATATGCCCGACAAAGTTGAGGTCACGGAAATCTCCGGTGAACAAACCACTGTCATTGAATTGAAAGTCGATAAGACCGATCTCGGTAAGGTGATCGGGAAGCAAGGCCGCACGGCCCGTGCTCTGCGGACGATCCTCAACGCGGCATCCACCAAGCTGCGCAAGCGTTCGGTTCTCGAAATCCTCGAATAGCCTCGAATTGAATTCAGAAGTGATTTCCATTATAAGGGAGCACTTCTATGAGTGATTCAAATCGCATCCATCTCGGAGGCGCCACCCGCGCCCATGGCCTCAAGGGCCATGCGCTCTGTCATATCCCTTCGGGCAAAGACACGCACCTCAAAAAAGGCCATCGAGTCTGGCTGATGCCACTGGCCGGTTCTTCTTTGCCCAAAGAGGGGAGGGAGTTCGAAGTGGAGGAGATGCTGAAGGGGAACGAGCTGCGCTTGAAGCTCGTGGGGGTCGTCGACCGCACCGCCCTCGAGCAGTTGCTGCCTTTTGAGATCTACTGCGAGCGCTCCCAGCTGCCGCCGCTCAAGAGCGGCGAGTACTACCTGATGGATCTGATGGGCCTCCGGGCCATCGACCCTTCCGGTGCACACGTCGGCGAGGTGAGCGAGTACTTCGAGACGCCGGGGCATTTGGTGCTCACCATAAAACTTCTGAGTGGTGAAAGCGTCGACGTCCCATACGTGAAGCATTTCTTCCCGAGTGTTGACCTGGAGCAAGGAACGATTCAAGTGCTCCTGCCGGAGGAAATCTAATGCAGCGGAGAGTTTGGATTCTCACCTTATTCCCAGAATTTTTCCGTCCACTCTTAGACTGCGGCATCGCCGGCCAGGCGCTCCGTGGCGCGCGTGCCGACGGCATTCACTTCTCAGTTGAAACGGTGAACATCCGCAACTGGGGGATGGGCAACTACAAGGCCGTCGACGACACACCCTTCGGCGGGGGCCCGGGCATGATCATGCGCGCCGACGTCCTGCGGGCAGCGCTGCTAGAGGGCGTGGTGCAAGCGGGCGGCTACCAAAGTCTCGCCGAGCTCGAGGTCATTTACACTTCGCCGCGTGGCCAGGTCTGGGACAACCAGGTGGCGCGCGCCTTTGCCGGTGAGGTGCTGGCGCAGAAGGACGTGGTGTTCATTTGCGGCCGTTACGAAGGCATCGACGAGCGCTTTCTTGAACGCTACGTGAACCGCGTCTACTCGATCGGCGACTACGTCCTCACCGGTGGCGAGATCGCGGTCATGGCCTTGCTCGATTCCAGTGTGCGTTTCGTGGAAGGCATCTTGGGGAACAAGGCTTCGGCGAATGAGGATTCCTTCGAAGACGGGCTCCTCGAGTGCCCGCAGTACACCAAGCCGCGGGAGTTCGAGGGCGTGGACGTTCCGGAGATTCTTCTGTCGGGGCATCACGCCAAGATCCAGGCCTGGCAGCTGGAGCAGAAGCGCGCGCTCACCAAAAAACTAAGGCCCGATCTATGGCAGCGTCTCTCCTAAAACTCCCGGTCTACGTGGGCCTCGTGCACGGCCCGGTGCGCGACAAGGCCGGCGACACCGTGAC
Source organism: Bacteriovoracaceae bacterium (assembly GCA_036770305.1). Lineage (GTDB taxonomy): Bacteria > Bdellovibrionota > Bacteriovoracia > Bacteriovoracales > Bacteriovoracaceae > UBA6144. The sequence continues at coordinate 16,379 of DAIPJL010000036.1, read as the reverse complement.
CACCTCGGTGACGAATTTGGATATCCACGACATCGCCCGTGCGGCACGCACCTTCGGCTTCGCCGGCTACTTCATCATCACGCCGCTGAAAATTCAGCACCATCTCGTGCAGCGAATCCTCGATCACTGGGAAAGCGATAAGGGCTCACTCTACAATCCCGACCGGAGCGATGCGTTGGCTTTTGTCAGATTAATAGATACAGTCGACGAGACGGTGCGCGTTATTGAGCAAAAAGAAGGCAAAAGGCCGCTGGTGGTTGCCACCGGGGCGAAACTTGAAGGCCATGGCGATGAAAATCAGCTGGCAGCGCAGGCATTGATTGACCAACGACCTATCCTTCTGTTATTAGGTACAGGCTGGGGATTACTCGCCTCGATGACAGATCAAGCGGATTTCCGCTTGGGCCCAATCACAAGTTGTGCTGGGGATGGATATAACCACCTCTCTGTGCGCTCTGCTTTCGCCATTTATGCCGATCGCATAGCTAGAAGCCTCTGTTCCCCCTAACTTTTTCCTTCCCTCTGACCCGTAAGTCGCGCGCGCTGAGTTTATGGAAGATCTTTTTGTGAGGACCTTATGTCGAATCTGGTAAAGCTCGTTGAACAGAAGCACCACAACCCAAAAGTGAAGGAGCTTCCAAAGTTCCGCACTGGGGACACCGTGAACATCGGCGTGCGCATCAAAGAAGGCGAGAAGACTCGTACGCAGTACTTCCAGGGCATCTGCATCGCCATGAAAGCGCCGGGCTCGTTCCACGGCCACTTCCGCGTGCGTAAGATCTCTGACGGCGTCGGCGTCGAGCGCGTGTTCCCTTTCCACTCACCGGTCATCGAGTCCATCGAAGTCCTTTCGAAAGGTAAGTCTCGTCGTGCCAAGCACTTCTACCTGCGCGACCGCGTCGGTAAGTCTGCGCGCATCGCGATCGACTACTCTCGCGAATAAGCAGAGCTTCTTCGGGGGCCTCTCTTCTGAGAGGCCCCTTTTTTTTTGCCTATGATTTTTGAAGCATCCTACCTCACGACCTTTCCCACTTTGCTCATCGCCAGCGACGAAGCTGGCCGTGGACCTCTGGCCGGCCCCGTGGTGGCGGCCAGCGTGGCACTAGAGGTTGAGTCTCCGTCGCAGCTCGAGCGTGTGATCGAAGGTCTGCGATCGGCCGGAGTCAGGGACTCGAAACTCCTCAGCGAATCGCTGCGCGAAAAATTGGCGACGCTTCCGTGGGACAAAAAAGCACTCTGCGAAGTTTCGGCGCAAGAGATTGATGAGCTGAACATCCTACGAGCGTCTCTAGAGGGAATGCGTCGCTCGGCCGAGGCCTTGCTGCGAAACTGGAAAAAGGGGCCGGTGGTGTGGCTGGTCGATGGTAACCGCGCGCCGAAGAATGCTATGAGCGACTGGGTCGTTCACCCCGTGGTCAAAGGAGACGCAAAAAGTGCGCTCATAGGCCTCGCCAGCATTCACGCGAAGGTCCACCGTGATCAACTCATGCGACAATTCGAGCTCCAGTACCCCGGCTACGGACTCGCTCAGCACGCCGGGTACCCCACGGCCCAGCATCGTGCGGCCATCGCAGCTCTCGGCCCAAGCCCGATCCACCGCAAAAGCTTCAAAGGCGTGCGGGAATATCTCTCGCGGACATGAGCTAGAAAAAGAGCGCTCCAGAAGTTTTCATCAGAGGGGCTTCGCCGTACTGGTCGATCCTCTCATCCTGCGAAGTAGAGGATGTGGTCAGTGTGATTTGGTCCGGTATTCGCCGGATCAGGAGTCTTTGGAGATTCTGGAACTCAAACAAAAAGGAGCGCGCTTCGTATCGCAACAACAAGCGCGGAGGCTGCGAACTGCGGCGGAGTTCTTAGCACAGGTCTTAGATAGCTCCGCGAACATACGCTACGAAGGGCGCTGAGAGATTTGCCAAGCATCCGGAAGTCCATTAACCTATTGTCATGAGAACTTTTCGTGTAGCCCTGCTTCTTGCCCTGAGTTTGACCCTCACGCTCGCTACGGCCCCGAGGGCCCAGGCCGAAATTCCTCCAAAAGCACGGGCCTTCATGCTCGTGAGTGGCTACGGCGCCGCCGGCGGCGCGCTGCTAGGGCTCGCGAGCATGGCCTTCGGGACCTCACCGCGGGCGATCGCCCAGGGCGCCTCGCTGGGTCTCTACGCCGGAATCCTCTTCGGAAGCTACGTGCTCATCTCCCACCATCAGCGACAGACGAACCAGGGCTACGATCGTTCCTCGCCCTACAACGACGACTCGGGCTACCAGGACTACGGAGAAGACAAGTCCGAGGACTCCAGCGGCGGAGGCTTCTTCGACTCTTCCACCCAGCGTCCGGGGGAGCGCAACGTGCTCTCCGCGGGGCTGGACTACCGCGTGATGGAAACGAAAAAGGGGAGCACGCTGCCCCCCCTGCAGATCAATTTCATTCGTCTGAGTTTCTAGTTCTCGAAGGTCCGGTTGCGCCCCTGGAACTGCGACAGATTCTGCGTGTCGTCGTTGTCGAAGTTGAGCGCGTCGGCGATGTGCTGAGTCTCGTCGAGGCCGTAGAGCCGGAAGACGCGGAGGAACTCTTCGGTGACGTTGCCGAGGGAGACCACGCGGTTATTCGTTTCTTTGATCATCTTCAGGGTCTCGACGAAGTGGCAGATGCCGGAGGAGCCGATGAAGTCGATGGCCGCGAGGTCGATCTTGATGTTGGCGTTGGGGTGCTTGACGGCGAGGTTCTGCAGCTCCTGGCGCAGGGGCAGCGAGTACTCGTAGTTGAGGTCACCCTGCATGTGAACAACGATGTTACCTTGGGCGTCGCGCAGAACTTTTGCCTTCATGGATTTTCCTTTCGCCGTCGTCCTGACGGTCCTATCTTGCTATGATAGCACTCGTGAACTTTCTGCGCCTCGCAGGAAAATATTGCAAGGGGAAGCCAGATGGCCCGTTTGATCCTGCTGAACATGCCCATCGGCGACATGGCCGACATGACCTCTCGAGTAAGGGACGCCCTGCAGACCGGGGAGTGCTTCGCGGTGGAGGACACGCGCAGCTTCCGCGAGGTACTGGGGCGTCTCGGGGTTAGCTCGCAGGACAAGCACATCCTTTCGCTGCACGACCAGAGCTCGGAGGCGAAGTTCGAGCGCCTGCTCGATGTGATCCACCAAGGACGCGACCTCTACGTGGTCTCCGAGGCGGGCTCACCGGTGCTCTCGGATCCGGCCTACCCTCTGGTGAAGCTGGCCTACGAGAAGGGCGTGAGCGTCGACTCCTACTCGGGAATCAGCGCCGTGACCATGGCGCTGGAGCTCTCGGGACTGCCGCCTTTACCCTTTCACTTCCATGGATTCTTGCCGCGGGACGCGGGCCGCATCCGGGCCTACTTCTCCACTCTCGGAAGTGGGACGCATATTTTCTTCGAGGCTCCCAACCGAGTGAAGGAAACCATCGACGAGGCCCGCGGGCTGTGGCCCGAGGCCTCTCTCGTGGTGATCAAAGAGATGTGCAAAACCTTCCAGCGGGTTTACCGCTTCAGCGCGGGGAAAGCACCCGCGGAGTGGGGGGAAGTGGTGGAGCGCGGAGAGTTCGTCTGGCTCGTTCACCTCGAGCAGGACATGCGCCCACGAGTGCCCCGCGAACTCACGCAGCTCGCGGAAGATATCCTAGTGCAAGGGGCGGGTAACAAGGCGATCTCCCGCCTTTTGGGTGAGATCCTCGACCGCCCGGCGAAGGAAATTTATTCCCTCATGTCCCGGAATTTAAAAGACTAACCCGCGCTTTCATCTTCGGCCTATAATGGAGGGATGAAGGTAAAAATTCTCGGAGGCCACGGCGGTGTGACCATCGGCTTCCAGGCGACATCCTATCTCATCGACGATCGCTTTCTGATCGACGCGGGCTCCGTCGCGAGCACGCTCTCGATTGAGAAGCAGGCGCGCATCGACCACATTCTCATCTCGCACTCGCACCTCGACCACATCAAGGACCTCGCGTTCCTGTGCGACAACTGCTTTGGCATGCGGCCTAGGCCCTTCGAGGTGTGGACCCATGCCACGGTGATGAGGCTCATCAAAGAGCACCTCTTCAACGACACGATCTGGCCGGACTTCTCTGTGCTGCCGACGGCGCAGAACCCCACCATCCGCTTCAACACGCTCACGCCGGAGCGGCCGGTGGAGATCGGCGACTACCGCGTGACCCCTGTGCCCGTGAAGCACCCCAACGACGCCATGGGCTTCATCGTCGAGCGCGAGGGCAAGGCCATCCTCTTCACCCTCGACACGGCGGCCACGGAGCGCATCTGGGAGAAGGCGCGCGAGTTCCCGGCGCTCAAGGCGATCTTCACGGAAGTGAGCTTCCCGAACAAGCTGCAGAAGGTGGCCGACGCCAGCGACCACCACACGCCGCAGACCATGGCCCAGGAACTGAAGAAGATGCCACCGGGAGTGCCGGTCATCCTGACGCACCTGAAGCCCAACTTCCGCGGCGAGCTCGAGCAGGAGATCGCCGAGCTCGATGAGCCGCGCATTCAGCTCCTGGTGAAAGACGGCATGGAGTTCAACTTCTAGCGGCTAGCGCACGCCCTGGAAGAAGATGTCCGGCGGTGACTGTACGGGAGGAAGGCCCTGCTGCGGTGGAGCTCCGCCGGGCGCCGCGGTCTGCTCGGCCGCGGGGATCTCGACCTCGCGCTCGCAGCTGAAGTTTTCCCCTTTCACGCTCTTGTAGCTGGCCTTGATCTTCTTCGTCTGCTTGCGCGGGATGCGGACCACGGCCGCGGTGGCGCTGGCCTTGCCGGTCTTCTTGAAGCTCATGCCTTCGAACTTCACGTCCTCCGCGGGGGCGTCGTCGCCGGCCGCCGTGATGCTCACGTCGAGGATCGGCTTCGCCTCGTCGTCCATCGCCTGGACGATGGTGACGGTACAGGTCTTGGCCTCGGCGGCGACCTGCCGCTGAGCTTCGGGCTCCTCGACCTCCTGCTTGGTGCACTCGATGACTTCTTCTCCGAAAATCCTCGCTACGACGATGACCTTGGCACGTCCGTCGACCTGGATCTCGCGCTCGACGGGGGCACCGTCTGGCATCTCGAAGGTCGTTCCGTTGATGTTCCAGCTAACCTTGTCGCCTTCGATGAGTCGGCCAGAGAACGAAGCCTTCACTTTTCTTTTGTTCTCCTGGCCCTCGACCTTGGCGATCTCGACGCCTTCGACCTTACACTCGCGCGGGGCCTCTTCGTCTTTGGGAGCCTCGAAGGGCTTCGAGCAGCTGACCTCGACGGCACCGCTCTTGGCGGTGAGCACGACGGTGTTGGCCGCGCTCTGGCCCTCTTCGACCTTGTAGCGCAGGGCCGAGAGCTCGCCGACGACGGTGGTTGCACCGACTTTCCAGGTCTGGGTTTCGACCACGGCGCCGGCCGGCTTGAAGCTCGCGGCGGTGGCGAAGGAGAGCGAGCCGTCGTCGTTCTTGGTGACGGCCACGTCTGCCAGTTCGCACTCTTTGAGCGTCGGATCGGCGGTGCCGGTGTGCTCCTGAGAGTGCTGGCAGCTGATGGTCTTGTCACCGAGCACGAGCGTCGCGGAGAGCCGCACGTTTCCTTTGAGCTCCGTCGCCGGGACACTCGAGCTGAAGCTCAGGCCGCCGTCTTTTTCTTCGTCTCCCGATTTCCACTTCACCTTGCTATCGCCGAGGTCGCGCTCCGGCGAGAGTGTGAGCTTCGCCTCGAACTGAAGCTTGCCATCGGCGACGACGCCAGGGGTGACGGCGATGGCACAGGTCGTCTGGACGACCTCGGGGAGCTCGAGGGGGCAGTGGTTTCTGGCCTGGATGCTCGCGCCGCCGACAAGGTCGCACTGCGTGTCCTGGCCCCGGAGGCGGTCCAGGCAGTTGTTGTAGTCGGTGAGGTTGTCGAGGGCGCTATCGTTGGGGCCGCGGTACTGCGAGAGGAAGCGCAGGCGCGCCTCGGAGGAGTTCTGTCCGGCCGGGAGCTTCATCACGACGTTGGCGTGAGCGTAGCTCGAAACGGCGCGCAGGTCGTTGGCGAGGATGTCGACGTTCTGCGGATTGATCGCCCAGCAGGCCTGGCCGGAGCCGAGCCGGTCCTTCAGAGCTTCGGCGATGTGCTGGGTCTGCGCGATCAAAGAGTAACAGGTGCGGTGGCCGCGCATGTAGTCGAAGTACTGGGGAGCGATTTGAACGTTGCGGCCATCGTTCTTGGCGTTCTCTTGGCAGACGCAGGTGTTGAAGATGGTCTGCACGACCTTGTTGAAGCTATCGGCGCAGCCTTGTTCGCGCAGGATCTTCTCCACCATGCGATCGAGCCGGCCCTGCTTGTTTGGGTCGGCTTCGAAGGCCAGCAGACAGGCGAGGGAGATGTTGGTGTCACTCGTGCGCGCGACGTCGACGCAGGTCGGTTTGCCGTTCGCCTCGAGGCCGAAGATTTCGGGGTTACAGGCCTGCTCCCCGGCGCGCGCGCAGCGAGCATTCTCGTTGTAGTTTCTACGGATCTTCGGATCGCTCGAAAGGTTGGGACGCCGACAGACGTCCTTACCGTTAACTTTTTCGTAAGTAGAAAACCAGCCCCCGTAGAGGCAGGCGCGCGAGGGCGGAGCCGCGTGGGCCTCGTCGATGGGGTCGAGCTCGCGCAGGAAAGTCCGCAGCACCTCGACGGTCTTCTTGAGTTTGCTCTTCTGCGCCGCCGGGGCATGAGCGAGGGCCTGCTCGAACTCGACCACCGTCTGCATGATGAGGATGAGGTAGTCGTGCTGGGCGGAACGCGGCAGCTGGGCGAAGGCCTTGTGGTCGATCACGGTGAAACCGAGGTCACGGTTTTGTCCGCGCGCAAAGGGGGCCGAAAGTCCCAGCGCGAGGAGTAAAACAATGGCGGTGAGTTTGATCATAAAACCATCCCAGAAGGCTTTTCGGTGATTTGCTTGATTTCTTGATAGTTTAAGGGAGTGTTTGACGCGGATATTAAGGAAATTCGCCTCTTTGCGTCTGATTATGGCCCATGGTATTTATTTTCGATAACTTGCGCTGGACGGTCGGACATATTTAAATGAGTCGACCCTGGCGAATACTTTTGGCAGTTACGCAAGGAGACCCCCCATGGGCCATTTCCATCAGGTCAAAAACCCGAAACTCAAGAACCTCAAAAAGGGGCCGACCTCGACGCCCACTGGCCTGTGGAAGAAGTGCGTCTCCTGCGGCGAGATCGTGCAAACAGACCGCCTCGAAGAAAACGCTCAGGTCTGTCCCTACTGCGACCACCACTACCGCCTCGGTGCCATCGAGCGCATCGAGATGCTCTGTGACGCCGATAGCTTCCGCGAAGAGGGCCAGGGCCTTGCGAGCACTGACCCCTTGAAGTTCAAAGACAAGGTGGAGTACCGCCAGCGCCTCGACCAGGCCTTCCAGAGCACCGGCCAGCACGACGGCACTCTCTGCGGCGTGGGCCTCATCGAAGGTCAGCCCGTCGCTCTCGCGGTGATGGACTTCCGTTTCATGGGCGGCTCCATGGGGGTGGTCGCCGGCGAAAAAGTGGCGCGCGCCATGGACCTCGCCTTCGAGCAGAAGATCCCCTGCGTGGTCGTGAGCTGCTCCGGTGGCGCGCGCATGCAAGAGGGGATTCTCTCTCTCATGCAGATGGCGAAGACCTCGGCGAGCCGCGCGCGGCTCAAGGCCCATGGCCTGCCGTACATCTCCGTGTTGACCGATCCCACCACCGGCGGCTGCGCCGCCAGCTACGCCATGCTCGGCGACCTGAACATCGCCGAGCCCAAGGCGCTCATCGGCTTCGCGGGCCCGCGCGTGATCGAGCAGTCGATCCGGCAGACGCTGCCGGAGGGCTTCCAGCGCTCGGAGTTTTTGCGCGACCACGGCTTCATCGATCGCATCTGTCACCGCAAAGAACTCAAGAAAGAACTGTCGTTTTTCCTCCGTCTGCTGGCGCCCGTTAAGGGCCTATGAGTTCGCCCGTCGAGGCGTGGCTGTGGGAGCACTACGGTGCCGAGCGCTTCGAGCCCGGCCTGGAGCGAGTCCGAAGTTTCCTGCGCAGCGAGCTGGCGGAGGTCAAAAAACTTCAGCAGCAGGGCCTCAAGCTCGTCACCATCGCCGGGACCAACGGAAAAGGGGAGACCGCCTACGCGCTCCTGGAGCACGCGCGGCAGACGGGGACTCCCGCGCTGCTGTGGACCTCGCCGCACATCACCTCGGTGACCGAACGGCTGCAGCACACGGCGGGCCTCATTCCCGAAGCCGAGCTGCAGGAGCTGCTCGACGGCGTCCGGTGCGACCACCTCGCGGCGGGGATTGGCCTGAGCTACTACGAAGTTCTCTGGGTGGCCTTCCTGCGCTGGGGCCTGCGGCAGAAGGCCAGAGTCTGGATCCTCGAAGTGGGTCTGGGGGGGCGGCTGGATGCCGTTAACCTGCTCGACGCGCAGCTGGTTGGCCTGTGCTCCATCTCGCGCGACCACCAGGAGTACCTGGGGCCGCGGCTCGACGGGATTCTCCAGGAAAAACTGGGAGTGCTGCGGCCAGGAGCAACGCTCATCAGTGCCCTCGAGTCGCGTTACCTGCGGGAGCACTGCGGGCGCACGGCGCGGAAGTTCGCAGTGGTGTGGCATGATCTTTTTGAGTCGAAGGCCCTGGCCCCGGCGACGGACTTCTCCGCTCGTAACCGCTTCCTGGCGGCCGCGCTCTGGGAGACCCTGTCTGGGACGGCGGTGGCCCCGATCCAGGGCGCACTCATCGCCCGCGGTGAACGCTTCGATTGGCAAGGAAAAGAGTACGTCTTCTTCGGCTCACATAACCCGGATGGCGTCAGGAAATTGGTTCAATTTCTGTGTTCCCCTCCCTACAATATCAAAGAAGAACTCACGGCCATCTGGGCCTCTTTTTCGCAGCGCGATTTAAAAGATCTGCACGCGATGATCAAGAGTCTCGAGCTGCTGGCGACGGATGAGTCACCTCTGGTGATCACGCAGTTTGATCATCCGAAGGCGGCGAGCTTCGGTGAGTTCTGGGGATATCGCGAAGGAGCGCGGGTCCGCTACGTCCAGGCATGGAGAAAGCTCTTTGAAGAAGCAGGCCCGGCGACGGGAACAATCTTGGTGGTCGGCTCCTACTACTTTGTGGCGCTCCTGCGTGCGCACCTGCTGCACCTTGGGGCTCGTCCTGCTCGGCCTAAGCCCCCGGTGCGCTGAGGCCAAGGTCCAGGGCGATCCGCAGATGCAGCTCGGGGACTCGCTCTCGATCTTTTCGGACCGCGCCTTCCGTAAAGAGGGCGGCGAGGTCTTCGAGGCCGTCGGCAACGTCGTCGTCGTGAGCAACCGCGACACGCTCTACGGAGAGTCGGCGCGCTTCGACCGGCGGAGCATGAAGTTCACCGTCGACGGGAACGTGCGCTTCATCACGCAGGAGCTCACACTCTACGGCTCGCACATGGAGTACGACGTGGCCACGGGCCACGCGCGCATCGAGAACGCGCGCATCACCCACCCGCAGTTCAACGTCGTCGCCCGCGAGCTCATCCGCAGCTCGCCGTCGCTCGTCGAGTGCGTCGAGGCGGAGTTCTCCACCTGCCGCGACTGTCCCGAGTCCTGGTCCGTCTTCGGCAAGCGCATCAAAATCTTCTTGAAGGAGAAGGCGGTGATCCAGCACGGCCTCGCGAAGGTCAAGGGCGTCAGCGTGCTCTACCTGCCCTACATGGTGGTGCCGCTCGCGAACCGCAAGTCGGGGCTGCTCTTCCCGCGGATATCTTCGCGCGAAGGGGAGGGGCTGGCCCTCGAGCAGCCCGTGTTCTGGGCCATCGACGAGTCGAAGGACGCGACCTTCACTCCGACCTTCTGGGGCAAGCGTGGCCAGGGCATCGACGGCGAGTACCGACAGCGCTTCGCGCCCATGCGGTGGTTCGAGGGGAGCGCCCGCTACCTGAATGATACGATCTACATCCCCGGGAAGAACAATAATACGGAGTCGGGGCTCAACTACACGCGCTACTTCCAGGACCTCGAGAACCACTGGTACTGGTCGCCGAACTGGACCCAGCACTTCCGCTACACGGCGACGCGGGACCTCGATCTGGTGCGCGACCACCAGCTCTACACTGACCCGCGGGTGACCAGCAGCGACTTCGGGTTCAATGGCCACCTCGACGGCCGCGGCGAGCACTGGGCGATCAGCCTCTCGAGCGAGTACTCGCGCAACCAGCTCTTCGCCGACCCCGCGGAGTTCGACCGGCGCTACGTGCAGACGCTCCCGCGGGTGGGTTTCGGCAGCACTCCCTACTCGCTGCTCCAGACGGACACGCCGCTGCTCAAGCACATCCTCCTCGGCACCGACGGGAGCTTCACCCGCTTCCGTCGTCTCGACCGCTCCGACTCGGGCCGTCTGCGGGACGCCGACCGCTTGACCCTTCGGCCCTACCTCCAGTGGCATTTCTTCGACTGGGGCCCCCTGAGCTTCAAGAGCGAACTGAGCTGGGACTACCAGCGCTACCACTTCAGCGAACTCGACCAGGGCCGCGGCGCCGAGAAGAACGCGACGCTGCTGCGAACCGAGGCGAGCTTCACGATGGATAAGATCTTCGGCCTCGCCTTCGAAGAGAAGGTCAACCCGCAGGACCTCCCGAAGCACGAGCTCGAAGAACTCAAGCGGCGCGAGGCCAAGGGGCCGAGGCCCTTGCGGCCCGAGCGCCGCAAGAGCAAGCTCATCGGGAAGCTGAGTGACTTCGAGTCAGGCACGGAGAACCGACCGGTGACGCTGAGCCGCCAGGCCTTCCGGCACTCACAGGAGTTCAAGTTCATTCACCACTACATCACGAGCGAGCGCGAGTCGGGGAACCGCGACTTCCGCGAGCAGATCCGCTCGAATGCGGGATGGTTCGACTACCAGGATGCCATCCGCTCGCAGGAGTACCTGCTGGGAGTGAACACCACGCGGACGGTGGTGCCACCGAGCAACACGCTCGAGTTCCAGTGGAACAACGTGCTCATCCGCAAGACGCCGAAGAACACCGACTGGCGTACGGACCAGCGCTACCTGCGCGACAACTTCCGCTACCAGCGCATCGGTTACTTTAACCTCTCGCAGGGCTACCTCTTCGAGGACGAGTTCAAAGACATCCGCGACCGCCTCACGCGCCTGGCGGTCCAGGCCGGCTACGAGGCGCCGCGCTGGTCCCTCGGGTTCTCCGAGTACTTCTTCCACCGCCGCTCGCAGCACCTCTTCCAGCTCTCTTGGCAGCGGGAGTTCGACTTCCTGAACCTGCTGGCGGGCTACGGCTACAACTCCCTCGAGGCGCGCAAGCTCAACGTGCTCTCGGCCGGCGTGCAGCTGAGGCCCGTGGACGCCCTCGGAGTTTCCTACGTGCGCCAGATCGACCTCGAGGCGCGGGAGGACATCCGCACGATCTACGCGCTGGATCTCATGCCGAACAACAACTGCTGGATCCTCAGCCTGAGCTACCAGGACTCGCTGGTCGTGAAGCGCTACGCGTTTAACATCCTCTTCAACTTCGGCGATGAACGCTTCTCGCGCTACCGGCGCGACTGGTTCAAAGTCCACCGGTTCTAGCATGGGTCCCATCTGGCTCGTCGACTTCGAAGATAGCTTCACCTACAACATCGCCGCTGAGTTCGAAGCGCTCGGACGGCCCGTGGAAGTGATCCCGTGGCGCAGTCTCACGGTGCCGGCGCAGTCCCGGCCCGCGCTCCTCGTGCTCGGGCCCGGCCCGGGGCACCCGGACGAGTACCCGATCGAAGAGATCCTGCTGGCGTGGTGGAAGAGCGGTGTCCCCCTCGGCGGTATCTGCCTCGGCCATCAGCTCATCGCCCGCTTCCTGGGCCTGCCGGTCATCCGCTCGGTGCTGCCGGCCCACGGGGAAGCCTTCGTCTGGCGAGTGCCGCCCAAGTGGCGCAAGCAGTACAGTCTCCCGACCTTCGTCGAAGTTCAACGCTACAATTCCCTGGCGGTCCCGGCGCGCGCCCTGCCGAAGGGGTGGAGCGGCTGGGAGGAGAGCGGGGAGTGGGTCGCATTTTCCCACGCCCGGGCGCTGAGTTTCCAGTTCCACCCAGAGTCGGTGGGCACATCTTGCCCGCGGCAGTTCTTCCTGCCCCTATGCGAGCTTGCCTTATAATAGAGGGCGAGAGGGGAAACTATGCACCTGATGATTTCCAATGACGACGGAGTGCACGCGCCGGGCATCGCCGCTCTCGCAGCGGTGCTCAGAGAAAAGTTTCGCGTCACGGTCATCGCGCCGCTCGAAGAGCGCTCCACCACCGGACACTCGCTCTCTCTGGACAAGTCTCTGCGCCTCGAAAAGCTCGCGGACGCGACCTACGGCGTTTCCGGCTTCCCGGCCGACTGCACCCTCATGGGGCTGGGCTTCGTGCTGAAGAATGATCGGCCTCAGGGGATGGTGTCCGGCATCAACCGCGGGGCCAACCTCGGGCAAGACCTCTACTACTCCGGAACGGTGGCGGCCGCTCGCGAAGCGGCCTTCCACGGTGTGCCGGCGCTGGCCACGAGCCTCGTCTTCAAGAGCGCCAACGACTTCGCGCACTACGACGCGGCCGCGCAGGTGATCCGCATGCTCCTAGAAGCGGGGCTCTTCGATGGCTGGCAGAAGGGCACGCTCTTCAACCTGAACCTCCCCAACCTCCCGCTGAGCGAGATCAAAGGCATCCGGCCGACGAAGATCGGCATGCGAAACTACTCGGAAGAAGTGCACCATCGCGTGGATACCCGCGGCCGAGATTACTTCTGGATCGCCGGCCACTACCAGGGCCACGACGGCAAGAGCGATAGTGACTGTCAGGCGGTGGACGAGGGCTTCGCGGCACTGACGGTGCACGACCTCCTCAACCGAGGCGGGCTGGAGCTGCAGGGTCTCGAGAAAGTCGTGGCCGAGGTGAACCGTGCGCACTTTTCTTAGCGCGCTTTTCACCTTCGTGCTCTTCGGCTGCGCGCACATGGAGAGTGGCCATAACGTCTACTGGCCTCCCGGGACAACGCTCGAGCAGGTGGCCCGCGAGCAGGGCGTCGGGGTGTCGGAGCTGCGCGAGCTCAACCCCCACAAGTCTGCTGGCCAGTGGGTCTTCGTCCCGAACCAGATCGGACTCTTGCCCTACCTGCGTGGCACTCGTGTGCTGGACGATTACTCCCAGCTCGAGCGCGGCGAGTTCGCCTGGCCCGTGCCGAAGGTGCGCACCATCTCCTCGGGCTTCGGCTCGCGCTGGGGCCGCAAGCACGAGGGCATCGACATCCCGGCGCCGATCGGCACGCCGGTGGTGGCAGTGCAAGACGGCGTGGTGAAGTACGCCGACAACAAGATGAGCGGCTACGGAAACCTCATCATCCTCGAGCACCCCGGAAAGGTCTTCTCGGTGTACGCCCATCTCAATCGATTCTTCGTACGACCGGGTGAGCGGGTGAAGCGCGGTCAGCAGATCGCCCACACGGGGAACACGGGGCGCTCGTCCGGGCCCCACCTGCACTTCGAGATCCGCGTGCGCGACAAGGCCCGCGATCCTTCCAGCTACCTCGGACAGGCGAAGAAGAAATCTCGCCTTCAGTGACGGATTTTTTCAACCAGCTTGAGGTACATCAGCGCCGTGTTGCGCGCGTCTTCAAGGGCGGTGTGCGCGACGTCCCCCATGCCGAGGTAGCGCATCATCGCCGAGCCGGACTCCATGCCCGCAGGCAAAAGGCCTAGGTCCATGAGGGCGAAGGCGGTGCCCGAGAGATCCACCTGGCGGTGCTGGAAGTACTTGCGCATGAAGTCCCAGCCGAGGTCGCGGTTGAGGAAGGGGAGATCGATGGCCGACATGGATTTTCCAAAGAGCACGATCTTCTGCTGGCCGAAGTAGCTCGTCACCTCTGGCGACTCGAGGTAGCTCCTCATCATGCCGCGGAAGGCCTCCAGGGTGATGCCCTCTTGGTGCGCGCGGCGGATGAGGCCCTCGTTGTGCTCGAGGACCCAGGGGTCGAGCTTCGGGGCCAGCTCCTCGAAGCTCGGGCACTGGATGAAGGTGGTGCGCGCGAGGGACTCCTCCAGCACGCCGGTGGCGGCGTCAAAAGGTATCATCGCGAACTCGATCATCAAACAGTCTTCGTGCAGGCCAGTGGCTTCGAGGTCGATGCTTAGGTAGCGCATAGAAGTATCCTAGGGCAAGAGAAGCGTCTGCGGACAATGGTCCGAGACTTCCTGGTAGCTTACCCCCAATTGCAGCGGGTCGCTAGTGCGACAGCGCGCGACCCGGCAATGCGTGTGGACCCATGCCTTGGCGTCTTCGCCTTTGAGCAGCTCCGGACTGGCGAGGATGTGGTCGAGCTGCGAGGGGTAGGAGATGCCTCGCGCGGAGGTGGAATAGTAGGAGCAAAAAATGCGATCCGAGGTGTTGGCCATGTTCTGCGACAGGCGCATCGCCTCGAAGCGCTCGAAGTCCTCGTTGCGCGCACGCATCCCGGTGGTGTTGAAGTCTCCCATGACAAGGATCTTCTGGTGGCCCTGGGACTTGAGCTTCGCCACCCTAGCGGCGATGATCTCGTACTGCTGGAAACGCACGGCGAAGTCCTCGGGCCCGCCGCCGGCCTTCAGGTGCACCTGCAGGGCGTGAAACTCTTCGCCGTTATCGCGTCGCTTGAAATGCCCGACGGCGAGGGGCCGAGAGTAGGCGAAGCAAGCCTCGGGGCCACCGGGGTTGGTCATCTCCATTTCTTCGCGCAGCTCGAGGAGCTGGAGCTTGGTGGTGTCGTAGATGAAGCCGAGCTTGTGGCGCAGGCCTCCGCCACAGCGGGTGAGGGCGAGGGCGGTGTGCGGAAAGTGCTCCTGCAAAAACTCACCGAGCAATCTATCGTTACGAATTTCGCTGACGCCCCAGAGGTCCGTGGCCAGCTCGGTGAAGATACTCTTGAGTTCTGCGAGGTTCGTGGCCGGGTGCGCTTCCCGTGCGATTCCGAAATTTCTAATATTATAGGTTCCCACTTTGAGGGCCGCCCACAGTGTGCTGGAGAAAAGCAGGGGCGTAACGAGAAGCAAAGTCTTGAGCATAGGAAGAGTCCTTAAGAAGTATAAGTCCGAGTAAAATGATCTATAAGCTTGGCTAATGTGTAAAGCTTTCCAGTCTTACATCTCTAAGCATTTGATATCAGTGAAATTGAAATTTTGACGCGGGGTCAAGGTAAAGATTTCAGACGGCCCTTGATTTCAGTTTTGCGGAAAGAAATTTTTAGAAACTTTGTTTTTGACTTGTTTGGTCGAGTAAGCGAGAACTCCCTCATCAATGCCATTGGAGGCAGCGATTAATCGGGGGGTAGTTCATGGGTCGCTTTTTGGTTTGCGCTTTGTGTGTTTCTTTCCTTTCATCCGCTAACGCCGCTTCTGATCTCGAAAAGTATCTCACGGTCTCACAGGTAGAAATGCAGGTCGAGACGCTCACCGACGAGGGGAGCTCTGTCTCCACCCTGGTCGAGGAGCTCGCGGGCATGCCGCACGTCGACGGGAACCCTGGCCAGAAGGCGAACATCGGCCAGGTGATCATCGTGGCCAAGGAGCTCATCGCTCTCGGCGAGCGCGTCTACGAGATCGTCAAAAAAGGCAAGCCGGTGCTCAACATGAGCTTCGCTCCCATCTCTGTGCTCCCGAAGAAGGCCGACGGCAGCGCCGTCGACATCCTCGACACCGAGGGCTGGGCGATGCCGAAGGCGCACAAAGTGCGCATGGTCTACAAGAACCTGTACGGCGTAGAGGTTGTTTCCTTCAACTACACTCTCGTGTTCGCGCACTCCGGCTCCTACGACGGCAAGGGGGCCTACATCACCGCCGCCCAGATCATGCCCGCCAACGTACGCGTCTCCTGGGGCTTCGAGCTGAACGCCACCATGAAGCTCGTGGGCCTGCAGAACCACGGCTCGCGGCAGTCGCCGGTGGCCGGCGCCGTCCTCGGGGTGAACTACAAGGTCGAATCCGTGCTCAGCACGATTGACACGACGGACACCTTCCACATCACGGGCCGAGGCCAGTTGACTCAGCTCTAGTGAACCCGACAGTGCAAAACGACAAGGGGCCCATGCGGGCCCCTTGTTGTTTTAGAACTGGTAGATCAGTTTCCCGAGCGTGCGCAGCTCGGTCCCGGCGCGCTCCTGGCCGTCGGCACTGCCGCGCCGGTGGTTCACTTCCTGAGCGAGCTGGACGCTGAGGTTCTTCGTGAGCTTGAAGGTCACGTGCACGCGCTGGACCACGAAGGTGTCCTCGAAGCGCGTCTCGGCGGTGGGGTCAACCCGGTGGCGACCGTTGATGCTGGTCGCGGTCGAAGCCTGCATGTCGTAGCCCACGCGCCAGCGGCCCTTTTCGATGGTGATCGCACCCAGCGTGGAGGCTCCCTTGCCCCAGTAGTAGC
>DAIPJL010000245.1:0-3012 GCA_036770305.1 Bacteriovoracaceae bacterium | reverse complement strand
TGTCCATGTACTGCATCAGCATCTGGCGGGCGGCGCACCCGAAGGCGCCGCGCGAGCAGCTGGTGAACATCGGCCTCGGGGGGCTGTTGCACGACCTCGGGAAAATAAAAATTCCGACGCACATTCTGAATAGCCCCGGCGGCCTCTCCGACGACGAGTACGAGCAGATCAAGCAGCACCCGGACTTCGGCCTCGAGCTCCTGCTGGCGGGCCACGTGCGCGTGCACCAGAGCATCGACGTGAACGTCATCGCCCACGTCGTCCACGAGCACCACGAGAACTGGGACGGCACCGGGTACCCGAAGAAGAAAAAAGAAGACGAGATCCACCCGATGGCCCGCGCCTGCGCCATCGCCGACTTCTTCGACGCGATCACGACGAAGCGCTCGTACAACCAGGTGCTGCCGATCGCCGACGCCATCGGGGTCATGCGGAAGTTCCGCGGCGTGAAGCTCGAGCCGAAGCTCTTCGACGTCTTCGAGAAGCACGTCGACTACGTGAAGACCGACATCCGCAAAGAGTACAAGCTCTCGGACCGCTTCGACCCGACGATCCCGTGGAGGGAGCTGCCGCTCGAAGAAATAAAGGCCCTCAAGACCGCCGACTTCGGAAAAATTAAGATCGTCGGCGATAGTAAGAAGAATGAAAAAAAATCTTAGCGTCCTGCTCCTCACCCTCCTGCCCGTCCTCGCGGTGGCCACCAGCACTGTGCCCGAAGTGCTCACGCTGCACCCGGAGGTCGTGTCCCTCGAGAAGCGCCAGGCCTTCATCTCGCACCCCGACTGGCTGGCCCTGCCCCTGGCCTTCGGGCCTCTCGAGAAACTCCGAAAAGACCTCGAAAAGAAAATCGGAAAACCTCTCCAGCACCGGGGAGAGGCGCACATCACCATCATCACGCCGCCGGAGTTCAGTACGCTCTCGAGCGTCTTCAAGATGCAGGAGATCGAAGAGCTCATGACGAAGTACAAGGCCCTCCGAAGCCCGGTCGAGCTCGAGTGCGTGAAGAAGGTCACGGCGACGGTGAACAAACTCACCGAGGAGAGCTGGTTCGTCGCCGTGAGGTCGAAGGGCCTGCTGGAGTTCCGTCAGGAAGTGTGGCGCAACTTCGTCGCCAGAGGCGGCGACCCGGAGAGCTTCCGCTGGCAGCGCTGGTCTCCGCACATCACCATCGGGTTCACGTCCCGGGACCTCCACGACGAGGACCGGGTCAGTAAGACCGACGCGCCCTGCGTGTACACACTGAAGCCTTAGCCCCAGAGATCGCGCGCCAGCTTGAGCATCAGGAGGGCGACGACGAAGGCGAGCGCGGGCCGCACGACGCCGGAGGAGCGCCGGGTGGTGAGGCGCGCGCCGACGAAGGCGCCGAGGAGGATGCTGCCGCCGCCGACCGCGCCCCAGCGCCAGTCGACGAGGTCCTGGAGCGCGAAGCTCGCGAGCGACGAGCCAGCGGAGAGCGTGTTCGCGAGCTTCGAGAGGGTCAGCGCCTCGAAGAGCGGCATGGCGGTGAGGAGGAGGAGCGCGAGCAGCATGAAGGTTCCGCCCCCCGGGCCGAAGAAGCCGTCGTAGAGGCCCACGAGCAGGCCCGCGCCGGCGAGCACGAGCGAGCTCTGCTCAGAGAAGTTGCGCTGGGCGAAGAGGAGTTCTTTGCGCCAGACCACCGCGAGGATGAGCGGACAGAGCGCGAGGAGCAGGTAGCTGAACCAGAGCTGGGGCACGAGCGCCGTGAGGCGCGAGCCCAGCACCGCGCCGGCGAAGATCGCGGGAAGGAAAGCGCGGCCCTTGCGCCAGGACAGGGCGCCGTGCCGGCGGTACACCAGCAGCGCCATCAGGCTCGAGGCGAAGGCCCCCACCTTGTTGGTGGCGACGACGCCCGCGCCCGGGCCAAGCACCAGGGTCCACATGGGGATCGTGATGAGGCCGCCGCCGCCGGCGATCGAGTCGATGAAGCCGGCGAGGATCGAGAGGAAGCAAACGAAGAGGACGTCGGTCATGGTAAAAAAAAAGCCACGCGCGCGCGTGGCTTTCCCTGAGAGTGCTTCGGAATCGTGCTTACTGGGCCACGGGGGCTTTTTCCGTCGGAGCCGCAGAAGCCTCCGCTGGAGCGGCCGGCGCCTGGTCACTGTTGAGCGGAGCGACGAGTTCTTGCTCGTTATCGAAGAGAGACTTCTTGGCTTCGCGGCTCTTGAGCGTCGTGAGCGCGATGGAGTTCAGCATGAAGCCGATGGCCAGTGCCGAGGTGAGCTTCGTGAAGAAGTTACCTTTCGAGGAGCTCGAGAAGACGGCCTGAGAAGCACCACCACCCATGACGGCTCCCATCTCGGCGCCTTTGCCGAACTGCAGGAGGACGGTCACAACGAGCAGGACGCAGATGATGACATGCAAAACAATTAGGGTCGTAATCATAAAATCTCCTCAAGGCTTAATGTTGTATCACGAGGCAAGTTTAAAAAGCCACTATTGACACAGCGCCAAGAAGTCTTGCGCCTTTAAACTTGCTCCACCCACCAGGGCGCCGTCGATGTCTGGCATGCCCATGAGCTCTTGGATGTTCTCGGGTTTCACGCTTCCGCCATAGAGCAGTCGGAGGTCCGCTCCGGTCGCAGGGAAGAGTGCGGTGAGCTTCTGGCGCAGGAAGGCATGGACCTCCTGGGCCTGTGCCGCCGTCGCCACTTTGCCGGTGCCGATCGCCCAGACCGGTTCGTAGGCGACGATGAGCTGGTGGGAGTCGAAGGAGCCGATTTCCTTGAGGCCCTCTTCCACCTGCTGCTGGATCACGGCGAGGGTCTGTCCGGCGTCGCGCTCCGCGAGGGTTTCCCCCACGCAGTAGATCGCGGTGAGGCCAAGGGCCAGCAGGCCCCGGAGCTTCGCCCGACAGGAGGCATTGCTTTCGGCGAAGAGCTGGCGGCGCTCGGAGTGTCCCACGAGCACGAACGCGGCTCCAAGCTCCTGGAGGGCAGCGGGAGAAGTCTCACCCGTGAAGGCGCCCTTGAGGTGCTGAGAGCAGTTCTGCGC
>DAIPJL010000035.1:0-20831 GCA_036770305.1 Bacteriovoracaceae bacterium | reverse complement strand
CATCTTGGTGAAGCCCTTCATGTCCGGGTGCGGAGAGGTTCTCTCTTTGAGGACCTTCGTCCCACCGAGGTCACCGTGGGTCCAGTGAACGGAACCGAAGCCCGTCCAGTTGATCTCACCTGCCATGGCCGATAAGGGCAGAGCTAGTAAGCCTGCCAGCGCGAAGCGCGAAGATTTCATGTCTCACTCCTTGAGATCTGTTAAAAAATGCCAACTTAGTAAGTGTAATTAAATTCTGCCCCAACAACTGTTAAGCTTCACCAACAAATACCCGAGCTAAACCCAAGTCATATTCTGCGGAGAGAAGCGCGCGTGCGAGGCACCGAGGTGCACGTGCAGGATCGCATCCGGGTCCTCCACGAGGAGATCGAGAATGCCGTAGCGGCCGCTGCCGAAAGGAAGCCAGTTCATGGCCAACTTCTTGTGCGCGTATTCGACGCCCCACTCGTCGCTCGGCACAAAGATCTCGAAGCGCTTGTGGCGCGTATCGATGGTCTTGGAGATCACCGTGTCGCCGCGCTTCTTCACATCCGTGATCACGCGGGGCCTCCGTCCTTCGCGGAGCTGCACCTCGGGGATCAGATTATTCCCCATGAGGAGGAGTGGGAACTGGCGGTCGAAGAACACGCGGTAGTCCTGGGGATTAAGACCGAGGGCCTGGGCGTTGACCCAGAAGCGATCCCACAGCGCCACGGAACTCAGGCGCTCTCCATGCCAGTGTCCAGGCTCGAAAACCTGCGGCGCTTCGAAGGTCTGCTCGAGTTCTTCGAGCACGCGCAGGCGCCATTCGGCCACGAGGCGCAGCTCGCGCGCGTCGTAGGGCGCCTCCTGGCCGCGGTCCTCGAGGAGGTAGTCTGGGCCCTTGAACTTCGTGAGCGATGGCATGGAACTCTTTTCTTTCACCAGTGACGTTTCCTTCAAACGCTCGCGGAGTTCTTCGGCGCTCACCGTCGGAAGTTGCAGGATCTGCGCCAGCGGCTCGAGCGCGTTCGGGGCGTCGACCTCGTCCATGCGCTGAGCGTTTCCGCCGGGGCCCGTGTCCGGGCCCATGAAGGGATAGTGGAACTCGGGGTGGTTGTGCAGCCAGGCGAAGTAGCGCGCCACTAGCATCGGATTTTTTAACAGAGGGTTCGTCTTCAGCGTGAGGCCGCCCATGTTGACGTGGCAGCCACCCTCCGTGCCCCCTTTCACTCCGTACCACCACTTGCGGTAGGTCACGAGGCCCGCGCGCCGGGCGCCCTCGAACATCGGCGCGTTGAGCTCCTCGATGTGGTCGATGAGACACGGGTGCGTCTTCACCTCGATGGACCCGGGGTCCATGGTGACGTAGAAGTGCGTGCGGTGGTGCTGGATGACTTCGAACTGGATGTGGCCCCAGACGTCCACGCTCTCCTTGACTTCGCCGCCGAGGACCGCGGCGATCTCGAGGGCGCACTCGAGCATCTTCTGGCGCTTGAGGGGCGTGTCGGAAGTCGACACGAAGCCCGGCTCCTGCCACCAGTCTTCGATGGTGAAGGTCTGCTCGAAGCCGAAGCTCAGCTCGTCGCGCAGGCGGGTCACTTGAGCTTCGCCAGCGCCGCGGCGATGCGCCGCACGGCCTCCGTGATCTTCGTCTCGTTCGTGGCATAGGAAAGCCGGACGTACTCGGGAGCACCGAAGGAGCCACCGGGCGTCAGCGCGACGTGCGCTTCGTCGAGGAGCCAGAGACAGAGGTGCTTCGCGTCCGCGATCGTCACCTTGCCGTCGGACTTGCCGAAGTAGGCATCGACCTTCGGGAAGAGGTAGAAGGCGCCCTGCGGATTGTTCACTTGCACCTGCGGGATGTCGCGGAAGAGGCGCACGATGAGGTCTCGGCGCTTCTTGAACTCTTCGCGCATCGGCGCGAGTTCGCTCGGGTCCATCTCCATCGCGGCGATCGCCGCACGCTGAGTGATCGAGCAAGTCCCCGAGGTGAACTGGCCCTGGATCTTCACGCAGGCCTCGGCGATGGCCTTCGGCGCACCGATGTAGCCCAGGCGCCAGCCGGTCATCGCGAAGCCCTTCGAGAGGCCGTTCACGGTGACGGTGCGCTCATAGAGCTCCGGGATCGCGGCCAGCGAAAAGGTCTTGCCCTGGAAGTTGATGAGCTCGTAGATCTCGTCGGAGATGATCACCACCTGCGGGTGGCGCTTGAAGACTTCGCCCAGCGCACGCAGCTCGGCTTCGGTGTAGGTCGTGCCCGTGGGGTTACAGGGGCTCGAGAACAGGAAAGCCTTGGTCTTCGGGGTGATGGATCTTTCCAAGAGCTCCGGCGTGAGCTTAAAGTCCGTCTCGATCCCCGTTTTAACTTCCACGACCTTTCCCTCAAAGAGCTGGATCATTTCCGCATAGCTCACCCAGTAGGGCGCCGGGACGACCACTTCATCGCCGGGGTTAACCAGGGCCATGATGACGTTGATGATCGACTGCTTGGCGCCGGTGGAGGTGACGATCTGGCTGGG
Source organism: Bacteriovoracaceae bacterium (assembly GCA_036770305.1). Classification (GTDB taxonomy): domain Bacteria; phylum Bdellovibrionota; class Bacteriovoracia; order Bacteriovoracales; family Bacteriovoracaceae; genus UBA6144. The sequence goes on along the minus strand of DAIPJL010000035.1, from coordinate 18,351 downwards.
CGCGTACACGAGGCCGTTGTCGCGCTTGAACTTCCTGCCGATGGCTTCGAGAAGATCTTTGTAACCTGGTACGGGGGTGTAGAAGGAGAAGTCCTTGTCGATGGCGTTCTTGGCAGCTTCCTTGAGCCTGGCCGGCGTGGTGAAGTCCGGCTCGCCGAGGCTCATGTTAATGACGTCGACGCCCTTGTCTTTGAGCTCGTTGGCCCGGCGACTCATCGCCAGTGTTTCCGACTCCGCGAGGTTCTGAACGCGCTTTGAAACTTGCATGCTGCTTCCTTCGAATTTTTGCTTCAGGACTATTCTAAGAAAGAGCGCAGCTTTTCGATAGTAGATTGCGCCTCTGCCGGCGTGATGTTTTTTGACGCGAACTCCTGCATCTGTAACCACGGTGGATTTTCGCGCTTCGGGTCATCGGCGTAACGCGGGAAGAGGTGCCAGTGCACGTGGTCGACGACGTTGCCCAGCGAACAGAGGTTCATCTTGAAGGGGGCCAGCGCCCGTTCGACCGTGCGCTGCGCTCGGAGAAGTTCGTTGAACACAGCAGCACTTCTCTGAGTCGAAAGCTCGGTCATCTCGCGGGCGTGGCCTTTCAGCAGGAGCACAGAGTAGCCGGCGTAGTACTGGTGCTCTCCCAGGAGCCACCACGAGTGCTCGAACTCGTGAATGAGGTACGGGTAGGTTCCGGCGCGCAGGCGCTCTTCTCGCTCGCAGAGGGGGCAGCTCATCACAAACTCCTTGGGGCATCGAGGAACCAGCCGGTCAGCGAGAGGCGCTCGCGGTGCGCGGGCCGCACCTCGTGAGGAAACTCCTCGCTTAGAAAGAACACCGCGCGGCCTCCGTGGGGTAAAACGCGCTGAACGACTTCGTCGTGCTTGTCATAGAGAACTAACTCTCCCCCGTCCCGCGCCTGCCAGTCTCCGTTGAGGTAGATGACCACGGAGACGCGCCGGTGCGAGTTCTCGCGGTGGCGATCGAGGTGCTTCTTGTAGAAGCCCCCGGGCGCGTAGAGCGCGAGGTGCGCCTCCCAGTCTTTCAGGCCAAGAAAGAGCGACCGATTGAGCCTCAACTTTTGCTCTTCTACCTTAGCAAAAATATCTCTCAGCTCAGGTGGAGCGGATTCACGGTCGAGCCACCACGTGAGGTCACGTCTTATGTCCTCGGCTACCTCATGCCTCCCGACCTTCGCTGCAGCGAAATTCTCGCGCCAATTCGGTAGGGCTGAATGAATCGCCTCTAACTGCGTGGAGGAAACAAAATCGTCCACCATGCACAGGCCCTCGCGGGCAAATTTTTCCGAATCGATGCTCATGCGCCCCCTGGAGCTTTCTGCCTCATTGTAGGCGAGCGAGCGAGGCCGGAAAATAGAAAAAAAAGAGGTACCTATGATCCGAGCCTGGATGTGCTTTGTTTTCTTCCTCGCGATGATTTTTAGTTTGCAGACTCCCGCAGCAGTGACCGGCTGGGTCAGCGAGACAAGATCCATCCTCCGCGAGCACCGCTACGCCTGTCGCAGCACGCTGGTCCGCGTCGACGAGATCGTCCGCGATTCGCACATCGCGGGCCATGTCCGGGGGCTTCCGCAAAACGCCTACCGGGACTTCAAGGTGATCTTCTACGTGAAAACCGATCGCTGGTATGCCCACCCCTACTTCAGCTCGGAGAATCCGCAGGAAGGCGTCCACTACGCCCGACTGCAGCAGGACGGAACCTTCCGCATCCCGAGTGTGCGTAGGGCGGTGGCCGCAAGTCGCCTCGCCGTGAGCGTGGTGCCGGCACCCTATGTCATCAGATCACAGTCGCGCTGGCTGCGGCCTTTTTTGGGTCTATTCGGTGGCGTGTTTAAGTACAGCTGCGCGGGAGTCGTCGTTCCCGTCAGCGGCGAGCTCTAGGATCCGCCGCCAGGTTAGCACCGCGAGCCCGATGGCGACGAGCGCGAGCGAAAGCGCGAGTCCCACCCAAAAGCCCTGCGCCTGGTAGTCGAATTTGTAGGCCAGCGTCCAGCCCAGCGGGATCCCGAAAACCCAGTAGCCCACGAAGCTGACGATTGAGACGGGCCGTGAAATTGTGAGCCCACGCAAGATGGCCCCCAGGGTCACCTGCGCACCGTCGAAAACCTGGAAGAGCGCAACCCAGTAGATCAGGCCGATCGCCACCGCGATGACCTCCGGAGCCGCTCCGAAGACCGCGAGGATCTGCTGTGGGAAGAAGCCGAAGGAAAGGGCGGAGCAGCCCATGAAACTTAGGCTCATGACCAGTCCCGCGGCGGCGTAGCGTCTCAGGCTCCGTAAGGACTTCTCACCGAAGGCATGTCCCACTTTCACGCCAACCGCGCTGGCGATCGCCGTCGGAATCATGAAGGTCACCGAGGCCAGCGTCAGGACGAGGTTGTTCGCGGCGGTCTGCACTTCTCCGAACTTTCCTACGAAGAGTGTGACCGAACAAAAGGCCATGACTTCGAAAAACATCGCGACGGCGCCGGGCCAGCCGAGGCGAAAGACAGCTCCGAGGAACTCCCACTCGACGGCGCGCGTGCGGAAGAGCTGCGTCGCGAGGGGGACGAGGAGCGCAAGGCCCATGCACCAGCGGATCAGAAGCGACGCCCAGGCGAGTCCGTCGACGCCCAATTCTGGAAGCCCGAAGCGCCCGAAGACCAGCGCCCAGTTGAAGACCAAGTTCAGCGGGACGCCGAGGATCGAAACGGCGTTGGCCCACAGTGTGCGCTCGTGCGCCTGAAGCCATTCGCGCAGCGAGGTGTAGATGAAGACGCCTGGAATGGAGCCGACGGAGATCCTCACGTAGGAGCTCACCATCTCGGTGATCTTCGCGTCGTACCCGAGGAGCGGAACGAGCTCCGCCGCGAGGTACGTCGCCGCCATGAAAGGCAGCGAGAGCAGAAGCGCATACGCGAGTGTGCTCCCCACCAGAAGATCCGTCTCGGCGCCCTCGCCACGGCGTTTGGCGATCAAGGGAGAGAGGGCGAACTGGAAGGCGAGGCCCACGATCAAGACCGGATTGGCGAAGGCCACGGCGAGGCCGATGGCAGCGAGGGCCGTGGTGGAGTGCTGAGTGGCGATGTACACGTCCCCCGCCCCGATGAGCATCAGTCCGACTTGTCCCACCATCACCGGAAAGGCGAAGCGCAGCAGTTCGCGGATGGCCCTAAACATCGGATTCGTCGAGGCTCGGCGCCTGGCCGTAGAACTGCGAGAACTCTTCTTGGAAACTCAGCAGGCGCATGTCACTCATGCGATCGACGTACAGGTGGCCAGTGAGGTGATCGAGTTCGTGTTGCACTACCGTGGCCAAAAAATCCTGTGCTTCCAGAACGCGCTCATCGCCCTTCTCGTCCCAGTAGCGCACACGCACGCCACGTGGCCTTTCGACAAACCCCCGCAGGCCCGGGACGGAGAGGCAGCCTTCCCAGAAGCCCTGCTTGCTCTCGTCAATCACTTCGATGACGGGATTGATGAAGACAGTAAACGCCAACGTCGCCTCACTGCCGTAGCGGTTCTGCAGGGCCTCGAGTTCGATCACCGCTACCTGCAGTGACTCGCCGATCTGCGGTGCCGCCAGGCCGATGCCCCCGTGATGCTTCATGCTCTCGCGCATGTCCCGGAGGAAGTCTTGGAACGCGGGGGAAAGGATTTCTTCGCGGCTCAGGGCGCGCGCTTTTTGGCGGAGGATGGGGTGGCCCATGCGGCAGAGGGGTCGGATCATCGCCCCATCCTAACAGGGTGAAGTTTTTCCCTCAACCTTTCTCGGAAAAAGCCGATAGGTTTGATCAACGAGCGAGAAGGACTTATGTCGACCCTACAAACTTTAAAGTTTCTATGTTTTGTCGCGGTGTTAGGAAACTCGACCGCCATCTTCGCCAAGATGTCCGAGCAGAGCGATCTACTATTTCGTGTTAACACCGAGCAACTCACGGATGGCGTCGTCCACTACTCCTTCGCGGTGGCCACCCCCCAGCAGGTGCGGGAGAAGGTTCCCGACGTGGTCGAGCTCGATGGGGGCCGCATCCTTCAGCAGTCCACCGAGCGCGTTACCATCGCGAAGCTCGCCTACGTCGTCGACAAGCCGGCCGGTTTTTTTTCCGAGCAGCAGCTCAATGACCCGGCCTGGCTCGGCAAGCTCTTCGGCATGTCCGTCACCCGCGTCTCCGAAGGTCTGTTTCGGACTCCGACTCAGAAGTTCCAGATCTACTTCGACTCGGACGACCTCAGCTCGGTGAGGACGTCGCGCTTCGTGCAATCGGTGTCGCAGAGTAAGAAACTCGACCCCATCGTCCTCGGCAGCTTTTCGACGGTGGTGTTTCACAGTGCGGACCGTGTGCAGGTGGATAACCACGTCCCGCTCTCTCCACGGAAAACCCTCGTCGTGAGTTACGTGGTCGCGAGAGTCGCGGGCAGCGCCAAGCTGGGGCAGCTGCACCGCGAGTTCGTTCTCTCGACGCAGGAGCGGCTCATTCGCGCCTACCCCTGAAGACTCGCTACTCCGGCTGGAGCTCGCGGGGCCGGCGGAAGCGCTTGTTGATCTTGTCTTTGGTGAAGCGCTTGAACTCGCCGACCTTTCTCATCAAATTATCGATCGCCTGGTTGAGGCCCTCGGCGAGGTTCTCACCCTCACCAGTCACCCACCAGTCGCGGCCTAGGGCCTGGGCGTGGACGCGCGCCCGGTAGCGGCTTCCCTCCTGGCGGAAGCGGACCCCGAGGTGGCCATCCACCGGAAAGTGGCGCTCGAGGCGACTCAGTTCGCGCAGGAGCACCGGCTCCATGTAGGGGGATGAGGGGATGTTGTGCCAACTTACCTGTACGTTCACGAGAAACCTCCTTGTGACGTTCATGGAATAAGCCTAGCCCGCATCGGCGGTAGGCAACATGTCCGAATATCGAAGGAAAGCATCAGAAAAACTGGGCCTTCCGTCTAAAAAGTTGACACCGCCCAAAGAGTTGTCAACCCTTTGGCGCATAAGTACTTGAATTCAAACAGATCTCCTTGGCACAGGGATTGGATAACTAGAGGCACAGGGAGACGACTATGAAAACCATTAACCTCACTCACATCTTCGGCATCATGGGGCTACTGCTGGCACTCAACTTCTTCGGCCAGAACGCTCGCGCCGCTTCCAGCATCAACTGTGAGACCGCCTTCGGCGAGAAGAGCTTCTTGATCGAGGACGACCGCGTCGTCTTCAGCAAAGAAGAAGCGAACCTCGGCCGCTCCATCTCCTCCATCGATCAAGTCCGCACCGAACGCCGTCACAAGGGCTTCGACAAAGTTCTCTTCAAGGATGGGCTCAAGCACCGCATCCACATCGAGAACCCAAATTCCCTCAGTGAGGTTGATGACTACATGGTGATTACGTCTCCTAAGGGCCACGAGATGACCTACCCCCTGTCGTGTCGTAAGTCCTAGGCTTTCCCCCCTGTCGAGTGAGGCCCGTAGGACGCGGGCCTCATTTTTATCCCCGAGCGATTCACTCCAGCGAACTCCGCTTTTCTGGCGGATTTTTTTTTGCCTAGAATTGAAGGATGAAATACTTCATCCTTTTCGTCGCTTTCTCCACCGCAGCGCTGGCGCGGCCGCGCGCTTACACCGAGCTCGTGTCCCACGTGATCACGGCCCCCGATCAGGCCGAGAGCGGAACCTGCCTCTTCGTCGCCTCCACCGGGGCCCTCGAGATCCTGCTCAACCAGCGCGACGGACTCGTGGACCAGGAGCAAGAGAGCGAGCACGATCTCTCGGAGACTTTTCTGATTCACCAGAAGGCGTGGAACCGCAACCTTCCGACCATCGAAAGCGCCGTAATGAAGTTCAACCACGGCACGACCATGCACGCGACGACTCTCCCCTTCGACCCGGCCCGCGCCTGGCAGAAGCCCCCCGGCTTCTCGCTCCTCGAGCGCAGGCCTGCGCCGTCGGTAAAAGTCGTGCGACTCTTCAACTCCGGAGGCCTGTGGGACACGAACGTGCTCACTCCCGCGGACGTCGAGAAAGTGAAGCAGGCCCTGTGGAAGCACAAGTCACCGGTGCTGCTGAACTACAACGAGAACCGCTACTGGCACGTGGTGAACATCGTCGGGTACGACGACGACATCGAAGAGAACTGCCACGGAGCGACGAAGGAGCAGTGCGAGGAATCCCGCGGCGTATTCTACGTCCGGGACCACTGGGGCGACGGCGTCGAAACCCGCGACACCGATTGGCTTAGGGTCATGGGCAACGCCGCCGTCGTCGTGAAGCTCGCGGACTAGCGAACCCGAACCTGGTACGCGCCGTTCACCAGTTTGAGTTCGAGGTGTGAGCGGAAGGAACCGAAACTGACGGGCATCTCACCGGCCACGCGACTATCGGTGACCACTTTCATCAAGAAGCTATCGACGGAGAGCGTGACCGCCGCACCTGTGTGGAGGGTTTCGTACTCGGCTGCCGTAAGGAGCTGAGTCAGATCCGCGACCAGCGCAACCTGTGAGCCGTTCACGTCAGACTTAAAGACGGGCTTATAAATTCCGTCGCGGTAGCTCACGAGCTCCGCCGACTTCGTTCCGATGGTCGTCTTCTCGACACCGCGGGCGTTCGAGTACACCGTCTGGTCGAAGCTTTCCGTCACGCCGCGGGCGGCGAAGCCGACGCTGCGACCAAACTGGTCGCACTGGAAAAACTCAGCCTTCATGTTGAGGCGCAGCTGGTCACCGTGGATGCTGCCGCCCTGGGCCTGCAGGCGGTAGGCGCCGAACTGGTGCTTAAAAATATCAGCGCGTTCAGCGCAGCTAGCGTTCGTCCCGTCGAGCACTTTCACGATGCGCTGAGAGACGTTGGCGTGAGCGATGCCGGTGACGGCGAGGGCAAGCAAGAGAAGTGACTTCATGGAGACTCCTGAGGTTAAAAAACTGCCTCCTACATACTGCACAATGCAGCCACGGTGGCGGAAAAGGAAAGATTTACCCGCGAGAGAGTTCACAAATGGACACTGACGAAAGACAGCTCACCCGCTATGATGAGGACTCTCCTTTCTAACGATCAAGAGGCAGCATGGAATACAAGCACTTAGAAATTGAAGCTAAATGGCAGAGCTACTGGGAAAAGAACAAGACCTTCAAGACCCACACCGACCCTAGCAAGCCGAAGTACTACGTGCTCGACATGTTCCCCTACCCCTCCGGCGCGGGCCTGCACGTCGGCCACCCCGAGGGCTACACCGCCACCGACATCATGGCGCGCTACAAGCGCATGAAGGGCTTCAACGTGCTCCACCCGATGGGCTGGGACTCCTTCGGCCTGCCGGCGGAGAACTACGCCATCAAGACCGGCATCCACCCGGACGTCGTCACCCAGCAGAACATCAAGACCTTCAAGCGCCAGCTACAGAGCCTCGGCTTCAGCTACGACTGGGACCGCGAGATCGCCACCTCCAACCTCGACTACTACCGCTGGACCCAGTGGATCTTCGTGCAGCTCTACAACAAGGGCCTCGCCTACGAGTCCGAGATGATGGTCAACTGGTGTCCGGAGCTCAAGACCGTGCTCGCGAACGAAGAAGTCATCAACGGTAAGTCCGAAGTCGGTGGCCACCCGGTGATCCGCAAGCCGATGAAGCAGTGGATGCTCAAGATCACCGAGTACGCCGACCGTCTCTTGAGTGACCTCGAAGAACTCGACTGGCCAGAGTCCATCAAAGAACAACAGCGCGTGTGGATCGGAAAGTCCGAAGGCGCCACCGTCAAGTTCAAAGTCGACCAGGCGAAGGAGGAGATCGAAGTCTTCACCACGCGCCCGGACACGCTCTTCGGGGCGACCTACATGGTCCTTGCTCCCGAGCACAAACTCGTCGACGTCATCGCCACCGCAGACAAGAAGGCCGAGATCGAAAAGTACCGCGCGAGCTGCGCCCTGAAATCCGACCTCGAGCGCACCGAACTCAACAAAGACAAGTCCGGCGTCTTCACCGGCGCCTACGCCGTCAACCCCGCCAACGGCCAGAAGATCCCCGTGTGGATCGCCGACTACGTGCTCACCACCTACGGCACCGGTGCCATCATGGCGGTCCCGGGCCACGACGAGCGCGACTGGGAGTTCGCCAAGAAGTTCGACCTTCCCATCGTGGAGGTGCTCAAGGGCGGCACGGTCGACGAAGCCGCCTTTACCGGCGACGGCGAACACGTGAACTCGCAGTTTCTCGATGGCACCAACAAAGCAGAAGGCATCGCCAAGATGATCGCCTGGCTGGAAGAGAAGAAACTCGGCACGAAGAAGGTCAACTACAAGCTGCGCGACTGGCTCTTCTCGCGCCAGCGCTACTGGGGCGAGCCCTTCCCGATCCTCAAGTACGAAGACGGAAGCGTACGCTGCCTCGAGGAAAATGAAATTCCTGTGGCTCTCCCACAAGTCGAGCGTTACGAACCATCCGGCACGGGAGAATCTCCGCTTGCTACCATTCCTGAATGGCTCGATGTAATTTGTCCCAAGACTGGCAAGAAAGCTCGCCGCGAAACCAACACCATGCCTCAGTGGGCCGGCTCTTGCTGGTACTATCTGCGCTTCATCGATCCGCAGAACGATAAAGCCGCATGGGATAAGAATCTAGAAAAATTCTGGATGCCCGTTGATCTCTACGTCGGCGGTGCGGAACACGCCGTCTTGCACTTGCTCTACGCGCGCTTCTGGCACAAGGTGCTCTTCGACCTCGGCTTCGTCTCCACCAAAGAGCCCTTCAAAAAACTCGTCAACCAAGGCCTCATCCTCGGAGAAGACGGCGAAAAAATGAGTAAGTCTCGCGGTAACGTGGTGAACCCCGACGTCATCGTGCAAGAGTGCGGCGCCGATACACTGCGCCTCTACGAAATGTTCATGGGCCCTCTCGAAAAAGTGAAACCCTGGAACGCCAACGGCGTGAAGGGCGTGCACAACTTCCTCGCGCGCGTGGTGCGCCTCTTCGCCGACAAGGCCAACTGGCACGAGGGCGCAGAGAATCCGGAGCTCCTCAAAGAGTTGCACAAGACCATCAAGAAAGTCGGCGCCGACATCGAGGCCATGAAGTTCAACACGGCGATCTCGCAGATGATGATCTTCATCAACGCCGCCACCAAGCTCGGGAAGGTGAGCAAGCAAACCGTCGAAACCTTCGCCCTGGTGCTCTCTCCCTTCGCGCCCCACGTCGGCGAAGAACTCTGGCAGCTCACGGGCCATACGAGCTCGCTCGCCTACCACTCCTGGCCGGCCTTCGACCCCGCGCTGGCAAAAGACGACACGGTCACCCTGCCGGTGCAGGTGAACGGCAAGACCCGCGCGACCATCGAGGTCGCTCCCGACATCAGCAAGGAGGTTTTCCTCGCTACCGCCAAAGCCGAGCCGAGCGTCGCGAAGTGGCTCGCCGAGGGCCAGCTGGTGAAAGAAGTTTACGTGCCGGGGAAGATTTGCAACTTCGTGGTGAAGGCCTAGCCTTCACCACTGCTAGCGCTCGACCAGCTGCCGCTTGAAAGTCTTCTCGCTCTCGTCGAAGCGCCAGACGACGATCCGACGCTTTTCGCTGTTGATCGCGGAGCTCGGCACCTGGTGCCGGAAGGCGCTCCAGTCCCCTTTCTTAAACGACGTGATTTTACCTTGCACGGAAACGAGGGGCTTCCAGCACGCGCTCGAAAGCTTGAGGTAGAAACTCACGTCACAGCCGGCCTTGTTGCAGGTGCGCTTCAGGTAGGTCCACTCGCCCTCATGGGCCGCGATCTTGATGGGCCTTCTGACTAGCTTCTCGGCCTTCTTTTCGTCGTGGCCCCACTCGTCGGCGTAGTGCTCCCAGCGCTTGGCCTCGGGCAGCTCGCAGGGAGCCGCGAAGACAAGGCCACTGAGGAGCAGCGCTAACACTAGAGGACCCGGAAGAGGTAGTTGAGCACCGTGAGGCCTAGGCCCGAGACGACGGGGATGGTCAGATTATCGTCGACGTTGAAGGCCGAGAGCATTTCGGCGACGGTGCCGACGACACCGGCGAAGATGGAGAACCACAGCAGGTTCGTGCCCTGGGCGCCGTGGGCGATGCCGTAGAACAAGGTGATGAGGTAGCAGGTGAAGAAGCAGGCCATGGCACCCTGCAAGGACTTGTTGGGCATGATCTTGTCTTTGCCGTAGATGATGCCGAAGAAAGAAGAAATCGGATCGGCGAAGACGAGGAAGAAGACCGAAAGCACGGCGATCTTCGGAGAGAAGAAGAGCAGGGAGAGCGAAACACCGAGGGCGTAGAAGGGCAGCCCCGACATGCCCTCGCGCTCGGAGGCGCGCATGAAGGGACCCATGAGCTGGAGGACGAGTTGGTTCAGCGCCGGGACGCGTGCGCGGATCAGGTCGATGGCGAAACCGGTGAGCGCAACCCCTAGAATCACGCGACCCCAGAGCTGAGCATCTTGACCCGTTGCGAAAAAGACGAAGAGGGCGAGAGTTCCACTGCCCATGTGCCAAAACTTGCGCAGCAGATGCAAGTCCGAGCGTTTTGCTAGCACTCGCTGGAGAGGATTCGAAATCGAACGCGTTGAGGCCATGGAGCAAACCTTCGTAGGGTCAGAGCAAACTTACAGACTATTACATTAGAAATTCTGTCACCGATCGTCCACCCGGGATCTTCGAAAGTACTGCGTTTTCCTGTAATTACGCTCTTTAGAAAGGAGCCGCACCTCGATATAATCTCCCCTACAACAAGGACGTGGGTCATGACGGAAGTCGATGGCGTTGCAGGCATGATGACCAGCGCCAAGTCGCAGCGAAATAAGATCTGGGCCATCGGTGGTGGCAAGGGCGGCGTGGGCAAAAGCTTGGTCACGGCCAACGTCTCCATCTGCCTCGCGCTGATGGGCTACAAGGTCGTCGCCGTCGACCTCGACCTCGGTGGTGCGAACCTGCACACCTGCCTGGGACTGCCGATCCCCGAGCTCACGCTCTCCGACTACGTGTCGAAGAAGGTGACGCAGTTCGAGGACCTCCTCGTCACGACGCCGATCACGAATCTGAAGATCGTCTCGGGCGCACAGGACGAGATCGGCATCGCCAACCTCAAGCACATGCACAAGAACAAGATCATCTCGAAGCTCCATGAGCTCGACGCGGACTTCATTCTCTTCGACCTCGGCGCCGGCACGTCCTTCAACACCGTCGACTTCTTCATCTCGGCGGACAAGGGCATCCTCGTGTCGCTCCCGGAGCCGACCTCGATCGAGAACACCTACCGCTTCATCAAGACAGTGTACTACCGGCGTCTGAAGATGATCGAGGGCTTCCTCGACATCGAGCCGCTCATCAACCAGGCCATGAACGCGAAGCTCTCGACGCCGAACAGCTCGCCGAGCGACATGATCCGCCGGGTGATCGAGATCAACCCGCAGATGGGGATGCGCCTGAAGCAGGAGATCGCGCGCTTTCAGCCGAGCTTCATCCTCAACCAGGTGCGCGGCCAGGCCGACATCGACATCGGCTTCTCGATCCAGAGCGTCTGCCGGCGCTACTTCGGCATCGAGCTCGACTACGTCGGCTACCTCGACTACGACGCCTCGGTGTGGCAGTCCGTGAAGAAGCGCCGCCCGCTCTTGATGGAAGCGCCGAACTCGAAGCTCGTGCATCACTTTGACCGCATCGTGCACCGCCTGCTCGGTGCTTAGGAGACACGCCGATGGATCTGACTGAGAAAAAGAACTACTACGAAGTCCTCGAAGTCCCCATCGGCGCCTCTCCGCAGGACATCGAACGCGCCTACACGCGCGCGCGCAACGCCTACTCCGGCGACTCGGTCGCGCTCTACTCGCTCATGTCGGCCGACGACTGCGCGCAGATCCTCAACCAGATCGAGGAGGCCTACAGCGTGCTGGGCTTTCCGGAAAAGCGCCGCGAGTACGACCGCGTGCGCGGCTTCAACGTCGGCATGCGCAGCATGACCGAAGAGGCGCCGGCGCCGGGCCTCGCGCCGCGGCCGGAGCCGAGCTTCATGGACACCCCACGGCGCGAGCTGCCGGAGACGCACGAGACGCCGGCGAACTTCCAGTACGAGAGCTACGGCTCGAACCTCAACGAAGCGAAGGTCTCGAAGGTCCAGGCGCTCAAGAAGTTCAGCCTCGACTACACCGTGAACCCGGCGATGGAGCAGCGGATCGAAGAAGCCACGGACTTCAGCGGCCCCTTCCTCAAGGAGATCCGCGAGTACAAGAACGTCTCCATGGAACGCATGGTGGAGATGACCCGCATCTCGCGCACGCACATCGACACCATCGAGACCGACAACGTGAAGAAGCTCCCGGCCGACGCGTACCTGCGCGGCTTCGTCTCGCAGATCGCGAAGGTGCTGAAGCTCAACCCGGACCTCGTCGCGACCTCGTACATCCATCACATCAAGCGGCTGAAAGGCGGCAAGTGAGAGACGAGGGCCCAGAGGACCGGGTCTTCTCCCTCGGGCCCGAAGATCACCACGCCTTCCGGCGCCTCGACCACTGGCTGGTCGCCAAGCTCCCGGACCTCTCGCGCTCAACGATCAAGCGGCTCTTCGAAGACGGGAACATCACCGCTAGTGACGGACGCGCACTTTCCCTGAACAAACTGCCGCCCCTGGGCACAGAAGTCGAAGTCGAACTCCCTCCGCCTCTGCCGACGGAGCTCCGGGCGCAGAACATTCCCCTCGATATCCTCTTCGAAGATGCGCACTTGATTGTGCTCATCAAACCGCAGGGCCTGTGCGTGCACCCAGCGCCCGGGCACCCCGATGGGACCCTGGTGAACGCCGTGCTCTACCACTGTCCTAACCTCACGGGCATCGGCGGCGAACAGCGCCCGGGCATCGTGCACCGCTTGGACCTCGGGACCTCGGGCGTGATGGTCGTGGCGAAGACGCAAGCGGCGCACGAAGGCCTGGTGCAACTTTTCTCACGCCACGACATCGAGCGCGCCTACGAAGCGATCACCTGGGGCACGCCGAAGAGCCTCAGCGGCAAGATCGAAACCTTCATCGCCCGCCACCCGCAGCAGCGCCAGAAAATGTCCTGCACCGTGAAGGGTGGCAAGAAGGCGGTCACCGATTACAAAGTACTCAAATCCAAGGCGCCGCTGGCGCACGTGGAGTTTCGGCTCCACACCGGACGCACGCACCAGATCCGCGTGCACGCCGCGCAGTTCCTGCAGACGCCGCTGCTGTGCGACCCGCTCTACGCGGACGTAGGCCATCAGCGCCGCCATCTCCCCCCAGAACTTCGGTCGATGATCGAGGACTGTGAGCACCAATTCCTGCATGCGAAGGTCCTGGGTTTTGTGCACCCCCTCACCGGACAGAAGCTCCACTTCGAAGCCCCTGCGCCGGCCATCTTTCGACAACTCCTGGAGCAGCTATGAGCCTCCTCTACGAGCGCCGCTTGCCGACGGCCGTCTTCCGCTCGTACCTCGGGAAACCCGCCGAGGCCTGCCTGCAGGTGCACCAGACTCACTCCGCGCGCGTGGTCTCGTCGGCGCTGCCCCGGCTCGACGCCGAGGAGGCCGACGGCATCGTCGGGGACGCGGCCGAAACCCTCGCGATGAAAACGGCCGACTGCCTCCCCGTTGCGCTGCTCGGGGAGCGGAGGCACGCGCTCGTCCACGCCGGCTGGCGCGGCCTCCAGGGGAAGATCCTGCGTGCCCCGGAGCTCGTCGCGCTTCGGCCCAGCTACGCCTTCATCGGCCCCTGCATCCGCGCCTGCTGCTTCGAGGTCACGGCGGAGTTCGCCGATCATTTCCCTCAGGCTCCGCTGCTCTCTCGGGCGGACGGCACCCTGCGCTTCGACCTCGTGGCCGAGGCCCGCCGCCAGCTCCTCGAGGCCTACCCTTGGATCGAAGTGGAAGAGAGTGGACTTTGCACCTGCTGTGATAAAAAATTTCCAAGCTACCGGCGTGACCGGACCGCGCAGCGCATTTGGAATCTGCTCGCGCCGCTGGCAGAATAAGAGACGACAAAAGGATGGACCCCATGAACAAGAAAGGACTCACGCTCCAAGGCCTCACGGGCACGCACGTGCTTCATATCCTCAACGCCGTCGCCATGGTCGCCACCGGCATCTACCTCACCACGCACTACTACGAGACCCTCTTCCCGAAGGGCCTCGGCATGTCGCACTCGCTCTGCGACGTCTCGAGCTTCTGGAACTGCGACGTCGCCACCCACTCGCCGATCGCGGCCATCGCCGGGGTGCCGATCGCCTTCTTCGGCCTCCTCCACGGCCTCTTCCTGCTGGGCATCTCTCTCTTCCCGAGCGAGGGGCAGGAACGCACCGCGAGCCTCGTGACGAAGCTCAACGCCGCCGGGTGCCTCGCGCTCATGGGCTACTCGCTCGTCGCGCTCGGGGGCCTGTGTCCGGTGTGCACCCTCTACTACGCGCTGAGTTTCGTGGCCGCCTTCCTCTTCTGGAAGTTCGGTGTCCCGGGCGTCGCGCTCGACCCAAAGACCACCGGGATCTGGGTGGTCGTCCTGCTCGTCGGGTCCGTCGCGCTGAACCGCTACACCGCCGAGAAGGCCCTGACCCAGTCGCGCATGTCGGCCAGCGTGGTCGAACAGTACCGCAAGCTCGCCGACTACGGAGACCCGACCCAGCCTTCGCCCTACAAGATCTCGAGCGCGACCGCCGACTTCGCCGCAGCTCCCATTCGCATCAGCGTGTTCTCCGACTTCCAGTGCCCCTTCTGTAAACTGGTGGCGGAGCAGATTCCCCGGCTGGTGCGGCGCTACCCGGGCAAGGTGAACGTGCAGTACATGTTCTACCCGCTCGACAGCAGCTGTAACCCGAGCATGAAGGGGGCCATGCACCAGTTCGCCTGCCGGGCGGCCGAGCTCGCCGCCTGTGACCCGGCGAAGTTCGAGGTGGTGCACGACGCGATCTTCGCCGTTCAGGAGGGCCTGAACCTCGACAAGCTGAGCGCCATCGCCGAGAAGCATGGCCTGAAGGAGTGCTTCGAGAACCGGAGCAGCCGCGACGCCGTCATCGCCTCGATGAACGAGGCCGCGAAGTACAACCTCAAGAGCACGCCGACGATCATCATCAACGGCAAGAAGATCGAGGGTTCGATCCCGAACCCGCAGTTCGAGGCCATCTTCGACGACCTGCTCGCCAACGGAGCGAAAGCGAACTGATGCGGATCGCGGAGACCCACTGCCACCTCGACTACCTCAAAGACAGGCCGCTCGCCGAGACCCTCGAGCTCTCGGCGAAGGCGGGGGTGGAGAAGTTCATCACCATCGGCGTTGACCCGGAGAACCTCGACGCTGTGCTGGCGCTCGCGGAAACGCACGACCGGGTCTGGTGCACCCAGGGGGTGCACCCGCACGACGCGAAGGCGGTGACGCCGGAGGTGCTGGCGAAGATCGCCGCCCGCGCGGCGCACCCGCGCGTGGTGGCCATCGGCGAGATCGGCCTGGACTACTACTACAACAACTCGCCGCCGGACGTGCAGCGGGCGGTGTTCCGCGCCCAGCTGGAACTCGCCGTGGCGCACGCGAAGCCGATCGTGATCCATGCCCGCGACGCCGACGATGACATGATCGCTTTCCTGCGCGAGTTCGCCCCGCAGCTCACGCGCAAGGGCGTAGTGCACAGTTTCTCGTCCGGCACCGAGCTCGCGCGCGTGGCCCTCGAGGAGGGCTTCTTCCTCGGCTTCAACGGCATGGTCACCTTCCCCAAGGCGGAAAACGTACGCGACGCCGTTCGCCTGTGTCCGCCGGAGCGCATCCTCACCGAGACCGATGCCCCCTTTCTGACGCCGGTGCCCCACCGCGGAAAGGAGAACGCCCCCTTCCAACTGCCACATATCGTGAAAAAATTGGCGGAAATCAAAGGCCTTTCAGAAGCCGACATGGCCGCGCAGGCATGGTCCAATGCCGAGCGCCTGTTTTGGTCCTAAGGCACGTCGCAGCAAGCTATTCAAATCATCGCATTCATGGCATTTTGCAGGGACATTTTTTGACCTTAAGGAGTGCGCATGAAAACTGTAAAGATTGGCATCAACGGCATGGGCCGCATTGGCCGCACCATCATCCGCGAACTGGTGAAGCGCCACCTCAAGGGCGTCGACACGAACATCGAAGTCGTGGCGGTGAACAACCCCGGCACGCCGGACCCCTACGTCCACCTCATGCGCTACGACTCGCTCCACGGCCGCCTCGGCGCTGAGGTGAAGCTCGAGGGCGAGAATCTGATCATCAACGGCAAGAGCATCCGCTTCTTCGGCCACAAAGACCCCGCCGAAATTCCCTGGGACCTCTTCGGCGTACAAGTCGTGATCGACGCCACCGGCAAGTTCAAGGACCAGGAGGGCCTCGGCCGCCACATGCGCGGCTCGGTGAAGAAGGTCATCATGTGCGCTCCCGGCAAGGGCCTCGACGGCACCTTCGTGATGGGCATCAACCACGATAAGTACGACACGAACAAGCACCACATCATCTCCAACGCCAGCTGCACGACGAACTGCCTGGCGCCGATCGTGAAAGTCCTCAACGACAGCTTCGGCATCCAGAACGGCTTCATGACCACCGTGCACGCCTACACCTCCGACCAGAACATCCTGGACAACTCGCACTCGGACCTGCGCCGCGCGCGGGCCGCGGCCATGAGCATGATCCCGACGTCGACGGGTGCGGCGAAGGCCCTCGGCGAAGTCATCCCGGAGATGACCGGAAAGCTCGACGGCTACGCCGTCCGCGTTCCGACCCCGGATGTCTCGATGGTGGACCTCACGGTGAACCTCACGAAAGCGGCCGATAAAAAGGCGATCAACGCGGCGATGAAGGAAGCCAGCCTCGGCTACCTCAAAGGCATCCTCGGCTACACCGAGGAAGAGCTCGTGTCCGTCGACTACATGGGCGCACCGGAGTCGTCCTTCTTCGACGCCAAGCTCACGAACGTCATCGGGCACACGGCGAAGGTCGTCAGCTGGTACGACAACGAAGTTGGCTTCTCGAACCGCGTGATCGACCTCGCTCACCTCGCCGGCGCGAAGCTCTAGGAGTACCGATGCAGCTCAAACCCATCACCGACGCCGACCTCAAAGGCAAGCGCGTCCTGGCGCGCTTCGACTTCAACGTTCCACTCAGCAAAGGCGAACCGCGGACGATCACGGACTCGAGCCGCATCGACCTCGCTCTGCCCACCATCCGCCTGATGCTCGAGAAGGGCGCGGCGAAGATCGTGCTCATGAGCCACCTGGGTCGTCCGGATGGCCAGGCGAACCCGAAGTACTCGCTCGAGCCCGTCGCCACCTACCTCGCCGACAAGCTGGGCGTCGACGTGGTGCTGACCCAGGCTCCGGTGGACGCCGGCGTGAAAGAATTCCTGCAGCTGCCGGAGACGAAGATCGTACTCCTCGAGAACCTGCGCTTCTCGCCGGCCGAAGAAAAAAACGATAGCGAGTTCGCCGAGAAGCTTGCCGCCTACGGAGACGTCTACGTCAACGACGCCTTCGGCGCGGCCCACCGCAAGCACGCCTCCGTGCACGCCGTAACTCAGTTCTTCAAGGGCCGTAGCTACGCGGGCCTGCTGCTGAAAAAAGAGATCGACGCCCTCGGGTCTCTGCTCGATCGGCCCGCGAAACCCTTCGTCGCGGTTCTCGGCGGCGCCAAGGTGGCCGACAAGATTAAAACCATCGAGCGCCTCCTCGTGCTCGTCGACAAGATCCTCATCGGCGGGGCCATGGCCTATCCCTTCTTAAAAGCGAAGGGTCAAAACGTCGGAAAATCCCTCTGCGGCGCTGAAGACGTCGAGCTCGCGCGCCAGCTCCTCGCGCAGGACAAGGGTGGCAAGATTCAACTCCCCGTCGACCACGTCGTCGCCGCCAACCCGGACGCCGCGGCCTCCAGCGCGGGCAGCATCGGCGACGAGCAGATGGGCCTCGACATCGGCGGCGAGACCCTCAAGAAGTACGCGCTCCATCTGCAGGGTGCGAAAACGGTGTTCTGGAATGGCCCGATGGGCCTTTTCGAGAACCCGAATTTCGCCAAGGGCACCATGGAGCTCGCGAAGCTCATCGCCCAGAGCTCGGCGTTCACCGTCGTCGGTGGCGGTGACTCCGTCGCGGCGGCACACCAGAGTGGTTTCGCAGATAAGTTTGGCCACGTCTCGACGGGCGGCGGTGCCTCCCTCGAGTTCATGGAGAAAGGTGATCTCCCCGGTGTTCAGGCCCTCAAAGGACTGGCATGAAGCTCATCGTCGGTAACTGGAAGATGAATCAGACCGTCGCGGAGGTTCGCGCGTTCTTCCACGATCTCACTCACGGAAACCGGCGTCACGAGGCCTGGGTCGCCCCGCAAACCCTGCACATTCCCCTTGCCCTAAGTCTCACACCGGCGAGCGTGAAGATTGGAGCGCAGAACTGCTC
>DAIPJL010000244.1:0-3095 GCA_036770305.1 Bacteriovoracaceae bacterium | reverse complement strand
GCTTTCGACGGCCCGCTGGGATTCTCAGGTCTTAGACTTGAGCTTCTTGATCACGCTGAGGTAGCGCCGGAAGAGGTTGTGCTCGAAGCGCGCCTCGGCCCGCAGGAGGTAGATGTCGATCTGGGGTTCCTCGTCGTTCATCACGAAGCGCACGAAGTCCTGGGTGACGATGAAGAGCTGGGTGAGCGGAGAGAGCTTCTCGGCCGGGGTCTTGGTGGGGAAGCCGGCGCCGTGGGGGAGCTCGTGGTGCTGGAGCACCAGCACGTCGGTCTCCGGCGGGGCGAACTTGAACTGCGACTTCACGATCTGCGCGGCCTCGCGCGGGTGAGCGAGGTAGAGCTTCTGCTCTTCGTCGGAGAGGCCCGAGCGCGCCGCCTCGAACTCGGCCAGCGTCCCGATGCGCTGGAGCTTGGGCCTGGTCGCCAGCGTAATGTCGTGGAGCACGGAGGCGTAGACCAGCTTCTCGAGCGTCGTCTTCGAGTGCCACTCCATCTTCTTGGCGAGCACGCAGGAGATGATGCTCGTGAGCTGGAGGCTCTTGGCGAAGTAGCTCACGCTGGGGTTCTGGTCGCGGATGAGCTGCACCACCTTGGCGAGCTTGATGTCCTTCTGGACCGTGTCCAGCACCTTGTCCATGATGACCTCGATCTCCTTCTTGAAGTCCGGGTCGATGTGGAGCTCGTCGCAGACGCGGATGATCTTCTGGTCGAAGCTCTCCTCGGGGGAGGCGTCCGGGCCGCGCAGGATGAACTGGAAGTTCTTGTTCGTGAGGAAGATGTGGAACTGCGTGCGGATCTGGCCAACCATCCAGTCGCAGGTGGGCCGCTCGAGCCAGAGGAACTCGACGCCCTTGGCGCGGTACTTCGCGCGGTCCTCGCTGCCGGCCTGGCCCGACTCGAAGAGGCGCACCATTTTCCCCGAGGGGAGGCGTAGGTAGAGGTCCTTGTCGACGCCGTTCAAGGCATCCAGGCCGTCGAAGTGGATGCGGCACATGGGCCGGGTGTTCTGCCGCGAGTGCGCCGCGAAGCTCTCGCGGGTGTAGTGCATGATGCGCTCCCACATGGCGTCTTTCTTGATGAGGTGGAAGGTGGGGAGCGATTCGAAGTAGCTGCCCACCGGCCCGTGGATCTTCTCTGCGAGCACGAGGAACTCCACGGGCCGCTGCGAGTCTTTCACCGAAGCGATGAAGTCTTCGACCAAGTAGGCATCGGGCTCGTACTCGTAGATGATCATGTGCGGGAAGTGGACGTTGGCGTCGCGCAGGTACTCGAGGGCCCGCGCCTCCGAGTCCGAAGTCTGCACTTCGCACTCGTACTGCCACTCGAGCACGAAGCGCACCAGCTCGCGGAAGGCGGGTCGCTTGGAGACTACCAGATAGTGCACGACATCTTTCATGGGTCTTTTTATTATGCCTCGGAATCTCGGCGCGGAGTAGGGATGAACTCGCGGGGAGTCCGATGGAAGTCCTTCGCTCAGGCATGGTGTGTTGGCCAAATGAAATTTCACTAAGAATTCTTCATGCGTGCTGCCGCGGCGTTATTTCCTTGACGATAATCCGGGTAGCCCTTAATTCTTTTTAAATAATAGTCATTTGGAATCCCATGGAAAAAAAATATCTCGTCATTGTGGAGTCACCCACGAAAGCAAAAACCATCCGTAAGTTTTTGCCGAAGAACTATGTCATCGAGGCGAGCATGGGCCACGTGCGGGACCTGCCGCAGTCGGCCTCCGACATCCCGGCCGCGCTGAAGAAAGAAGACTGGGCCAAGCTCGGCGTCAACGTCGAGGAGGACTTTTCTCCTTTGTATATTGTTCCGAAGGACAAGACGAAGGTGATCCGCGAGCTCAAAGAAAAAATGAAGGGCGTGGCCGCCGTGTACCTCGCGACCGACGAAGACCGCGAAGGGGAGTCGATCTCCTGGCACCTGCTGCAGCTCCTCAAGCCCAAGGTCCCGGTGAAGCGCATGGTGTTCCACGAGATCACCAAGACCGCCATCACCAAAGCGCTGGAGAACTGCCGCGAAGTCGACGAGAACCTGGTGCGCGCCCAGGAGGCCCGCCGTATCCTCGACCGGCTCTACGGCTACACGCTCTCTCCCTTGATCTGGAAGAAGATCGCCTACGGCCTGTCGGCCGGCCGCGTGCAGTCCACCGGCCTCAAGATGATCTGCGAGCGCGAGCGCGAGCGCATGCGCTTCAAGCGCGCCAGCTACTGGGACGTCAAGGCCACGGCCCACCCCGCGGCGCAGAAGAAAGAGAGCTTCGACCTACGCCTCACTGCGCTCAAGGGCCTGCGCCTGGCCGGTGGTAAAGACTTCGATGGCCTCACCGGCAAGCTGCACGACCCGAAGAAGGTCGCGCTGCTGGGCGAGAAGGAGGCCAAGCAACTGGCCGAGAAGCTCAAAAGCTCCGACTGGACGGTCACCAGCGTCGAAGAGAAGAAGTTCAACTCTAACCCCGCCGCGCCCTTCATCACCTCCACGCTGCAAATGGAAGGTAACCGGAAGCTGGGACTGTCGTCGAAGGACACCATGCGTGTGGCCCAGCGCTTGTACGAAGAAGGTCTCATCACCTACATGCGTACCGATTCGCCGAACCTCTCGGCCGAGGCCATCAAAGCCGCGCGCAGCATGGTCACCAGTCTGTACGGGAAAGAGTATCTGAGTGCCGAGCCGCGCCAGTACTCGGCGAAGAACAAAGGTGCCCAGGAGGCCCACGAAGCCATCCGCCCGGCCGGCGCCGAGTTCGTCCACCCCGACGAGACGGGCCTCACCGGAAAAGAAAAAGCGCTCTACGAACTCATCTGGAAGCGCACCATGGCCACGCAGATGAAGGAAGCCGAGAAAGCGAGCGTGAGCATCAAGGTCGCCGCCGGCGACGCCGAGCTCACCGCCAGCGGCACGCGCATCCTCTTCCCGGGGTTCCTGCGCGTCTACGTCGAAGGCAGCGACGACCCGGAAGCGGCGCTCGAAGACAAAGAAGTCATCCTGCCGCCGCTCAAGAAGGGTGACGCGCTCAAGGCCCTCACGGTCACCCCCGAGGGCCACGAGACGAAGCCGCCGGCGCGCTTCACGGAAGCCTCGCTGGTCCAGCAC
>DAIPJL010000243.1:0-3143 GCA_036770305.1 Bacteriovoracaceae bacterium | reverse complement strand
TATATGAGAGAAGCGGTGCCGTAAACAGATGCTCGGTAACAGAGCAGGCGAGTCAAGCTTTTCTGTGGGAGCGAGGCTAACCTTGGGTATGGATTTGATGAAGGAGACTCCCATGGCCGCACCTAAGGCCTTCGAACAGCTAGCTGCGACGAACCGCATGTTTGTCGTCGTCGCCGGGAACATCGGCTGCGGGAAGACGACGCTCACGCGCAAGCTCTCCGAGCGGCTCGGCTGGAAGCCGCACTTCGAATCCGTCCAGGACAACCCCTACCTCGCGAGCTTCTACGAGGACATGTCGCGCTGGGCGTTCCCGCTGCAGGTCTACTTCCTCACCCACCGCTTTAACACGCACAAAATCATCGAAGAGTCCGGCGCCTCCTGCGTCCAGGACCGCTCGATCTACGAGGACGCCAACATCTTCGCGCGCGCGCTCTACGACCAGGGCACGCTCGACGAGCGCGACTACCAGAACTACCGGACGCTCTACGACACGATGACGCCGTACCTGAACCCGCCGACGCTCATGATCTTCCTCCGGCGCTCAGTTCCCAAGCTCCTCGAGCGCATCAAGCAGCGCGGCCGCGACTACGAGCAGAGCATCCCGGTGGACTACCTCACTCGGCTTAACACCTACTACGACGACTGGTACGCGAACTACAACCTCGGAAAATCTCTCATCGTCGACACGGACGAGCTCGACTTCCTCGACAACGAAGAACACTTCAACCGCCTCGTCGAGCGGATCGGTGACTCGATCGATCAGAAGGACATGTTCTTCACCTTCTGATTTTGTCAGGCAAGATTTCCTATCGCTGCGCCCGAAGGGCGCTATAATAAGAACTCTGAGTGCAATCTATCATCAAGGGAGTGATGATGAAGTTCATAGCATGGATGCTTTTTACTACGCTTCTGGTCACGGGATGTTCGCGGACCCGGACGGCAAAGAGCGTTTCTAACGACACGCCCCAGATCGAGCTGTCGGACACAGACGAGTTCAACGAAGCCGACCCCCTGGCCGAAGACAGTGCGCTGTCTCTGTCGACCGAGCCAGAGACCCTCGACGCAGCCCCCGTGGTTTCGACGGAAGCCAAGCCGGCCAAGACGGTCGCCCTGGGTGACGGAGAAGCAGAGTACACGGTGCAGAAGAATGAAACCCTAATGATGATCGCCTTCAAGCTCTACGGAGACTACGGCATGTGGCGCGAGCTCGCGAACCGCAACACCAGTCAGCTCAAAGGGAAGAGTGTCCGGGCGGGGATGCGGCTCACGTATCGGGTTCCGGCGGTGGCCTTCGAGTGGAACCCGCAGGGGAATCCCTACCTCATCCGCACCGGCGACACGCTTGGGGGGATCTCCGGCAGTGTCTACGGCACGACGAAGAAGTGGAAGAGCATCTGGGAGAACAATCGCCCGCTGATCAAAGACCCGAACAGAATCTTCGCGGGCTTCACGATCTACTGGCTTGAGCAGGGGCAGATGGCCAAGGCGGAAGCCGGAAGCTACGAGCTCTAGGCGGCTCGAGCGCCACGACACCGAAGTGCCGTGGCTTCGAGGATCACATGAAACGCGCGGCACTTTTTCTCCTCTTCCTCCAGCTATCGGTGTCTTGCTCGCAAGTGCGGCTCCCGCTCTTCGGCAAGAAAGAGGACCCGACGCGCGTCCAGGGCTGGCGCGAGTACGATGCTGATGACTACGTGGCGCAGCTCGCTTCCTTCGAGGCAACCTTCCTCGACTCGTACAGGGAAAGCGCGCTCCCGCTAACGAACCGGGCGACGCAGTACCTCGAGAACCTCGGCACGAGCATCCTCCAGAACAACGAGCTCTTCTTTTCCGAGAAAGGAAAGCCGCGCGTGCACGTTATCCGAGACACGAAGCCCTTCCACTTTTCGCTTCCGGGACGCGTCGTCTTCATGTCCACAGGGCTCATCAACAAGTACGTCAAGCACGAGGCCGTGCTCGCGGCGATCCTGAGCTTCGAGCTCGTGCGCAGCGAGCGCAAGCTCTACACGAAAGCTCTCGTCGTCCCGGTCGGCTACATGCCACTGGAGCGGCTCCTTGGCCTGAGCCGCGTCGACAGCGAAGACAAGATCGAAATCCACAAATGGGCCTACTACGCGATGAGGCGCTCGGGGTTCGACGGCGAGTACTATCTTTCGTGGCTCCAGACAATGAACCGGAACACCGCGGACTTTATCACCCAGGTCGGTGACGCAGCGTCGATCTCTCGGGAGGAAGCGATGTTCAAGTCCTTCCTCGTGCGCCGGGCGAAGCTCGAAGACGAGCGGACCTTCGCGCGGCGGGAGTCGTCAAAAGAGTTTTACCAATTTCTTTTCTACGTGAAGGACAAGAGCGCATGAAACCGGAGCAGGCAGAAAGATTTTTCATCGAAGAGCTTTTCGGGCAGTCCCGGGAGAAGGGCCGCGCTTCGCTCGCGCCACTGGACCTCGTCGACAAGCTCACCGGCGACGCCTCCACCCGGCGCTACTACCGCCTCTTCACGGCCGACGCTTCCTACGTCGTCTGCCTCGATAACCCGCAGCAGGACACGACCCAGCCGCACCCCTTCGTCAGTAA
Organism: Bacteriovoracaceae bacterium; assembly: GCA_036770305.1. GTDB lineage: Bacteria > Bdellovibrionota > Bacteriovoracia > Bacteriovoracales > Bacteriovoracaceae > UBA6144. The sequence continues at coordinate 569 of DAIPJL010000243.1, read as the reverse complement.
GCAGGAGTTCCTCTCCCGGCTCGGGGTCCGGGTCCCGGCGGTGTACGATGCGCAGCTCGCCAAAGGGTACATCCTCGAGGAGGACCTCGGTGACGAGACTTTCCTCGCCCACCTCGCGACGGTCCGCGATGCGGCCCAGGAGCGCGAGCTCTACACCCGCGTCGTCGACCAGCTCCTCGTGCTCCACCGACTCGCCCGCGAGGAGGTCCAGAAGAGCGGGCTCTTCGATCTCAAGTTCGACCTCGAGAAGCTCATGCAGGAGATGGACTTCACCTTTAAGTTCTTCTTCACGCACTTCCTCAAGTTCACCGACGAACAGAAGGTCGCGCGGCTGCGCGCGGAGATCGAAGTGCTCTGCCGGAGGCTCGCGTCCCAGCCGATGGTGCTCACGCACCGGGACTTCCACTCGCGCAACATCATGGTGAAGAACGGTGAGCTCATCTTCATCGACTTCCAGGACGCGCGCCTCGGGATACCGCAGTACGACCTCGTGTCGTTGCTCGAGGACTGTTACTACGAGATCACCCCCGAGAACCGGGACTTCCTCAAGCGCCGCTACTTCGAGAAAC
>DAIPJL010000242.1:0-3162 GCA_036770305.1 Bacteriovoracaceae bacterium | reverse complement strand
GTCATGAACATCGTTGCAAGCTCGTCGGCGACCTTGCGCACTTCCTCGAAGGTCGCGTCGGCCCTGGCGAAGGTGAAGGTCTTGCCGGCGTTCACTTCTTTCTGGATGAGGTCGCGGGTCTTCTTGCCGATGAAGAAGAACTTGTACTGCTCGTCCCCTTTCTCACGGGCGAGCTTGCGCGCAGCCTTCGTCACGGAAGAGTTATAACTACCGCAGAGGCCCTTGTCGGAGCTGATCACCAGCACGACGGACTGCTTGTTCTCGACATTCTCTTTGAAGTAGATCGACGAGTAGTCTTTGTTCAAGGCAGAGACGGTGCGGACGGTTTGCTCGAGCTCAGTCGCGTACGGGCGCATGCCCAGGATGCGAATCTGTGCCTTGTTGAGCTTCGCCGCGGACACCAATTTCATGGCCTTGGTGATCTTAAAAGTACCCTTGGTACTCTTGATCCGCTTTTTTAGGTCTTTAATATTTGCCATGGCTCGGTTTCGCCTTCATCAACTTAGTGTTTAAAAGATGCAACGAATCCCTTGATCGCTTCGACCATCTTGCCTTCGTTCTCGGCAGAGATGGCGTTCTCCTTGCGGAGCGCGCCCATGAGGTCCGAGTGCTTGGCGTTCATGTAGTCGATGAGCTCTTTCTCTGCGACCTGAATCTTCTCGACAGGAATCGAATCGAAGAGGCCCTTGATCGCGCCGAAGATCGCCACAACCTGGTTGGTCACTTCGATCGGCTGGTACTGGCCCTGCTTGAGCAGTTCGACGAGGCGGGAACCGCGGGCGAGCTGGCGCTGAGTGGCTTCATCAAGGTCAGAACCGAATTGGGCGAAGGCGGCAAGTTCGCGGTACTGAGCAAGGTCAAGGCGAAGTGTACCAGCAACTTTTTTCATTGCTTTCGTCTGCGCAGAGCCACCGACGCGCGACACGGAGAGACCGACGTTCACCGCTGGGCGGATACCGGAGTTGAACAAGTCAGACTCAAGGTAGATCTGACCGTCGGTGATCGAAATGACGTTCGTTGGAATGTAGGCGGAAACGTCCCCTTCTTGGGTTTCGATGATCGGAAGCGCGGTCATTGAACCGGCGCCGAGAGCGTCGCTCACTTTAGCGGCACGTTCGAGGAGGCGCGAGTGAATGTAGAAGACGTCCCCGGGGAAAGCTTCGCGGCCCGGCGGACGACGGAGAAGGAGAGACATCTGGCGGTAGGCCTGAGCTTGCTTCGTCAGGTCATCGTAGACGATGAGCGCGTGCTTGCCGCTGTCGCGGTAGTACTCACCCATGGTGGCGCCGGTGTAGGGAGCGAGGTACTGCAGGGGCGCAGAAGAAGACGCCGGAGCAGAGACGATGATGGTGTACTCGAGGGCGCCGGCCTCGGAGAGCTTCTGATAAACCTGGCGGACGGTCGACTGCTTCTGGCCAACGGCGACGTAGATGCAAACGACGCCCTTGCCTTTCTGGTTGATGATCGTGTCGACGGCGACGGCGGTTTTGCCGGTCTTGCGGTCACCGATGATCAGCTCGCGCTGACCACGACCGATGGGGATCATGGCGTCGATCGCCTTGATGCCGGTCTGCAGCGGCTCGTGAACCGATTTGCGGGCGATGATGCCCGGTGCTTTCACTTCAACCTGGCGGACTTCCTTGGCGGCGATTTCACCGTTACCGTCGATCGGCTCGCCGATGGCGTTGACCACGCGGCCGAGGAGGGCGTCGCCCACTGGTACCGACACAATTTTTTCTGTACGCTTAACAGTTGAGCCTTCCTTGATGAGGGCATCGTCACCGAGAACCGCGATACCAACGTTATTGGTCTCGAGGTTCAGAACCATGCCCTTGACGCCACCGTCGAACTCGACGAGCTCGCCGGAGAGGACGTTCTTCAGCCCGAAGACACGTGCCACACCGTCACCGATGGTGAGGACGGTACCGATTTCGTTCATCTGCAACCGCGACTCGAAGTTCGCGATGCGCTCTTTGATAATTCCGGTGATCTCTTCCGGGCGGATGGCCGTTGTCATAGTCTTCCTTCCTTGCGGTTATTCGCTGATAACAGATTGTTTAAATTGATCGAGCTGGTGGTCGAGTGTGGCGTCGAGCTGCAGGTCTTCGACCGTGATCCGGTAGCCGGCACTCAGGTTGGTGTTTTGCTTGTAGGCGAGCTGCGGCTCCTTGCCCAGGCGCTGCTTCAGGAAGCTCTTCATCTGGTCGACGATCTTGGCGTCGATCTGAGCATCGGCGCCTTCGATGGTGCCCTTGAGGAAGCCCTTGCGCTCGTCGTCCAGCACGACCATCTCTTTGATGATGAGCGGGAGCAGGCCAATGCGCTTCTCTTCGATGAGGAAGTTCACGCAGCCCACGAGGAGCTGCGAGAAGCTGGCTTTTTTCGCGAGGTCGCCGAAGACGGCTTTCTTCTCGTCGAGCGTGAACACGTCGAGGAAGAGCACGTTCTCGAGCATGTTCGTCTTGTTAATCATCTCCGTGAGCGCGACGAGCTCGTCGACGAGCTTTTCTTTTTTCTCGTCACTGAGCTGGAGGAGCGAGTGCGCGTAGGTCTTGGCGATCGTGTTCTGCTTCATTTCACCATCTCCCCGAGGATTTTAGCCGAGGCCTTCTGCTGGTAGTCTTTGTTGCCCTTGATGGTGGTCTTCGCCTTTGCGATGACCTCGTCGAGCAGGCTTGCGTTGAGGCTCGCGATGAGGGCCTTCCGCTCGGCTTCGATCTTCGCCGATGCGTCGGTTTTGAGCTTGAGCGAACGTTCCTCGATCTCGCGGGCGAAGTTTTTCTCGAACGCGACGACGTCGGCTTCACCCTGGCGCAGGATCTCTTTCACCTCGGAGTCCACTGCCGCCATTTTTTTCTGCTGGGCCTGGAGCATGACCTCTGCCTCTTTCGACTTGAGGCTCGCGCGCTCGAGGGTATTGGAAATCTCCTCGGCTTTCGCTTTGAAGTGCGCCGAGAGTGGTCCCTTCAGCTTCCACACGAGGAAACCGGCCAGAACGACAACGTTGACGAGCGGGGCGACGAGGTCGGTGAGGTGGCCATCACCGCCTGCGAAGGCAGAACCACTGGCCAGAAGCAAGAAAGCAATTTTAAGCATGGCGGTCTCTCTACTCAGTTCAAAATTTTTGTTACGAGATCTCCCGCGAGCCCATCCACATCACTC
>DAIPJL010000034.1:0-21316 GCA_036770305.1 Bacteriovoracaceae bacterium | reverse complement strand
TCTGAGTCTTTATCGAGGCGGCCTGCTGGGTAGATGTCGGCAGGAAAGCCGAATTCGCTCAGCGTGCGTGCTCCGTGTTCCGGAGTGAACTGACTCAAAACCCCGAAGGGCTTGTGGAAGATGAAATAGCGTAAGGGGCCTGACTTTGATGATGAAGACACACTAAGATGCTAGCATATGAGCGACCAACCGCGCATCCTCTACTCCAGTGACGGCTCCCACAAGCTCCAGTGCCAGAAGTGCCACCAGCACCCTTGCAGATGCCCCAAGGCCTCGGCGCTCACCCCCGGCGAGCACACCCTGAAGGTTCGCCGAGAAACCAACGGCCGTGGCGGCAAAGCGGTGACGGTGGTCTTCGAGCTACCAGCGAATGAGGCCTACTTCAAGGACCTCGCCTCGAAGCTCAAGACCCACTGCGGATCCGGCGGCGCCTTCAAAGACCTGCGCATTGAAATTCAAGGGGATCACCGGGAGAAGGTGAAGGCCTTCCTGGAGAAGCTCGGCTTCAAGGTTAAGCTGGCCGGCGGGTAGTCGAGCCGGGCCCTCGGGAATAAAAAGAAGCTCCATTCCCGAACTCAATTCACCGATACGGCCTTGGTGAAATATCTGCATTATTTTCTTATCCTGGCCCTCATCACTTTCTCTCTCGCCGTATTTGCGAGCGACGAGGGCCCGATCGTCTGGCCCGCGCGCAATCTCGAAATCCGCTACGACGAAAAAGCTCACGAGTACCTGCTAACCACCAAGGCCGGGGAGAAGCGCAGATACGCGCGCCACCGCTACCAGCAGCTCATCGCAGAGCTGCAAGACCTCTATAAACTGCAGGACCCGGAACTCTTCGAGAGTCTGTCACAGCACGCCTTACTTTCGCGACTGGCGGAACCCACGGCGGAGGAAATCCTCGAGCAAGGCCTTCGCTCGCAGGAGCTGGCCCTGGCGATCATCGATCTTCCGAGCTCGCCCTGCGCCGGAGAGGGCCGCGTGCTTAAAACCCCCTCGCAGTACTCCCTCGACCTCACGCCGCAGGCGGCGCAGGGGCTCGCGCACCTGACGGTGGAGACGGAGCTCGCGGGCCAGGGTTTTTTCCCTCTCGGCAAGCTCCTCGACATGCAGCTCGACCTCATGAGCAATAATGACAATCCGCTGCACGGCCTCTCCCAGGGAATGGGGTGGACGGAGTACAACAAGGGCATCGACGGCGACGACCGCGGCAACACCTTCGGCATCGCCGGTGGCCTCAAGCTCAACTTCGAAGAAGCTGAGATCTCCCTGCGTCGCACCTCACAGGGCTACGGGCGCCTCGCCCCGCAACCGCGCACTTACACGGTGGGAGGGAAAGAGTACACCACCTACGTGCGCAAGGATCCCAGCGGGAAGCACTACCTGGAGTTCCTCAGCGTCGACGGCCTCGAACTCGAGGTGAAGCGCGAGCTGGGTTTCAATGACCTCTACGTGCGCGTCGCCGGCAAGCGCGAAGTGCTCTCTGACCAGGGAGGCCTGTCGCAGAAACTACAGGACCGCTGGCACAAGCTCCTCGAGGACCAGGGGGTCATCCAGTATCATTACCTCAACCACCGCGAACGCGAAGTCCGCTATTCGACCTCCTTCGTCTTAGGCAAAGACCTCACGCTCTACGAGTCGGACAAGGCCGCCGTGCGCTCCGACGTCTTCGTCGGCGCGGGCCTTTCTACCAACTCCGATTTCCACAACGTCGCCGCCGGCTTCGACCTGCGCATCCAGCGTAAGCGCTTTGGCGACGACACCGGCCGCTACCCGACCTTCGAGGCGCGCGTCTATGGCCGCTCCAGGGTCCACGTCGACAAAGAGCGCGACCACGCCTTCGGCGTCGAGCTCACGGGCCGCATGCAGGTCACCAAAAACGGCTTCATCTTCCTGCGCATGGGCGTGGCCCACGAAGAAGACCGCTACTCGCGCCTCTACGGAGCCGAAGAGCGGGAGCGGCGGGGCAAGCTCGATCTCCAGCACTACCTCGGCGCGGGCGTCGAGGTTCGTTTCTAGTAAGGCTTGCGCTGTGCACTCTTGAACTTCCGCTGCCACGGCCACGTGAGTAGAGCGAAGACGCGTGGGAAGAGCAGGAGCGGTCGTAGGAGCAGCATCAGGAAAATTCCGTAGAAGAAAACGAAGAAGGAATTTGGCATGCCTTTCTCGCGCCGACCGAAGCGCTTGATGAGGGCCATGTTCTGCAGAGAGATCAGAATCAAACCCACAGCAAAGATCATCAGCGCGCTCTGTGCGGAAAAGAGCTGGTAGTAGAGCGCATGGGCCAAAGCGGCGATGGCCAGGAGTTCGATCAAGGGACCAAGGAGTTCGCCGACTAGAAGGTAAGGAAGTGTGATGACTCGCCCGAAGTGTGTCAGAGGCCCTGTCAGTAGGATTTTGTAGCGCCACAGACACTGGGCGAGGCCCGCCTGCCAGCGCAAACGTTGGCGGCAGAGGCCTGTAAGCGTGTGGGGAACTTGGGTGGTGGCCGCGATCACGGGAAGAATTTCGATGGGGTGCTTGGGGGCGGCTTTCATCAGTGCCAGAGCACTTTCGAAATCTTCGGTGATCGACGTGCTGGCGAAGCCACCGATCGCACGCAGCGCTCTCGTGCGGAAGACGGCAAGGGCACCAGAAAGATGAACGTTTGCCTTGAGGACAGAAAGGCCGGTGCGTTCGGCGAGGAAGGCACGCAGGTACTCGACTCGTTGGAGTTTTTCTAAAAAGCCCTGCTGTGCTTGCACATCCAATACACCACCGATCGCCATGAGTTCAGGTTTTGTTTGGAGATAGGTGAGAAGTTTTTTGATGCCACTAGCATTCACCAGCGTATCCGCATCGACGCTCGCCACGAACTCCGTTTCCACTAAAGTTAAACCAGTGTTGAGCGCGCGGGCCTTACCTGCGACCGGCTCGCGCATGAGGCGCAGGCGCGGGTGCGTGAGTGAAGTAAAGACGTTGGGGAGTTCGCTCGGGCGCAGCTGGAAGAACTCCTGCATGAGCTTGAGGCTCGCGTCCAGCGACGCGTTTTCGATGACAACGATGTGTAGGTTCTCGAGAGGGAGCTGGAGGGCGCGGTTGACGGTTTCGACGAGGCCGGCCGACTCGTTCTTGGCGGCGATGAGCAGCGTGAGCGAGGGGTGGGTGTCCCCTTCGGGGTAGCGGCGCCGCAGGGCCAGCAGCGCCAGGCCACAGAGCAAGAGCTGCCAAACGGTGATGATGACGAAGTAGAGGCCCGCAAGCTGCAGGCCCAGAAGAGCGAGAGGGTGGAGGTCGTGGGGAAAGAGGATCATCGCTTTCCCCAGCGGTAGGTGAGCTGCGCGCTAGCGGTCTCGAAGCGCAGGTCCAGGGCGGGGTAGAACTGGCGCGAAAGCTCGAGGGCGACGAGCCAGTGGCGCGCGAGGTTCTTCTCGCCGCGCGCTCCGAAGGAGCTGGTCTTCAGCGCGCGCGTTTGGTTCTCGATCGCCTGCGCCTGCGCTTCTTCCGCCAGGCCGTAGTAGGCCCACACGCGCCAGTCTTCCTCGCGGTAGCGGCCAAAGCGCAGGGACGCGCCCCAGATGTCTTGGGTCTTCGCGGGAGCAAAATAGGTCGCCCTGCCCAGGTTCAGGGAGGGAAGCACGAGCCAGCCGCTGGCCGTCTCGTACTCCAGCGCCAGCGCCAGCTGGTGCACGTCACTGGGAGCAAAACCCTGCGCCTTGAGCGCGAGCATCCCGGAGAGGCCCTGCATCAGCGCGCGGCCAAGTTCGAGTCGGGTGTCACGGACGGCGAGGATGTCGTTGTGATCTCCCTGAGCGTGGGTGAGTTGCCAGTAGCCGTGTTCTAGGCGGTGGCGATATCCCAGCCCGCGACGCGCCTCCCGCAGTTCAAAGCGTTCCATATGGTCCGTGTGGAGCAGAAGCGCGCGGTCTGGGCTCAGCGTCGCTTCACCCGTGAGGCCCGTCTGCCAAGAGCGCACTTCTGGGCCCCGGAGCCACCACTCGGTGTGCAGCACGCTGACCTCGTGCGCGAGGAGCCGAGCGGAGCCGAGGGTCAGGGCGGTGGTGAGCAGTAGGCGCAATAGTGGCATAAGCCTCTCGGGTATTGTTTTTGCTCCAAGCGAATCTTACTCTCATGCTAAAATTTCTTCACCGACCTTGTCGATGGGAGAGCGATGAAAAACGTATCGCCGGGCACGAACGCCCAGGCCTACAAAAAGTTTTTCACTGACGTGGTGAAGTTTCGCAATACGCTGGTGCTGTGGCAGGTGGGGCCTCAGGGCCGGCGCGTGGTCGAGGGCGCGGAACCGCAGGAGCTCGGCGACGAGGTGCTGCGGCTGCGCGCGCCGGGGCCCGAGCTCGCGACCGGAGTGCTCTTCGCCTACTCCGCGGACCGCGGAGCGATCTTCAAGTGCGACCTCATCGACTGCCGTGGGGAGGAGTGGACCCTCGCCCTTCCAGGTGAGCTGTGTTTTCTAGATGACGACGACGTGTTTCGCATCAAAGGCGTCGGCGTGGACCTGAGCCAGGCGCCGTGGAGAGTGAAGAGCGCGCCGCGCTCCGCGCGCGACAGCGCCATCTTCGACGAGCAGCTCGCCTCCATCACGCTGGCCGAAGAGGACAAGCTCTTCGCCGACAAGCGCGAGGCCCCACGGGCGCGGCCCAAGGTCGACAAGATCATAGGCCTGCGCCACTTCGGAAAGCTCGGCGAGGAGCAGAGCTACAAGCTCTTCGACCTCTCCCGCGGCGGCATGGGCTTCCTGAGCTACGTCGACGGCGCCTTCAAAAAAGGCGACATCGTCCAGCTGACGAACATGGATGGCCAGGAGCTCGACGACCCCATCCGCGGCGAGGTCATGTCGGTGCGCGACCTGATGCCCGAGCAGGTGGGCTGGAAGGTCGGCGTCAAGTTCGTCGACGCCTAGTACCCGGGGTCGAAGAGGTCCTGCAGTAACCCGACTTGTTCCTTGAGGTCGAGCACCTGCTGCTCCCAGTGGTTCTGCCCGCCGAAGGCGTCGAAGGTGCGCGCGAAGGTCGGGTCGGCGTAGCGCTTGGCGATCCAGCCGTTGAAGTGCACCAGGCGCAGCGTGCGCAGTGCCTCGACGAGGAAGGGCGTCAGGGCCGCGCGCTCGCGACTCATCTCGTGGTAGCCGTCGAGGAACTTCGCGCGCATCTCCAGTGACCACTCGTCGCGGCCCGAGAACAAGAGCCAGAGGTCCTGCTCGCGCGGGCCCTGGACGCAGTCGTCGAGGTCGGTGATCCACGGGCCTTCCTGGGTCCACAGGATATTCCCGCGGTGGAAATCGCCGTGGATGCGCTGAGTGGGGAGAGCCGCGAGGTGCGGCGCCACCATGCCATGGAGCTGGCGCACCAGCGTGGCGTAGTGGGTGACTAGCGATGCCGGCACGAGCTGGCTTGCCTCGAGCTCGGCGAGGTTGCCCAAGAGCCAGGCGTCGGCCAGGAGTCGGGGACGGGCGGCGAAGCGGTCCATGGCGCCGATGTTGTGGAGGCGCGCGATGAGACGGCCGATCTGCTGGGCTTCGCTCCCGGTGAGTTCGTCCTTGAGGCGGCCGCGCACCTTGGGAAAGACGGTGTAAAAGAGTCCGGACTCGGTGTGCCGGAAGAGGGTCTCTCCGTTTTTTTCCAAGGGAGCAACGACGGGGAGTTCGAACTCGAGCAGCTCCCGCAGGAAACGATGTTCTTCGCGCAGCGTTGCCTCGCTCCAGCGGCCTGGACGGTAGAACTTCACCACCACGCTGTCGGGAGAGAAGGGGCCCTCGGGGAGCTGGAGGCGAGAGACCTCGACGTCGTAGACTCGATTCTCGAGACTGTTGAGGGCCAGCACGCGGCCCAGGGGGCGCAGGCCATGGCCGAGCATTACCTGATCGATGACCTCGGGCGTGAGCGAGTAGAAAAACTGAGTCGGGCCACCCCAGGGTGTCTGAGAAGTCTGCATGAAGGCTAGCTTAAGAGCTGCCAGAGAAAGTGGCCAGTGAGGGATGAGGGCAAACGCCTATTTATGATTGTTTGGCGCCCCGTGCTTGTTCGCTAAGTAGTTAGAGACTTATAATGAGAATGAATAATCGCGAGGTTGCTTATGGAACGTTTGAATCTTGTCCTCTTGCTTATCCTTCTGGCCCTGCCCCTGCAGGTTCGCGCGCAAGATGACGTCCCCTTGGACCGCAGCGCCGCCTTCGCGCAGATCGTCTCGGTCTCGAGCACCCTGTTGACGGGCCTCAAGTCCCGCGAGCTGAGCACGGAGGAATTCAAGGACTACATTTCCAACATCACCGGCGACCTCTACATGCAGGGCTTCATCACGCTGGCGCAGTTGAATGAACGCCGCGGCCTCGCGGATACCTGCGTGGAGGCCGAACTGCAGGTGCGCAATCCGCCGCCGATGGACCAGACCGAGTACAAGGATGACATCGGCGACGACGAAGGTAACATGCGCTTCTTCCGCTACCAGCAGTGGCTGCGCGAGCGCCGGGACAAGCGCTGTGGCGCGGCCGTGGACTTCAACTCGCTGAGCTCCGCGGCGCCGGCCTGCGCTGGCCCGAACCAGCTCCAGTCCGGAGCGCAGTGCTGTAAGGGACTCGTGGCCGGAACGGCACCCTCGATTGAGAAAACCCTCCCGGGCAAGAAGGTCAACGAGCCCTGCAAGCGCCACGAAGAGTGCGCCTCACAGCTCTGTTCCTCGGAGGACGAGGGGTCCAACGGCCTGTGCATGCCAGTGATCGTGTGTCACCAGGTGAACGGCCTGGGTGCCGAGTGTACTCCGGAGAACCCCAACTGCGCGGCCGGCGTGTGCCGTTCGCAGGACGTCGGCGTCGGCGGCGTGAACTGCAAGGTGTGGGGCGCGAGCTGTGGCGCCGCCTCGGAGTGCTGCTCGGGCAAGTGCGAGAGTGGCCGTTGCCAGGAGCGCTTCGTGTGCGAAGACTGCGTCCCGGAAGGAACGAAGCCCACCGGTCGCCAGCAGTGCTGCAAAGGATTCATCCAAGACATCGAGGGCTTCTGCACTCGCGAGATGCCCCCCTTCATCCTTCCTAAATCGAGTCAGCTTATGAAAAAGAAAACTTTCTCCACGCTCCTCGCTCTCCTGCTCCCCATCTCCGCTGCCCAGGCGACGGAGCTCGAGGGCCGCACCGGCGTCGCGCAGGGAACGACGAGTTCATCGGCCAAGGCCACCGTCACCGGCAAGGCGACCTCACAGGGGAACTGGGTGAACGACGACGCGCTCACCGAGCAGCAGCTGGCGATGATCGAGGGTGAGATCAAGCAGGTGCTCAAGATCAAAGACCGTGTCCAGCGCAAGCAGGCCCTGCTGAGCGTCTACGCCAAGCGCAAGGAGATGGTCGCGAGCAACTCCGAGGCCATCAAAGCGGGCAAGCCCATCGGCAAAGTCTGGACGCAGGAAGAGTACGTCAAGAACTACAACATTCCGGCGATCACGCCGAAGGAGCGCTCGAACGTCGAGCGCTGCGAGTTCAACACCGTCAAGGACAACTGGATCGACTCGTCGAACCTCATGCGCAACGCCGACCTCTTCGTGCGCGCCTTCGAGGTGAGCTACTCGGGGAAAGGCACGGAGGACCTCTGGCACCTCCTGAACCCCGAGAGCAAGGCCCACCCGGACAACCTCTACACGCGCACGAAGTCGCTCATGCGCATGATCCGCGACAACCGCAACTACCAGCACGACCAGCTCCGCTACGTCGACCTCCTGATGGCGTGCCAGTGCCTCTACGCCTACGGCCCGGAGAAGTTCGACGCCGAGAAACAGGCCTTCTTCTACTCCCAGTGCACCGGCAGTACGCAGAACAAGGTCTGCCGCGCCGACGAGCTCGTGATGGTGGATGACCCGAGCACGCCGGACAAGAACGAAGGCTCGGCCGAACCCGAGTTCCAGCAGGGCCGGGAGTTCCCGAACTACGTCGAGATGTACCTGCGCAAGCTCGAGAAGATGGCCTCGCAAGGCGAGATCAAGAACGTCGAGGCCATCGATAACATCGACTCCGGTGCGGCGGGCATTGGCCACGAGGAAGTGCTCGTGCGCTGGCTCAAGCTGCGCACCTGTAACCAGCTCGACGTCTTCGTCGACACGGAGAAAGTCGAAACGGAGTTGCAGGAGATCGCCGAGGACCTCAGCCGGGCGAAGAAAGCGAATCCGCTCTTCACGCAGTACTGGAACCGGCGCCTCTCGCAGATGGGCGGCGCGGTGCACGCCGACATCATCAACATCTTCCGTAAGGACGCCACCAAAGACATCTGGTACCGCGGCTACGTGCACACCGAAAGTAAGGTGGGCTCGTGGACCAAGAAGTCCCTGCGCTTCCTGCTCTTCATCATCCTCGCCATCCTCGCCCTCGGTGTAGGCCTCGTCGGCCTGGTGGCCATGGCCACGGCCGGCGCCATCGCCGGCGGCGTCCTCGGCGTGGGCCTATTGCTCTCCGGCGGCAGCGGCGGGGCCTCGGGCTACTCGGTGGTCGAGTCCTTCGCGCGCGACTTCCCGAACGTCATCATCGAAGACCGACTGGTGGAGAAGAAGACCTGCGGCAAGTTCAAGCTCTTCTACTGTAAGACCTTCTACCGCATCCTGCACTGGCCGGTGTTCGTGAACAACCCAGAGATGATTCTACGTAACGATCCCTTCCCGTGGGCGAAGCGCCCGAGCATGACCTGTGACCAGGTGCTCGACATCTCGCGCTCCATGGGCGGCATGTCGAAGAACCCCTGCAGCGGGCCCTTCAAAGCGACCATGTGCGCACGCAGCTTCTACCGGCCCATGGTGGACTCCGCCATCGCCGACGACCAGCAGTTCGCGCCCTGGGCGACGGTCATGCGCGACCGCATGCTGATGGACCCGGTGTTCCCGGAGTTCTACACCGCCGACGTGAACACCAACAACGGCTGGGTGCCGGCGCTGCACGAGGGCTTCCGCAAGGGCTGCCAGTGGACCAAGACCATCGGCAAGCGCAAGCCGACGGCGGAAGACAAGAAGCAGTTCTTCCCGGACTTCAAGCAGTACATGGACGGGCAGGGTAACTTCTTGCCCGAGTACCAGATGGGGCAGGTGCGCATCGACGCCTACAAACAGGCGGTCTCGAAGTACGCCATGTGCCACCGGCTGAACGAGTGTGGCCAGGCCCACTACGACGGCGAGCACCCGAACCCGACCGGCTTCGCCGACGTGTTCGAGAAGAAAGAGGTGGCCGACCTCTTCGCCAACTACGTCTACCAGATCCACTTCAAGTGGCGCCACATGTCCGCGCAGGCCGGGATCGGCTACCCGCTGGCCTACCTCGAGAACTACTACCTCACACTGCTGCACAACGTGCGCCTCCTGACCACGCTCTCGGTGCGCCGAGGCCTGGAGATGGACGACGCCTATAACAAGTACGCCGACGACCTCTCGATCCGCCGTTCCCGCTACCAGATCGAAGGCAACAACTACGGCCTGACGATGGGAGATGAAGAGCGCTCGCGTGGCGGTGACGTCACCGGCAACGTGTACCGCTCTTTCCGAGGCCTCGGCTTCCCTCTCTCGGCGGAGTTCTCGGGCCTTCCCGGAGGCCAGGGGCTTCCGGCGGCCGGGGGCAGCAGCGCTCTCAACGCCTCGCTGAACAGTGGCTTCGGCGGCGCTGCACTGGCGGCCGCTCGGCGCCACGCGGGCCGGGTCGCGAAAGACAACGAGGCCTGGAAGAACTACAAGGAGCGCACCAAGGGCAGCAAAGACGCGCAGGCGCGCCTCGACGCCACGGGGAACTTCTTCTCCAACGTGAACGCTCCCTTGAACTCGGTCTCCGCGCTGGCGCGGCCGGGAGATAACTCGCTCTACAGCGGCATCGGCGGCACGCTCGGTGCGATGGGCACGCGCAACGTCCTCGGCGGCGCGGGCAGTGACCGCGACGGCGCAGCGACGCCACAGAAGTACGGTGCCATCGACGGCAAGGAGGGCGCGAACGCGTCGCTCGGTTCGGCGGGCATGGGCAGCATGGGCATGGGTGGCATGAACCTCGGGGCCGGCGACAGCGGCGCCCTCGACGACTCCGGCATCTACAGCGATGGCGGCGCCGCCTACCGCGACGGCGCTGGCGGCCGCATGGGGGCGATGGGCTCGGGCAGCTACGGCAGCGCTGGTGGTAGCGGGGCCTACGGTGGCTTCGCGGACGCCGCCCGCATGACCGGCATGAGCGAGCGCGACCTCAAGAACATGATCGATAGCGCGGGCCGTGACCGCTCGTCACTGACCAGCGGTGACGAGGACTCGCTCTTCCAGAAAGTCTCCAAGGCCTACCTGCGCAACCTCGACCGGATGCTGCTGCGGAAAGAAAAGCCCAAGGCCGCGGCGCCCGAGAAGACCCTCGAGAAGCCGGCCGGCGAGCAGGAGAAAGAGGCCCTTAAGAAGATCTTCGCACAGTAGCGCCTCAGCGGCGCCAGCGCGCCCGGCGGTAGCGCCGGCGCTGCTGGCCCGAGGGCTCGATGGTGAAGTCCTTGAGCGCTTCGGTGGTGAGCGAAAGGTCGCGGCCGAAGAGAGTTCTGCCGGCCGGGTCGATGGCCTCGAGGGCGATGCCCCAGCTGCTTTCCCTGAGTCCGGTCTCGAAGAGCATGAAGGCTTCGCTGTCGTCGCTGATCTTCACGCGCCAGGGGTTGGGGTACTTCTCGGCGTTGCCCGGGTAGGTGCGGGCGTGCAGGGGACTGGTGGTGAACTCGAAGCTCAGCTGGCCCAGGAGCGAGCGCGGAAACTGCATGACCTCGCTCAGGTGCCGGTCTCCGCTCACCATCACGAAGGGCGTGCTCTGGCCCTTGAGGCCGGTCACGAAGGCTTCGAAAGCGCGGGGGTGGGAGCCCTCGAAGGACTCGAAGCCGTGGTGGCCACCGAAGAACTGGTCGCCCATGAGGAGCCAGCTCGGCAGCTGCGACTGAGCGAGATCCTCGAAGAGCCACTTGGTCTGCTCGGCACCCAGGTGCTCGCCCTCGGGGTCGGCGGAGCGGAAGGAGCGGTTGTCGAGGAAGTGGAAGTGCATCCCGCGCAGGGAGAGGCGCGTGGCGAGGCCGGGCCCGCGTGCCAGCTGAGGATGGTCAAAGCGCGGGAGGAAAAAGCTGCGGTAGATTTCCTGGGCCGCGTCTCGCAGCGCAAACTCGGCGCCGCCGTTGTTGAGGCCGTAGTCGTTATCGTCCCAGACGGCGTGGACCGGAATGAGGCGCTGCCAGCGGTAGAGTCCGATCTGCTGACGGGCCGCCGCGTGGCGCTCCCAGAGTTCTCGCGCTGAGGAGACAGGGGTGAGGGTGACGTAGGCGTTGTCGCCGATGAAAAAAAACCACTCCGGACGTCGGTCGCTGATGCTCTGCCAGATCGGGGTATCTGCCGAGCGCTGGTCGGCGCAGGAACCCACCGCGAAGCGCAGACCCTGGCCCTGCACTCTGAAGGTGCCGAACTCGCGCTCGTCGAGCACGGAGCCTCGCGCGCGCACCACCAGCCGGTGGAGCTCTTCCTCGCTGTGCTGCAGGCCGGTGAAGAGGAGGTGGTGGATCACCCAAGGGGAGTCCTCCCACTGGCTCTGGTCGTGCCGCTCCGGAGCGAGAGCACTTCCGTCGGGGCGCTTCACCAGGACCTCGAGGGGCCATGAGCGGTGGGCCAGAACGTTAAACTCGGCCCGGTCCTCTAGCGAGGCCAGCTGCAGGATCGACAGGCCCGGCTGGTTTTTGGAGGAGCTCGGGAGCTGGGCGCAGGAGGCAGCGCTGAGGAGCAAGAGGGTGAGAAAAACTCTTAGTGAAATTATCTTCGGATTCGGCATACAATGAACCTATTTTCAGGAGCGGATGTTATGTCGGGGCAAGTCAAGCGGCACGCCTTTATTCTAGGGGGCACGGGAGCGGTCGGACAACAGGTATTGGCCCAGCTGCTGGCCAGCGAGAAGTTTGCGAAGCTCCACGTTCCGACGCGCCGGCCGCTCGAGCTGACGCACAAGAAACTCATCCACTACGACTTCGCCGAGTTCTACCGACCGTGGAAGCTCGAGGCGCAGGTCAACGATTTCTTCTACTGCTTCGGTTCGACTCAAAAGAAGGCCGGGGACGCGCAGAAGTTCCGCGAGCTCGAACTGCGCGTGGCGCACGAGGCACTGGTGGTGGCCAAGCAGATGGGCGCGCGTCGCTTTTACCTCGTCAGCAGCCGGGGCGTCGATCCGCAGTCGCTCTCGGCCTACCTGCGCACCAAGGCCGAGGTCGAGAAGGTGCTCAAGGACCACTACTTCCAGGCCTTCTACGTCTACCGTCCCTCGCTGCTCATCGCGCCTCGCACGGAGCTGAGGCCCGCGGAGCTGGTGGCACAGAAGACCCTCGCTCCGCTGAAGTCTCCTCTCCAGCGCTACCTCCCCAACGTCGCGCCGGTGGAGGCCGAGCAGGTGGCGCGCGCCATGGTGCTCGACGCGCTTCGCGGTGACGAGGGCTACTTCGTGCGCGAGAACCGCCAGATCATCGAGCTAGCTTCCCTGGTGAAAAAAGGGTAGCCCGAGCTCCAAAAACGCCTGCTGCGTCCACAGCAGAGGCAGGCCGACGATGGCCTCGTGGTCGTTGCCTTCGATGAGCGTGAAGAGCTTGATCCCGTGGGCCTCGAGCTTGTAGGACCCCGCGCAGTCCAGCGGCAGGTCCTTCTCGACGTAGGCCTTCAGCGCCGTGAAGTCCAAGGGCCGCATGGTGAGGCGCGTGATCTCCACGTGCCCCCGATCGATCCCGGGGCCGATGAGGTGCACGGCGGTGTAGAGCACGTGAGTTTTTCCTTGCAGCTTCATGAGCTGCGCCACCGCTTTCTCCACCGTCAGAGGCTTGCTGAGGAACTCCTCGCCGAGGGCGGCCACCTGGTCGCTGCCGATGCACAGGGCCTGGGGGTTCTTGCGGGCCACCGCCAGCGCCTTCTCGCGCGCTAGGGTTTTAGCGAGCTCCAGCGGTTTCCCCTGGAACTTCTGCTTGAAGGGAGTTTCGTTGAGCTCCGGGGACTGTGTCGTGAAGGGATGGCCCAAGCGGGCCAGCAGCTTCGCGCGGTACACCGAGGTGGAGGCGAGGATGAGTGGCGGGTTCATTGATTGATCTTCTCCCATTCTTGCAGGCACAGGATGCGGTCTTCTCGCAGCACCAGCCACGGAAAGTCGAGCACGCGGTCACGCGTCGGCGAGCGGTTGATGCCGGCGGCGACGCAGCTCTTACAGAGAGTCATGGTGTAGTACTTGCGGTAGTAGCGGTGCACGTCCTGGCGCCGCTGCTCCTTGTCGCCGCTGCTCTCGGCGAAGCTCTTCGCCAGGCGCCGCGCCAGCGAACTCAGCTGCTCGCTGAGCTGCTTGCTGTGGCCGTTCTCCGGATCGAGGCCCCACTCTTGGGGGATCTGAAAGCTCATGCTACACTCCTTCTAAAAGCTTGGGCCAAGGGCCCTGAAATGTCGAGGTGCACATGAGTCTGGCGAGTTATTTTCAGTGGCGCCCCACCCTGGGCAGCGGCGTCTACCTCGCGCCCGGCGCGCAGGTCATCGGCCGGACCTTCCTAGGAGACGACGCTTCCGTCTGGCACAACTGCGTGGTGCGCGCCGACGTCAACGAGATCCGCATCGGAGCGCGCTCCAATGTGCAGGACCTCTCCATGCTTCATGTGACTGAGCTCAACGCGCTGACCATCGGCGCCAACGTGAGCATTGGCCACGGCGTGGTGCTGCACGGCTGTACCATCGGGGACAGCTGCCTCATCGGCATGGGGGCGGTGGTCCTCGACGGTGCGGTGATCGGGGAGAACTCCGTGGTGGCGGCCGGAGCGCTGGTGGCGCCAGGTAAGAGCTTCCCCCCCGGCAGCATGATCATGGGCCATCCGGCCTCGGCGGTGCGGCCCCTCACGGCCGAGGAGCGGCGCCGCTACGGCGAACACTACCGCGCTTACCTCGTCTACAAGGACCAGTACCTTAAGGGCGCGAGCTCGCCCTGCTAGCACGCGCTCGCGGGCCTGCTTACTTGCGCAGGTAGGTGTAGCTCTGCAGACAGCTCTCGTAGAAGTCCGTCAGCACGACGCCCTCGCGAGGCCGGATCTTCCCGCGCTTCACCTGCAGGTCGATGTTGGCCTTCATGGTGTGCGCCATGGTCTCCGGGTTGTACTGCAGAGTCTTGAGCACCTGATCGGCGCGGTTCCCGGGGATGATCTCTTCGATGTAGAAGTCCGTCGGGTCGTCGTCGTCGCAGAAGATGTGCACTTCGTTCAGGCGGCCAAAGCAGTTGTGCATGTCACCCATGATATCCTGGTAGGCGCCGGTCATGAAGAGGCCGATGAAGTAGTCTTCGCCCTCGTTGAGCTTGTGCAGGGGCACGGTGCTGGACGGGCCATCCGGTGAGAGGAAGCAGTCGATCTTGCCATCGGAGTCGCAGGTGATGTCGGCGATGGAGGCGAGCACTTCGGGCTTCTGGTTGAGGCGGTGGATCGGCACCACCGGGAGGATCTGGCCGATGCCCCAGGTGTCCGGCGCGGACTGAAAGATCGACAGGTTCGAGAGGTACTGCGAGGCCATCTGGTTTCTGAGCATGAGGATCTCGTCGGAGGCGTACTCGTCTTTCTTGGAGAGCTCGACGACCTGGCGCGAGATCTTCCAGAAGAGGGTCTCCACCTTGGCGCGCTCCTCGAGGGAGAGGACGCCGAGCTTGAAGGCGCTCTCGGTGTCTTCCTTGATCTTCAGGGCGTCGGCGTAGACGTCCTTGTAGTTCTTCTCGCTGAGGTCGCCGGTGAGGTCGCGGATGTTGGTGACGAGCACGTGCTCGTTCATCGCCTTCTCGGTGGCGAGCTCCGAGCGGCCGATCTCGATGGCGCCGAAGACGTTCGTCACCACGCAGGAGTGGTGGGCGGTCACGAGGCGGCCCGACTCGCTGACGATGTTCGGGTGCGGGACGTCCTCGAGGTCGCAGATCTGCTTGAGGATGTAGACGACGTCGCCGACGTAGTCCTTGAGCGTGTAGTTGATCGAGCCGGTGCCGTCGTAGTTCACGCCGACGCCGCCGCCGACGTCGAAGTACTCGAGCTTCGCGCCTTCCTTGACGAGCTTGCAGAAGATGCGCGCGGCTTCGGTGATCGAGTCCTTGATGGTGCGGATGTCGGGGATCTGCGAGCCGATGTGGTAGTGGAAGAGCTTCAGGCAGTGCTCTTTGCCTTCGCGCTTTAAGAGCCGCACGGCCTGCAGCACCTCGGGGATGGTGAGGCCGAACTTGGCGTAGTCGCCGGAGGAGCTCGCCCACTTGCCGGAGGACTTGGTGGCGAGCTTGGCGCGGATGCCGATCATCGGTTCGACGCCGATCTTGTTCGAGAGCTCGAGGAGCTGGAGGAGCTCGGTGTACTTCTCGACGACGACGATGACTTTGCGGCCCAGCTGGATGCCCAGGAGCGCGAGGCGCAGGAAGTCCTCGTCCTTGTAGCCGTTCAAGATGGTGAGCGAGTTCTGGTTGGTGTTCATCGCCAGCGCGGCGATGAGCTCGGGCTTCGAGCCCGCCTCGAGGCCGTAGTTGAAGGGCGCGCCGGCGTCGACGATCTCGTCGACGACCTCGCGCATCTGGTTCACCTTGATCGGGTAGACGCCCATGTACTGGCCGTTGAAGCGCGCCTCTTCGATCGTCGCGCGGAAAGTCTTGTTGATGTTCGTCACCTGCGAGCGCAGGATGTCGTGGAAGCGGATCACCGCCGGGAAGGCGATGCGCTTGTGCTTCATCTCCTCGATGACCTCCATCATGTTGATGCGCGGCCCCTTCGGGTCCTTGTTGGGCAGCACGCACATGTCGCCGCTCTGGTTGATGGCGAAGTAGCCCTCGCCCCAGCGCGAGATCTGGTAGGCCTCGTCGGCGATCTCTGGGGTCCAGTCTTTGATGGCGTCGATGTTCTGAAAGCGCATCGCCGCCTGCGAGTAAGATTGTTTCACCGCTGGGCCCTCCCGGTAGGTCCGCAAAGAAAAAGGCCCTCCGCGAAGAGGGCCAAAAAAGTGATGGGACTTTTATAAGGTCGGTCCAGACGAAAGACAAGAGCCTTTAGCGTTGGGAGCCGTAGGCCTGGTAAACATCCATGTCTCGGGGTGAAAAATCTGCCCGGGCGTGCTCGCTGGAGCTGTGGGACGGGGAGCGCTGGGGAGAGGCGCAGGCGACGGCCAGCAGGGCCAGCATGGTGATGAAGAAGAATTTCATAAGGACCTCCGTGTCTAAGTTTGAGCGTCGTGCTCGGGGCGCCGATCGGGGGACCGCGCTACGGATGGACATTCAAGGGCGGTGCCAAGCTCCGCAACGAGAAATGGGGAGGTTGCGCGGCGCTGCCGGTGCCCCGGAGCGCCCGGCCGGTGCTATTTTGCCAGCAGCTTGTAGTAGTGGGCCTGCTCTTCGATGGAGAGAGGCCGGATGGTTTCGACGTTGGCCCGCTTGATGCCGCGCTGGCGGATGACGTCGTCGTGCAGGCGCAGCTTCTGCGCCATCGCCCGGCCCAGGTGCATCAGCCAGCTCGGCAGCAGCTCGCGCACCTCTTGCGCGTCGAGCTTGATGAGCGTGCAGTCGGTGAGCGCGACGATGTCGGCGCCCCGCGGGAGGGAGTCGAAGAAGGAGAGTTCGCCGATGTACTCGCCGGCGCCGAGCTGGGCCACGGCCGTCACCTGGCTTTGCTTGCGCACGCACACCAGGAGCTCGCCGGACTCGATGAAGTAGAGGTCGCTCTCGACGTCTCCCTCGTGGCAGAGGACATCGTTTTTCTCGAGGCGGACGGTGCGTGCTTTCATGCGGCTCCTAGATTTTGAGCAGTCGTTTCAGGACCAGCGCCAGCGCCTGGGTTCCGCGCTGGTAGTAGAGGTCCTGGGGGTAGAGGCTGTCGAAGAAAGTAGTGTTCTCGCCCCAGTCGCGCTCTACCTGGGCGGCGAAGTCGTAGAGGGGGACCCGCTCCTCCTGCGCCTTCGCGCGCAGGATCGAATTGGTGACCTCGTTGGCGCGCCAGGGGACGCAGTCGAAGGCCTGCGCCTTGTGGATGAAGTCCCGCGCCTCCTCTCGTTTCCCGAGCCGCAGCGCCAGCTGGCCGGCGACGAAGAAGGCCTCCGCGTGGCCCAGGCCTTCCTGCGCTAGCTTCTGCGCTCGCTGGTAGGCGCTCTTGGTGTCTTGTTTT
The DNA here is from genome assembly GCA_036770305.1 of Bacteriovoracaceae bacterium. Taxonomy (GTDB): domain Bacteria; phylum Bdellovibrionota; class Bacteriovoracia; order Bacteriovoracales; family Bacteriovoracaceae; genus UBA6144. Next base: position 4,193 of record DAIPJL010000034.1, on the reverse strand, counting down.
TTGATCATCTCGCGGATGGCGGCGAGCTCGGCGTCGCTGGCGGGGTCGCGCGCGATCTGGCAGGTGCGCTTCGGGGCCACGTCGAGGTTGGCCGGTGAGGTCACGACGATCAGCAGGCTGTCGTGGCGGCGGGCCTCTTCGAAGAGGCGCTGCAGCTCGATGCGGAAGAGTTCGTAGGTGAGCTCCTGGCGCACCGGCCACTCGTCTTCTCCGCGGTCCGCGGGCGGCGGAGCGGGCGTCGCCGGAAGCGCAAGACGCTGGAAGGGGGTGTAGAGCAGGCGGCCGGCCTCCGGTAGCAGCATGAGGAGCGTGCGCCACTCGTCGTCCTGGTAGCGGCGCAGGTTCTCCCGCAGCGTCGGGATCTGCTGGCGAGTGAAGCGGTCTTCGGCGAACTCCTCCGAGCCGCCGACGTAGAGAATGACCTTGGGCCATTTCGCCAGGGAGTCGAGCTGCTGGAGCGTGCGGTGCAGGCCGAAGCCGGCGGTGGCGAGGCTGGCGACCTTGAGGGGTTTCGAGAGTCCTTGGGAGAGTTCCAGCGAGAGGTTTTCTTTGAAGAGCGCGAAACGGGCCCCCATCCGGTCGCCGACGATCAGAATCGGTGCGTCGACCTCGATGGCCGCTTCCAAAGGTGCCAAAACATAGGGCGTCGGTAGGGTCCCCGGTGGGTTCTGGAGATAGCGCTGGTAGGCGAGGTAGCACGCTCCTGCCAGCGGCGCGAGGATTAGAAATATCAGGAGTTTTTTCAACATCTTGGTTTCAGTTTATCAAAGGGCCCGAGTTTGGTAAATGAAGCCCCATGGGAAAGCATTTTACTCCAGAGCTCCTGGCCCCGGCCGGTAGCCTCGCCAAGCTCAAGACCGCCCTTCGCTACGGCGCCGACGCCGTCTACTGCGCCGGCCAGGAGTTTGGCCTCAGGGCCGCGGCGGATAACTTCACACCTTGGGAGCTGGCCGAAGGCGTCGCCTTCGCGCACGCTCGCGGCGCTAAGGTCTACGTGGTGCTCAATGGGTTTCTGCACGACACGGATCTGGCGCGCTTACCGGAGTTCATCGCTCTGCTGAAGGACCTCGCGGTCGACGCGGTCATCGTGTCCGATCCCGGTGTGGCGCTGCTGGTGAGAAAGCACGGCCCCTTGCCCCTGCACGTGTCGACGCAGGCGAGTGTGCTGAACCTGCAGGGCGTGCTGGCGTGGAAGGAGCTCGGCGCCACGCGGGTAGTGCTGGGCCGCGAGGTCACCATCGCGGACGCCGGGGCGCTCCAGCGCCAGAGCGGCGTGGAGATGGAGCTCTTCGTCCACGGCGCCATGTGCATGGCCTACTCGGGCCACTGCGTGATCTCCAACTTCACCCAGGGCCGCGACTCCAACCGCGGCGGCTGCGCGCACTCCTGCCGCTTCAACTACGAGCTCGAGTTCGAAGCCGCGCAGAAGGCCACCGGCACCTTCATGAGCTCGAAGGACCTCGCGGGCCTGGCGGCCCTGCCGAAGTTCGTCCAGGAAGGGATCTGCTCGCTGAAGGTCGAAGGCCGCATGAAAGGGCCGCTCTACGCTGCCACCACCACGCGCGTCTACCGCGAGGCCCTCGACTTCTGGCGCGAGCGCGGCGGCTTCGACGGTGCGCCCTGGGAGCGCTGGCTCCTGGAGCTCAAAAAACTCCACCACCGCGACGCCACCACGGCCTCGCTCCTGGCGCCGGCCGACGCGAGTTCCATCTTCGACGAGCGCGACGCTTCTCCCGAGGCCTGGGCCCTGGCCGGGGTGGTGCTCGCCAACACGCCCGACGCCGGCATGATCCTCGAGTGTCGCTACGGCTTCACTCCGGGCGCCCGCGTCGAGGTGCTACGCGCGGGAGCGGACTTCGCCGAGGTGAGCACCGCCGAACTCAAGGGCGCCGACGGTCGGCCCCTGGCGAAGTCGAAGCCCTCGAGCCTGCTGCGGCTGCCGCACGTCGCGGGCGTGAGCGCCGGGGACGTCGCGCGGGTCGCGCTATGAGCTACGTTTTCATTCCCCGGGACGCCGCAGAGCTGGCGCTCCTGCCTGAGAAGTGTGAGGTGATTCTCTCCCTGGCCGAGCTCTCTCGGCGGGGGGTGATCCGTGAGGTGCGGGACGGGGTCGCTCTGGCGCGCTCCGCGCGGGCGCGGGGCCTGCGCGTGCTCCTCGACTGGGATGCGCTGATGGAGGAGCCGCGCTTTCTGCAGCTCTCGGCGCGGGTCAAAGAGCTCGCCGCAGAAGTGGACGTGATCCGCGTGCGCGACGCCGGCGCCGCGCGCTTCGTGCGCGACGAACTCACGCATCCGCTGCACCTGCTCCTCGAGGCGGGCCATCACAACCTGCTGGCCCTCGAGAGCTGGCGACAGCGCTTAGGCGCGCGGCTCGAGCGCGTGGTGGTCTCGCCGGAGCTCTCGCGCCAGACGCTCAAGGCCTGGCAGGCGCAGCTGCAGCTGCCCCTAGAGATCCTTGCGCTCGGGCCCCTGCTGCTCTTCCATTCACCGCGTGCCCTCTTGTCTGTGACTCAAGACCTCCCGGCCTTGCCCGAGGAGGGCCTCTTCGCCAGCGGTAAGAGCCTCGAATCGCCGCACAAGGGCTTTCCCCTCGAGGAGAACCGGCACGGAACACTGATGTACCACCCGAAGGACCTGGCGCTGCTGGAGCGCTGGAGCGAGCTCGTCGAGTTGCCCGGGGTGGTCCTGCGCTTCGACCACACACAGACGCCGCGGGCCAGCGACCTCCTCGGCCCGCTGCTCGCGTTCCTCGCGGGCCCCGCGGAAGACACGCTGTCGGCCCTGCGCGCCGCCTGGCCCCGCGAGTGGATGCGCGGCTACTGGGACAGCAACCGCTCGGACGTCTTGTTCGAGAAGCTCACCAACCAGCACCTGGTGGCACGAGAGAATCTGGTGGCCGAGGTGATCGAAGGACAGAAGGACAACTGGCTCGCGGTGCAGTGCCGGCGCCAGAAACTCAAAGTGGGGGAGCGCTACCAGGTGATCACCCCGCTGGGTAAAGAAAAAGAGTTTGTGGTCAGCTGGCTCAAGGATTGTGCCTGGCGAGACACCGCCGAACTGGCACCGGGGGAGGTCGGCTTCGTTCCCTGGAGCGGAGGCTGTGTGGCCAAGACGCAGCTGCTGAGTATTCCTTAAGGGCCGAGCAAGATTGGCCCGCAACCTGAGCTAGATCATTTTCTGCCTGGGCCCGGCGTGTTTAAGTGAGGAGGAAACTTAAGGCACGCGGAAAATGCTCAAGTGTACCCACTGCGATGAACCGGCCCTGGCGCCAGTCTACGATCGGCCAAGCGACCGCTCACAGGAGCGCGCCTTCTGCTGCCTCGGCTGCCTGACGGTGTACCAGGTGCTCACGGCGAAAGGCCTGGAAGAGTACTACCGCATCAAGTCGCAGAGCGGGGAGCTGCGCCGGCGTGCGCCCGTCAGTTTGAAGGCCTCCGAACTTCAGTATCTCGATGGGCCGCAGTTCCAAGAGGACTTCGTCAGAATCGAAAAGTCTGGTCGCCGCAGTTTGAGTTTCTACCTCGAAGGCATCCACTGCTTGGCCTGTCTTTGGCTCCTGGAGCGGTTGGCGCTTTTTGTTCCTGCCGTCACCACCTCGCGCTTAGATTTCGAGCGCTCCATTCTCCGCGTGCAGCTGGAAGAAAATGGCAAGTTTTCTGAAGTCGCGCAAGAACTCACGCGGCTGGGCTACCGGCCCCATCCCCTGAGGCGCTCGGAAGACGCAGAGAATCTGCGCCGCCGGGAAGAGCGCTGGCAGCTCCTGCGGCTTGGGGTTGCCGGTGCCGGTGCCAGCAACATCATGATCTACGCGGTGTCGCTCTACGGAGGTGCCGACGGCGTCTACCATCAGGTGTTCAATGCGCTCACCGTCCTCTTCGCGCTTCCGGTGATGACCTTCAGCGCCTGGCCCTTCTACCAATCTAGCTGGCGGGCCTTGCGGCAGAAGACCATGAGCCTCGACGTGCCGATTTCGATGGCGCTCTTGCTGGGCCTGGCGGTGGGGCTCTTCGAGCTGTGGCACACCGGTGGTGAGAATTACTTCGATTCGCTCACGGCGCTCGTCTTTCTTCTGCTGCTCTCTCGTTATGCTTTAAGAAGAATTCAAGAGCGCAGCCTCGACGCGCGTGACATGCATTACTTCCGGCACTCGGACGCTGCTCGCCGCGTGCAGGACGTCGAGGACGGGGAGGGAG
>DAIPJL010000241.1:0-3210 GCA_036770305.1 Bacteriovoracaceae bacterium | reverse complement strand
GGTGAACCCCTTTCACGAAATGTCTACTGCCCATATCGGTTGGCAGTCGGCAAAACTTGAGTCGGTTATTTGACTATTATTCCAGGGATTTTCAGCGCTGGGACAAGTGGCCCAGGTACTCGCGGGCGAGCTCCCGGCCAGTGATCGCGTCCAGCTGCTCGAAGCCGGCCACCAGGTTGACGTCGCTCACCACTGGTCCTGCGGCGTCGGCGAGAATGTCGATGGAGCAGAACTCCGGCGCCAGCGGGGTGAGCTGCTCCAGCAGAGGCGCCAAATCGCCGGGCGCCGACTTGAGCTCCCGCGCGAGGCCACCCTGGGCCGCGTTGGCAGGCGACTCCCCGTCTGCCCCCCGGCGCTCCAGCAGGGCCCACAATTTGCCCCCCACGAAAGTTGCGCGCCACTCGGTCCCGCCTTTCAGCCGCGGCTGGAGAATGAGGTCCTGGTCACCCAGGCGGTAAAAGGTCTCGCACCAGGCGAGTACCTCCCCTTCAGTTTTAAGAAAATGGACGCCGACCCCGCGCATGCCACGGTTCACCTTGAGGACCCAGCCCTGTCCTCGATCGTTGCGCTGGTAGAAGCTCCGCCACGCTTCGTCGGCTGCGGTGAGCTGACCACGGAAAGCGAAAAATGGAAGGGCCCTGATCCCCTGCTGATGGAGCCAGAGGGCCTGGCGCGATTTATCCCACAGGCGCTGGCGCACCTCCCAGGGGTTGCTCTGGCGGCCCCAGCGCTGCGATGCCATCAGGGAGAAGATGAAGGGATCGTTTTCCACCGCGGAGACGCGGTTGAGCGTAAGGTCGAAGCACGCGCGCTCCTGGGTGAGACAAAGCTTCTGCTCCCAGGGGTTCACCACGCGCACCTCCCCGAGGCGCCGCGCGGCCTCGCGCAGGCGCAGGTTGGAGGCCGTCTCGGGACGCGTCGTGAGCAAGGCAATCTTCATGGGGAGGATTTTACAGAAAAGAGTGGAGGCCCTACAATCTCGACTTATGATGAAATTCTTACTTCTGGCCCTGCTCCTGGGCTGCACGGCCCCGCAAGAGCGTCCTGCGCAAGGGCCGACGGCGGCGGCAGCGCCGGAGGTCCCCGCCGTGGTGCCACCCAGTAATCCCGCCCTCAGCAGTGCCCTTCGGAGCTGGTGCGAAGAAACGGAGCAGGAATTCAAGCGCTACGGCTGGGGCAAGAGTCGCTGCGAAGAATTCACCTGGCACCACGTGCGCAACTCCCACCAGGGCCGCGCGCTCCCGTGGATGGTGTTCGGCAGCGAGGAGAACCTCGAGAAAAAGAACGTCACACTCATCATGTGCGGCGTGCACGGAGACGAGATCACGCCAATCAAGTTCTGCTATGACATCCTCTACGACCTGAAAGACTACCACTGGGACCTGACGGAAAGATTGATCGTGGTGGCCCCGATCGTCAGCCCCGATTCGTTTTTTAAATCCCGCCCCACGCGCACCAACGCCAACGGCGTCGACGTGAACCGCAACTTCCCCACCAAGGACTGGAGCGCCGACGCGCTTCGGCTGTGGCGCCAGCGCCACGGCTCGGATAAGCGGCGCTACCCCGGCAAGAAAGCGCTGAGCGAACCGGAAGTGGTGTTTCAAGTGAACCTCATCAAGCGCTACCGGCCCTCGAAGATCATCTCCGTGCATTCGCCCTTGATGATGCTGGACTACGACGGCCCGGAGCTGCAGCACGCCGATTCGGTCTCCGCCAAGGACCTCCTGCTCTCGATGTCCGAGAAGGCCAGTGGCTACAAAGTCTCCAACTACCCGCACTTCCCGGGCAGCCTCGGCAACTGGGCCGGCAAAGAGCTCGGCATCCCGACCTACACCCTCGAGCTTCCAAACTCCGACCCCCACCAGTCCCAGCGCTTCTGGCATCTCTTCCGCGAGGCGATCCACCACGCGATCGAAGAGAAACTCGCGCCGCGCTCGGTGGTGGACGCGGAGAAAAGCAGCGACGCCAAGAGACCGCTCTAGGCCCCGCTGTCTAAGTTCTAGACACGTGCCCGCGGCGTCCCCGGCCCTCCCCATACTTGCGCACGACTTAACGAGCGCATGGCCCACCTCCCGATGGCACCAGATCTGAATGGACTTCCTCATCACCACTGAGGAGTCCGGTATGCCGACGTCACTTTCCCTCGTCGTTTTCTTCACCCTAACTCTCCCGGCGCTGGCGAAGAACCTTCCCATGACCACGGCGCTCACGGCCCCCACGAAGCATTGCCGCGAAGATAACCTCGACGAGTGCTTCCAGGAGCGCACGAAGGCCAACCACGCCTTCGAAATCCTGCACCAAGATGAAGACGGTCGAACGCTACGGACAAAGAAAGTCGCGCTCCTGGTGCACGGTCTGAGCGACTCTCCCTACTTCTACCGTGACATCGCGAAAATCCTCTTCAAGCACGGCATCAACGTCATCGCCATTCGCACCACAGGCCACGGCACCGACAAGACGCACCTCGCGGGCGTGCGCCGTGAGCAGTGGTACGAAGATATGCAGGTTGGCCTCAAGCGTGCCAAAGAAGTAGGCGATGAAATCCTGTTGGCCGGCATGAGCCTTGGCGGCGCGCTAGTGCTGCGCGAGGCGCTCCTCAACACCGAGATCAAGGGGCTGCTGCTCTTTTCGCCCGCGTACAAGCTTCCGAAGAATTTTGACAACACCTGTCGCCTCGAGAATCCGCTGCAAGGCCCCGTGGTGCGCCTCATCGGCCGGGTCGCTGGCCTAGACACCGATCCCTACCAAGCGCGCAAGGAATTTGGCCTGGGGATACGCTACCCCGGCATCCACAACAACGGCACCTGCGAACTGATCAAGGTGAACAGAGAGATCGAAAAAATCGCTCGCAAGCAAGTTGGCCGCAAGAGCGAACTCTTTAGTAACCTCGACATCCCCATCTTCAACGTGGTGAGCGAGTACGACACGGCGATCGATCTCCCCTACGTGACTTCTCTCTCGCAGAACGCGGCCTCCAACCAGCGTGGGCTTTCGCACCTGGTGATCTATTCGAATCCCGGTGCGCAAGCGGGCCTGACGGTGGAGGCGCAGAACACCTTCCGCAAGGACGTAAGCTGCATGCGCCACGCCTCCGTGCTCCTGCGCCCCTCGGCGGAGATGAACTACCGGGAAGTGAAGTGCGAGTTCACCTCGCCCGAAGAGATTGCTCGCTTCAACTCCGAAGGGAAATACGACTTCACACCGGAGATC
>DAIPJL010000240.1:284-3218 GCA_036770305.1 Bacteriovoracaceae bacterium | reverse complement strand
GAGGGATGGGGGCAAGAGGGATTCATGCCTGGATCACAGCAAAGTCAGCGCCACATCGGATTTAGTACAAGTGTCCAGAACGATAAGAGGTCATGACAGCAGAGAAGAAAAAATGGGAGGCATCAGGGAAAGAAGTTCTTCGCGCGATCACCAGTCTAGTAGGGCAGTTTAGAATCTTTTTAGCGCGCTTGCGCCTTGCCACTCTCCCGCTGCGCCCCACTCTCCCCGCTCACGTCTTTCACGTCGCGCTGGGTGCTGTCCATGACGGCAACACCCAAGCACTGGCCCTGGAACTGGCCACGGCCGACGGCGTCTTTGAGGATTTTGCGGAAGTTCTTCCAGCGGGAGAAGAACTGCAGCTTGAGGGGTTTGCCCTGCGGACAGAAGCTGCCATCGTCCATCAGCTCCGTCAGCATCGAGCGCAGGATGTCGTGCTTCGAGTTGTCGTGTTTGAGCGGGCAGTCTTTGCTGATGTCTTTCTTCATCGCCTTGAGCATCTCGAGGCGCGGGTCCTCTTTGGAAGAGAACATGATCATCGGTCCCCACTTGATGCCGCGGATGAGGTCCTCGGCATAGTTGTCGATGTCGGCCTGCACCTTGATGCCGGGCCAGTAGCCGAGCTGGCCGTTGTGCACGTAGAGCTGGCCTCCGACGTGGGTGGTGTAGCCGTTCTCTTCGTTGATCTTCTTCTCTTCGGCCTCGTACACCGGCCAGCAGCTTGTGCTTTCCTGGGCGTAGATCGGGGCGCTCGTGAAGAGCAAGCTAAGGAGGATAAGAATTTTCATGATCCGCTTTTCGGCGGAACTGGCTAAAACTTGAGCACTCCGCTCGGGGCGTTCCGGAGCCGGTAACCGATGAAATATCCACCGCCGCCGGCCCCGCAGAGCTTCAGGGCGAAGTCGCCGGAGGCGAGGCCCTGCTGCCACAGCTCGGCCACCGGTGGCGGGATCATTTCCTTGAAGGCCCTGAGCTGCAGCTCGGAGAGAGAGCGCATGACGTGACCCAGGAGCAGCTCGTTGACCTCCTCGTAGCAGTCCAGCGCCTCGTCGATGAGGAGCGTGAGGTGCTCCATGTGCCCCGCGAAGAGTGGGTCGAGGCACTTCTGCTTGAAGACCGCCACCAGGGGCGCCGAGTGGCGCGCCACCTGCGAGTCGAAGAGAAAGAAGCGCTCCAGTTTGGCCCAGCTCTGCACCGGCCAGGTCACCAGCTCCGGCCCGCGCTCCGCGATCAAAAGCGGTGTCCGAACCCACGACACGAGTGGGTCCACCCCGGAGCTCTGGCCGTGGTAGTAGCCCTCCAGCAGGGCGAGGCGTTTTTGGACTTCGTTGAGGCTCCACTCGTCGGTGTTCCGCGGGCCATACTTTTTTAAGAGGGCCGCCACCAATGCACCGGAGCTCCCGAGGCCCTTGCCTTGTGGGATGGTGGAAAGAAACCCTCCCCCCCTGGCGAGATCACTTGCCAGGCGCTCGTGGTCGATCTCCAGCTCCGGGTGCGCGACGAGAAAGCGCAGCAGCGGGTTCCAGTCGAAGGCCGGCGCCGCCCTATCCACCCACTCTCCCTGAAAGCGGTCGAAGGGAATGGCGAGCGCTTTGGAGCCGTTGATGACGGTGTACTCACCGAAGAGCAGAATCTTCGCCGGTGACGAGCTCACAGCACCAGATCCTGGTGCGAGACTTCGTCCCAGATCACGCCCTTGCCTTCCACCGTGTGGGGTAAGAGCTCGTGGCGCACGAAGGCCTCGACCTTCGGGGCCGCCGCATCGGGGTAGATGAGGTGGATGTTCGGGCCCGCGTCGATGGTGAAGTACACCGGCACCTGCGTGTCCTGGCGGAAGAGGCGCACCAGGCGGATGATATCGAGGGACGAAGGCCTGAGCAGCATGAAGCCAGGCCGAGAGGTCATCATCATGGCGTGCAGCGTGAGGGCCTCGGCCTCGAGGATTTCACCCGCCGCTGTCCAGTCACCACTTCGAAGGACGTCCAAAAGCCGCGTGTGCTGCGCGCGCGCGTCGGCGTAGCGGGCCTCGGCGTAGGGGTGCAGGCCCATCTGCGCGTGGCCCTGGGAAGACGAGATTTCTTTTTCTTCCTTGGAGACGATCAGGATGGCGTCGCGGGCGTGCTGGAAGTTCTCGTGCACCTTCAGCGCCGTGGCGTGCAGATCGCTCGAACCCAAGAGCGCCGGCGTCTCGCCCCAGCTGACGAAGCCGCCGTAGAGCGACCGGCAGGCCGAGCCGGAGGCCAGGCGCGCCAAAAAGCTTGCTTGCTCTAAGGTGGCCACTTCACCGCTCAGCTCTGCCAAAAAGCGCGCCAGGATGGCCCCCAGGGCCGCCATGGAAGACGCGCTGGAGGCGATGCCCGCCGAGTGCGGGAAGGTGTTCTCGGTGATGAGCGTCCACTGGGTCTTCGCCAGCACCGGAAGGTCTGCGGAGAGCTTCGCGAGGACGCCGTGGATCTTCCTGGCGAAGCTTGGCCGCTCTTCGCCTTCGAAGAGCACGCTGACCGCGAGTTCACTGGCCGGAACGACGATGGCCTTCATGTGCGTGGTGCTCTTCTGCAGCGTCATGCTGAGCGAGGGATTGGTGGGCAACTGGCCCTTGAGCTTGCCCCAGTACTTCACCCAGGCGATGTTGGCCGGAGCGTCGAGCTCCAGCGTGAAGGGGCGCGGCTCGCGCAGCTCGTGGAACGAGTTAGGGAGCATGGTAGAAAGACTCCGCAGGAGCGCAGATCATCTCACCGAAGGCGATGACGGTGTCGAGCCCCTTCTGCTGGAAGTACTCGCGCGTCTCGCCACTGGGGCGATCGGAGCTCACCAGAGCGAAGTCGCCGCCCCAGGCGCCCAGGGACTTCACCTCGCCCCAGAAGTCGGCGAAGCGCTCGTCCTTGAGGCGCGGAAGCTTCAGCGTCTGCGCCAGCAAGGTCTTGCCCGAACCGGTTG
>DAIPJL010000240.1:0-274 GCA_036770305.1 Bacteriovoracaceae bacterium | reverse complement strand
CTCGCGCACCACTTTTTCAAAGTGCGTGAGATCGGCGCACACGGTGAACTCGCGTGTCAGCGAAGAAATCGTCTCGACGGGCGCCTTGCGTTCTTCCGGCGTGAGGGCCTCGAACTGCGCGATGGCCTCGCGCGTGTTGCGCTTCTTCCCCTGGTACACCAGGTAGAGCTGGTCGGCGAAGCTGGGGCGGAAACTCACCGGCGCCCACTTCGGCAGGCGATCGACCAGCTGGTAGTGGATGGGCCCCATGGACTGCGCACAGGCGATGTCGTAG
>DAIPJL010000033.1:14342-21581 GCA_036770305.1 Bacteriovoracaceae bacterium | reverse complement strand
GAACTACACGCCGGACACGGAGAACTACGTCATGCGCGTGATCGCGCTGAAGAACGTCTCCGCCGCCGAGATCGCTCGCAACTTCCGTCCCTTCATGAGCCGCTACGGCCGCATCATCGACATCAAGCAGACGAACACCGTCATCATGGCCGATACCGGCACGAACATTAACCGCCTCGTGAAGATGGTCAAGTTCCTCGACATCCCGGGCTTCGAGGAAACGCTGCAGATCGTACGCGTGAAGAACTCCTCGGCGCAGGAGATCGCGAAGCTCCTCGACTCCATCCTGAAGGGCGGCAGCGGCGCGAACGCTCGGCCCGTCGGCGGCGCGGCCACGGCGCGCTTCTCCGGCACCGGCTCAGAAGGCTCGAGTTCGTCGGTCATCAGCCGCATCATCGCCGAGCCCCGCACGAACTCGATCATCGCCATGGCCAACGCCGAAGGCGCCAAGCAGCTGCGCGAGCTCATCGCGAAGCTCGACGTGAAGCTCGTCTCCGCCGGCTCCGGCCGGGTGCACGTCTACTACCTCAACTACGGCGACTCGGAGGAGCTCGCGAAGACGCTCTCGAGCATCGTCTCCGGAAACGTGTCACAGGCCGGCGGCGCCGGCGCCGCTGCCGCCGCACCACGGTTCACGACAGCCGGTGGAGTGGCGGAAAACGCCATCTTCTCCGCGGAAGTGAAGATCACCTCCGACAAGAACAACAACGCCCTCGTCGTGACGGCGTCTCCGACGGACTGGTTGACCCTCAAGGATGTCATCGGCCGTCTCGACATCCCGCGCGACCAGGTCTACGTCGAGGGCATGATCATGGAGGCCAACGTGACGAAAGAGAAGGCCTTCGGCACGAGCTTCGTCGGCGCCTACGGCCAGGGCAACGCCCAGCGCGCGGGCCTCGGCAGTAGCGACCTCTTCAACCTCCTCGGGGGGAACCCCACCAGCATCTCCGGTTTCTTCGCCGGGATCGGCGCCGGCGGCACGCGCACGGTGAACATCGGTGGCAACAACGTGAAGGTCAGCGGCGTCAACGCGCTCATCCGCGCCGTCGCGAGCCACCAGAACACCAACGTGCTGGCGACGCCACAGATCCTCGCGCTGGACAACACCGAAGCGACCTTCGAAGTCGGTGAGACCGTGCCCATACGTGAGCAGACGCTCAACAATGCGGGTGGCAACGTCGGCTTCAACGTGCGCCAGCAGGAAGCGAAGCTTTCGCTCAAAATCACCCCGCAGATCAACAAGGTGACGCGCTTCGTGAAGCTCAAGATCAACCAGCGCATCGACGACTTCCAGAACGTCGATCCGGCCGTGTCCCAGGCCGGCAACGGCGTTCCCACGACCATCCGCTCGGCCATCACGGAAGTGATGGTGCGCGACCGTGATACCATCGCCATGGGCGGGTTACTGCGGGACCGCGACACGGTGACCTTTTCGAAGGTGCCACTGCTCGGGGACATCCCGGTCCTCGGCTGGCTCTTCAAGTCGAAGTCCCGGCGCCTGGACAAGGTGAACCTACTCTTCTTCATGACGCCGCGGATCCTCGCGCCGTACTCGAAGACGGCATCGAAGAACACGCTGGAAATCATGGCACGCCGGGAGCAGGGCATGGAAGGCATCTTCGAGGGCGACGACCGCGACCCGAACCTGAAGAAGATGAAAGAGCTCAAGTCGAAAGTGAACAAACAGACCACCGGGCCACTCTACGACGAAAGCGACGCAGCCCACTACCAGAAGCTCAACGAGACGAACAACAAGAACACCGACCTCATGCCGGAGTTCGAAGAGCCGGAAGTGCCGGACTACACCGACATCAATAAGAGCGTGGAATAATGGGCCTCTCCGAAGAACTGCTCGAGAAAGTCGAGAACCAGAAAGAAAAGATCGGCGAGCTCCTCGTCAAGCACACCTCGCTGACGCGCCAGCAGCTCGAGGAGGCCCTCGAGCTCCAGCGCAGCGAGGGTGGGCTGCTGGGCGAGATCCTCCTGCGCAAGAACTACATCCACCCGCACGACATCATCAAAGTGATCTGCCACCAGATCGACATCCCCTACCTCACCGAACTGAAGGTCGACGACATCGACCCGAACATCGTGAAGGACCTGTCGATCAACTACGCCAAGCACCACGAAGTGCTCCCGATCCTCGAGACGGACTACAACGTCACCGTCGCGCTCTCGAACCCCTTCAACTTCAACGCCGTCAACGACCTCCACGCCATCTTCAAGAAGGAAGTGAAGACGGTCGTCACCACGCCCCTGCGGATCCAAGACGCCATCAACCGCGTCTACGAGAAGGCCAACCGCAACCTCGTGAGCGACATCGGCGACGAAGAGTTCGAGGAGAACCTCGACCTCGACGGCCCGATCGACATCCTCGACGCGACGGCCGACGAGGCCCCGGTGATTCGCTTCGTGAACTCGATCATCTTCCGCGCGGTGAAAGAGCGCGCCTCGGACATCCACATCGAGCCCTACGACAAAGAGACGGTGTACCGCTTCCGCGTCAACGGCGTGATGCAGGAGATCCTCCGGCAGCCCAAGCGCACCCACGCCGCCGTCTCCTCGCGCATCAAGGTCATGGCGAAGCTCGACATCGCCGAGAAGCGCCTGCCGCAGGACGGCCGTATCAAGATCAAAATTGCGGGGAAAGACATCGACATCCGTCTGTCGACGATTCCGATCCAGGCGGGTGAGCGCATCGTTATGCGTATCCTCGAGAAGAACAACACCGTCCTGCGCCTCGAGAACCTCGGCTTCCGCGGCAAAGTGCTCGAGGGCCTCATCGAGCTCTCGCGGCACAAGCACGGCGTGCTCTACGTCACCGGGCCCACGGGCCACGGGAAGACGACGACGCTCTTCGCGATCCTCGAGCGGATCAACACACCGGACAAGATGATCATCACCGTGGAAGACCCGGTCGAGTACGAACTTCCGGGGATCTCGCAGATCCAGGTGAACCACAAGATCGACCTGTCCTTCGCCATCGCCCTGCGCTCCATCCTGCGCCAGAACCCGGACGTGGTGATGGTGGGTGAAACGCGCGACAAGGAAACCGCCGAGATGGCCATCAACGCCTCCCTCACCGGTCACTTCGTGCTCTCCACCTTGCACACCAACGACGCCTCCTCGGCGCCGACGCGCCTGATCGACATGGGCGTGCAGCCCTTCTTGATCTCCTCTTCTCTGGTGGGCGTGCTCGCCCAGCGCCTGGTGCGCACGCTCTGCTCGAGCTGCAAGCAACCGGCCGCGCTCGGCGAATTCGAAAAAGCCGCGCTGGACCTCGAGAAGGCCCCGCACGATGCGACGATCTACAAGGCGCAGGGATGCCCGAAGTGCCACGGCTCCGGCTACGCCGGCCGAACCGTCGTCTCCGAGCTCATGCTCATCAATGACGAGATCCGCGCCCTGGTGATCCAGAAGGCCGACGCCGCTACGATCAAGAAGGCGGCGGTGAAGAACGGCATGCGGACCCTCCGGCAGGACGCCCTCGACAAGATCTTCGAAGGCGCCACCTCGGTGGAGGAAGTCCTGCGCGCCATCAACTCCGAGGAGAACGAGTAAGATGCCAATCTACGCCTACAAGGGCCTAGACCGGGCCGGCAAGGAAGTGAAGGGGACGCTCAACACGGACTCGATCATCTCCGCGAAGCAGAAGATCCGCCAGGGCGGAGTCATGCTCGTCGACATCAAGGAGCAGCGCTCGCAGGCCTCCGGCGGCAGTGCCTCCCTCCTCGCCCGGCTGAACAGCCGCGTGACGGTGGAAGACCTCGCGCTCATGACCCGCCAGTTCGCCACGCTCATCAAAGCGAAGATCCCCGTCGCGGAAGCGCTGGCCGCGCTCGTCGAGCAGGTCGACAACGAAACCCTGCGCGTGGTGATGTCGGAGGTGCGCCAGAAAGTGAACGAAGGCGCCTCCCTGGCCGACGCCCTCGCCGCGCACCCGAAGATCTTCACCAGCGTCTACGCGAACATGGTGAGCGCGGGCGAAGCCTCCGGAACACTGGAGATCGTGCTCCTGCGCTTGGCGGACTTCACGGAAGCCCAGATGAAGCTGCGCAACAAGATCAAGGGCGCGATGACCTACCCGGTGATCATGGCCTTTTTCGGTTTCGTCATGATGAACGTCATCTTCATCTTCGTCATCCCGAAGATCGCCAAGATCTTCGTGTCGATGAAGAAGGAGCTCCCGCTGCAGACCAAGCTCTGCATCTGGATCTCCGACTTCCTGCAGAACTACTGGTGGGCCGTGATCCTCGGGATGATCGGAAGCTGGTACCTCTTCCAGCGCTACATCCGCACGCCGCGCGGGGAAGCGCAGTGGCACGGGCTGCTCCTGCGCCTTCCGATCATCGGCATCCTGACCAAAATGATCAACGTCAGCCGCTTCTGCAGCACGCTGGCAACGCTGCTGAACTCGGGAGTCCCGATCCTCGCGGCGATGAGCATCGTCAAGAACCTGATCCCCAACGTGCACATGAAGGACGCCATCGAGAAGGCAAGGATCTCGGTCTCGGAAGGCGCGACCCTCACCGGCCCGCTCATCGCTTCGGGCCATTTTCCGGCGCTGGTGACGCACATGATTCGCCTCGGAGAAAAGTCCGGCGAGCTCGAGCCGATGCTGAAAATCGTTTCAGAAAACTACGAGGATCAGGTAGAATCCAAGATCGGTGGATTGACCTCGGTCCTCGAACCCATCATGATGGTCGGACTCGGACTGGGAGTAGCCTTTATTGTCTTCGCTGTTGTCGTGCCGATGATGAGCCTCAACAGCGTGCGCTGAGCGCAAGGAGTGGAGCCATGAGAAATAACCAAGCCGGCATGAGTATCCTCGAGATCCTGATCGCCCTCACACTGCTGGGCCTCGCGGGGACCTTCGTCGCGGGGAAGGTGTTTGAGAACCTGCAGGACGGTAAGGTCCAGACGGCGAAGATTCAGATCAAGAGCCTCAGCGACCGTCTGAAAGAATTCCGCCGCGACTGCAACTTCTTCCCGACTACCGACCAGGGCCTCGACGCCCTCCTCAACAAGCCCGAGGGCGGTGGCCGCGAGTGCAAGCGCTACTCCCCGACCGGCTACATCGACGGCGGAAAGATCCCGCTGGACCCGTGGGACGGCGAGTACATCTACGAGTCCGACGGCCGCACCTTCACGATCACTTCGCTCGGCGCGGACAATGCCGAAGGCGGCGAGGGCTACGACGCCGACATCAACTCGAAAGACCTCTAGCGCATGCGGGGCGATCGCGGCTTCTCGTTGATCGAGATCCTGGTCGCCCTCTTTCTCGCTGCGCTCATTTTCATCGCCATCCCGTCCTCCGACGAATCCCGGCGCCACCAGGACCTCCAGCAGGCCGTGGAAGACATCGACCGCTCAGTCCGCTTCGCCGGCAGCGAAGCCGTGCTCCGAAACGTCATCGTGCGCCTGCGCTTCGACCTCGCGAAGTTCCCAGTTGAATTCGTCGTCGAGTACGGCCCGAAGGACGACCTGGTCCTCCCCCTGCCCCGGGAGCAGAAGTCACTGAGCATCGAGGAAGCGGAGAAAGAAAAGAAACGCGCCGGCCAGCTGGACGCCCAGTTCACCCGGGTCGAGGAGTTCGCGGACATCACGCGCGAGCTCCCCGGCGAGGTCGAGCTCCTCGGGGTGGCGACGCAGGCCCAGAAGGCGCTCCAGCGCGACGGAATGGTGTCGCTCTACTTCTACCCTACCGGCGAGCGCGACGCGGCCATCGTCTTCTTCGCGACCCAGGACGAGATCGCCTCGCTGGAGATCGAGCCCTTCCAGGAAAAAACGCGCGCGGAGTACGTCGCGCTCCCACGCCAGGGCCCCGACGTTGCGAAAGCCGGCGATTTTCGCGACACTAAAGTAGAAGAACTGACCAAAAACTGGCTAGATAAATGATCCTGCGCTCTAAGCACGGCGGCTTCTCCCTCCTCGAGGTGATGATCGCGCTCACGATGTTTTCGATTTTCATCAGCGCGTTTCTGGTGTCGCAGGGGTACAACGTCTCCGACTCGGCGCTGAGCGAGGAGCAGCTCAAGCTCCACATGCTCTGCGAGCGCCAGATGAACGAAGTGCTCATCAATCCGCCGCGTTTCACGAACGCCCTCGCCGACCTCAAGGAGACGAAGACCTTCGAAGAGAGCGACTTCTCGAACTACAGCTGGACCATCGAGTGGAAGAAGATGAAAGTCCCCGATTTCGGCAAGATCTTCGCTGCGCAGGGGAATGCCGCCGGCGGCGAAGAGAACAGCTACCTCGACGACGGCAACCGCGCGAACCGCAACCAGTCGCTCGAGCGCTTGGTGTTCGACAAGCTCAAGGAGAACCTCGAGCGAGTCATGTGGCAGGTGCGCATTACGGTGACGAACAAAGAGACGAAATACTCCTATGCGCTCTCGCGCTGGATCACGAACTATGAAGAACCCATCCAGCTCAATCTTAACTTCTGAGCAGGGCCTGACGCTGCTGGAGATCCTCATCTCCATCGCGCTGCTGGCCTTCATCATGCTGGGTGTGGTGGCGATCATCGACGACTCACAGAACACCAAGGACCGGGTGACTCAGGCCGACCGCGACAACCTCCAGGCCGAGGTCGCCCTCAAGCGCATCGAGGCGGACCTCACGCAGATCTGGTCGCCGCTCTACTTCAGCCGTGCGTTCCAGGGCCGCCTCGACCCGCAGACGAACCCGGGCATCGAAGAGGTCGTCTACCTCTACGAGAATCATCCGCGCTTCCGCGGCCCCTCCGAAGCGGGCCTGCCGATTCCGCGTTTCCGGCTCCGCGAGAAAGACGACTTCGTTTTCCTCACCACCGCCAACCGCCGCAAGCTCGAGGATCAGCGCCAATCGCACTTCATGTGGGTGCGCTACCACGTCGACACGGCCAACGTGCTCGACGAAGCCTCGGGCCAGGAGCTCAACTCAAAGGCACTGATGCGCCAGATCTTCCCCGAAGACCCGTGGGCGAAGGAGGAGCTCAACCTCGAGGCCACGCGCTCGGCGATCCTGCTCGAACGCGTCGAATCCCTCGAGTTCGCCTTCTGGAATCCGACCACGCGCAAGTGGGACACGTCGCTGACGAGCATCGCACAGGGGGACTCGCTCCAGCGCGGAATCCAGGTGACGCTCAAGTGGAAAGACAGCAAGGACAACGAGCGCACCACCGTCCGGCAGTTTCGCCCGTTGTGGCCGCCGGTGCTACCGAACGACCCCGCGCCGCAGGTGGGTGGCCAGCAAGGC
>DAIPJL010000033.1:0-14242 GCA_036770305.1 Bacteriovoracaceae bacterium | reverse complement strand
GGCCAGCAGGGCGGCCAGCAGGGCGGCCAGCAGGGCGGCCAGCAGGGCGGCCAGCAGGGCGGCCAGCCAGGAGGAAACTAGTGAAGAAACTCCTCGGCAACCAGTCCGGCGTCGCCCTCATCATGGTCATGACCTCGCTCATCATTCTGATGGCGCTGTGGGGGGAGTTCACCTTCGAGAGCAAGCTCTCGCGCATCAAGACCACCAACATGCTGGATAAGTCGCAGGCGCGGCTAGTGGCCGAGTCCGGCGTCGAACTGGCGATGGCGCGGCTGAAGCTCTACAAGGAAGCCTTCAACACTTGGTCGAAGAACGAAGCCGCGCGCAGTTCTGTCTCCATCCAGCTCCTCAACCAACTCTGGGAGATTCCCTTCATCTACCCGATCCCCGTCGTGCCCGACGCCGGGGCCCAGGTCAAGGCGGCCATTACAGAGTTTCAAAAAGAATCGATCCTCGAAGGCGAACTGAAGGTCTCGATCCAGAACATCTCCAACAAGCTCAACCTCAACATGATGCGAGTGTCGATGCTCGCCAAGGCCTCGGCCGGTGCGCAGGGTGGCCTGCAGGCGAACGCCCAGGGGGGCGGCAACGCCGGGGTCGACGGTGGCATCGACGGCGGCGACCAGGGCGGTGGCGGTGGTGGCGGCGGCGAGGAAGAGGACCCGGCTTTTTCGATGGAGCAGCAGCTCCTGAAGCACCTCGTGATCCGGCTCCGCGAGAAGGGCGAAGAGGACGAGGCTTTTCGCGACCGCTTCGGCTCGGTGGACCCTCGCCAGCTCGTGGCGAACCTCAAGTTCTACATCTCGGACAAGAATCCGCGGCGCCAGAACCTCACGCAGGTCGACATGCTGATGGACAACTCCGAACAGCTCTTCGTCGATGCCAAGATCACCCCCAAGTACGGTCCACTCTCGAGCTTCTCCGAGCTCCACCTCATCCCGGGCTGGGACGACGCCATCGTCGACCTCATCAAGGGGGAGTTCGACGTCTTCCCGCTCGTAATGATCGACCTCAATCGCATCACCGCGAGCATGCTCCGCCTGCTCATTCCGAGCATCAACCCCGACGAAATCAAGGAGTTCTTCCGCTTCAAGGACGACCCGAACAACCCGCGCTTCTTCAACACCATCGAGGACTTCAAGGCCTACATCGTGAACCGCGCCAACATCATCTCCGCCCAGGCCTTCGACGAGCTCTTCACGAAGTACCAGGCCCAGGGCATCCAGTTCGGCTCGGCGCCCACGCTCTTCCGGATCGTTTCCGAGGGCAGCAGTAGCAACTCCTCCACCACGCTCACCGCCACCGTCGTCATGCCCGTCCAGCCCCAGCTCCAACCCCAGGCCGGAGCGCAAGGCGGCGCCCAACAAGGACAGCAGGGCGGCACACCCCAGGGCCAGCAGGGCGGAAGCCCCGGTGGCGACGAAGACGGAGCGCAGGGAGGAGGCCAGGGGAACGGTAACCAGAACGGCGGTGCCGGCGGCGCCGGCGAGCAGCCCACTCAACTACTCGAGCCACGGATCATTGAAATTCTGGTGAATTAGCTTCAAGCTGCCGCACTGCTTTGCTACACTTAAAGCATGCATGTCCTCGCCATAGACCCCGGAACCTACTCGATCAAATTCATCGCGAGCGTGATGGAGCGAAAGCGCTGCACGCACCTGACGATGCGCGAGTACGTCATCCGCGAGGCGATGGAGGAGAACCCGCACTGGGAGAGCGCCGAGGTCGCGACGCGAGAGCTGATCCTTCGCATCGTCGACGAGCACGCGCGGCCCGACTCGCGGATCGTGATCCACGTGCCCCCCGAAAGCGTCACGACGCGCTTCCTGACGCTGCCGGTGAAGAACCGCAAGAAAGCGGAGATGATGATCCCCTTCCAGCTGGAGGAAGACATCCCCTTCAGCCTCAACGAGTCGCACTTCGCCTGGTGCCTCGAGGTCCACCGCACCCAGGCGGTCGCGCTCGTCGCACTCCTGCGCGACAGCGAGTTCGCGGCGTTCTACGCGCAGCTCGAAGACTGGGTCGTGCCCGCGGGCCTGGTGACCTCCGAAGCCTCCGTCATGGACGCCTTCTACACCACCAACCGCGTCGCGGGGCCCTACTGCGTTCTCGACATTGGCCACCGCGCGACGAAGGCCTACCTCTTCTACAACTCGAAGCTCATCGCCACGCACGTCAGCTACGTCGGCGGCCGCTTCATCGACGAGATGATCGCGCAGACCTACGGCATCGACCCGGCCGAGGCGATGATCTACAAGCACCAGAACGCCTTCGTGCTCACCGCCGGCCAGATGAGCGAGGTCGACGACAACCAGCGCGAGTTCGCCAAGCTCATGGAGCAGGTCATGCGGCCCTTGATCAACGACTTCCAGCGCTGGGAGCTCGGCTTCCGCGTGGCCCACGGCATGAAGCTCGCGCAGGTGTTCCTCTGCGGAGGCACCAGCAACATCAAGAACATGCCGAACTTCCTGACCGAGAAGTTCGCCGTGAAGTGCACCCTCCTCGAGTCCTTCGAGGAGGTCGACGCGCAGAAGATCGACCTCAACGCCAAGAGCCGTGCGCGCTACACCCTCGCGAACATGATGGTGCTCTCGCTGCGCGCGAAGGGCCGCCTCATCAACCTCCTCACGGGGCGCTACACGCAGGCGTCGCGCAGCGAGTTCCCGCTCCACACCGCGAGCTTCCTCGCCGTGCGCGCGGTGGCCGTGAGCCTCGTCCTGCTGCTGACCCTGGTCACGCAACGGGTGCTCCTGGGCCTCGACCTCCAAGCGGTGAACGCGAAGATCGCGAGCACCTCCCGCAACCCGGTGCTGGGCCTCGGCGCGCGGGAGAAGCGCCTCATCGCGACCCAGCCGGCCGTGGTGGAAGCGACGCTCGCGAAAAAGCTCTCCGCCGTTCGGCAGCAGATCTCCACGCTCCAGTCGGCCAGTAACATCAAGGCCCTCTCCCCCCTCGTGGCGCTCTCCCAGTCGCTCGCCGGCAGCAACGCGACCCTCCGCAGTTTCGAGGTCAGCGACGTCGGCGAAGTGAGCGCCCTCGTGGCCACGGAAACCAGCGAGCAGCTCGCCGCGCTCGAGGCGAAGCTCAAGCTCCTGCCCCTGAGTAACCTCGAAGTCACCCGCGACGACGGCCAGCTCACTCTCACCCTCACCGGAGCGGAATGATGGAAGACAGGCTTCCCCTCTTCAAGCGCATCGACTCTCTCATTTTCAGGCAGCTCGACGAGTTCCGGCGCAAGCCCGAGTACGCCAAGGTCGTCGAGTTCTACGGGGGCCTCGAGGACGAAGCCCAGAAGGCCCTCAAGTGGGTCATCCTCGTGTCGACCTTCGCCCTCCCGGCCCTCGTCCTGCTCTTCGTCTACGCCCAGAACTGGCAGATCGCCAGCGAAGTCGAGGCCCGCACGGCCCTCGTCGAGCGCATGCAGCAGATCATCACGCAGAACTCCGAGGTCGGTGGTCTCTCCCAGCAGATCGCTGCTCCCATGGCCCTCGGCTCCGAGAGCGACCTCACCGGCCGGCTCTCCGGCGTGCTCTCCACCAGCGGGATCGACCTCTCGAAGCTCCAGGTGAGCAACTTCACCACGGAGCCCATCTCACCGCTGCTCACCCGCAGCGAAGCCGACTTCAAGTTCGATGGCCTGTCGACGGACCAGCTCATGGCGCTCTTCACGGGCCTCATCCAGCGCGAGCGCTTCCGCATCTCCGCCGTGCGGATCACGCGCAACGACGGCACGAACCTCCTCGACGGAACTTTCCGCGCCGTGCACTTCGGTGAGGTGCAGCCGCAGGACGACGAGTGATGGCAAGCTCCAACGAGATCAAGAGCCTCGACGACGTCACCTACTCCCTGCGGGTCCCGAAGTTCCTCGTCGTCCTCGCGGTGCTCGGAATCTTTTTTTTCTCACTGGTCTCGCACTTTCCGCTCACTCGCCAGATCGAGACCCTCGTGAAGACCCAGCTGCACACCCTGCCGGGTTGCAAGCCGAGCTTCGATAGACTGAGCTTCGAGTTCTTTCTCCCGAAGGTCGTGCTCACGGACGTGAGCGTTCCCGGGAGCTGCACCGGCGGCGCCGCAGGCTTCAAGCTCCCGCGGGTCGCGCTCTACTTCTACGGCCCCAGCTTCTCGCCTTTGGGCCTGGCGTTCAAGCTCCAGACCGAGCTCTCCGGCACCCCACTCGCTCTCTACTACGCCGCCGGGACTTCCGCCCAGGCCTTCAACATCCAAGAAGAAAACTTCCCGCTGGGGCTATTGGCGAAGGTCCTGCCCCAGGCACCGAAGCTCGCCGGGAACGCCTCCCTCAACCTCAAGCTGCGCCTCGCGGGGAGTTCGCTCGAGGAACTTAAGCTGCTGCTCGAGAGTAAGAACCTTTCGCTGCCGGCGCAGGCACTCGGCGACCTCAAGCTCCCGAAGCTCGACCTCGGGAACGTCCTCCTCAAGGCCGAAGCCAGTGGTCCTCGTCGGCTCCAGCTCACCGAACTGGTGATCGGCAACACGACGGCGCCGCTGCGCGGGAAACTCTCCGGTCACATCGAACTGACGGGTGCTCCACTCGCCTTCTCACCAATCTCGATCAAAGGCGAAGCCGCTCTCTCCGAAGAGTTCCTTAACGCGTTTCCGATCTTGAACCTACTGCTCCCGCAGTTCACGCAGAAAGACGGCTTCTACCAGATCTCCCTCGGGGGCACCCTGGGAAATCTTCGACCGCAGTCCGAGCCTCGAAAATGATCGACTTCGACCGCGCCCTTCTTCTTCGCCTGCGCCGCGCGAGTCCGCACCCGAAGATCCGCGACCTCCTCCAGTACGCCACTCTTCCGCCGGGGAAACTTTTCCGGCCCCGCCTCCTCGAGGCCCTCGCGCTCGACCTCCAGGTCAGCGACGTCCGCGCCGTCGAAGCGCTCGGCTGTGCCCTGGAGTTTCATCACGCCTACTCGCTGGTGCACGACGACCTGCCGTGCATGGACAACGACCTTGAGCGACGAGGGAAACCGGCCACCCATGTTGCTTTCGGCGAATGGCAGGCGCTGCTCGGCGGAGACAGCTTGCTCGCGCTCTCCTACGCAACGCTCGAGGAGATCCGGCATCCCCACGCCGGTGACCTCCGGCGCCTCTTCCACTGGGCCACCGGTGCAAGGGGCCTCATCATGGGCCAGTGGATCGACCTCGCTCACGAGGGAGAATCCCAGGCGGGCCTCTTAGTTCGCATGCACGAGCTCAAGACGGCACGGCTCATGCAAGTCGCCACCGTCGGCGCGTACCTGCTCTCGCCGCAGGAGAAGACTTCCGCAGGGCTCAAGCGCATGCTCCGCTACGGCGCCTCCGTCGGTGTCGGCTTCCAGCTCCTCGACGACCTCGACGACCTCTGCGCCTCCGCGCTGTCGGCCCACGAGCGCGCGGTCAACCCCTTCCTGCAAGCTCCGGCGCAGATGCGCCAGCGACTGGGGAACGAGCTTCGCACCATGAGTGATAAGAGTTACCCCAGCGCTCGCCGCTTCTTGGGCGAGTTCGTAAAAAAATCCAGTGACCAACTTCTCCTCAAGCAGAACGAGTGGGGAGCACACGTCCCCAGCGAGCGCGAGGCCCTCTGCCGCCTGCTTGCCAGCGCGAACGGCTAGCTCCAGCCCTGTCTTTTTTTAAGAGACTTGATGAACGCGAGGCCCTCGAAGAGCGGCGCGCGGACACGCTCTAGCTCCTCGAAGCTCAGGGCCGCAGGGCCTTTTAGTGCAGGGCCTTTTGGCCCGGTGTCCGTCCGCACTTCTTCCGCACCGAGCTCCTCGCCTCTCCGTAAAAAAGCCTTCGCCTCGAGGAGCGAGAGCTTGTTCTCGAAGAGCAGGGCCTTGATCTTGAGGATGAGCTCCACGTCTTGACGGGAGTAGAGCTTCTGACCATCGTCGCCGGTGACCGGAGCGATCTCCTCGAACTCGGTCTCCCAGTAGCGCAACACATAGGGCTTGATGCCGGTGATGTGGCCGAGTTCGGAGAAGCGGAAGTGAGACTTCTGAGGAATGGACATGGAGGCATCCATTCCTAGAGCTTACTCCTCATCGTACATGTCGTCATCGTCCGAATCCGGCTCTTCGATGCCGGCGAGGAACGAACTCAAGGCACGAGGCTTGCCTTCCTTCACGGGAAGAGCGGTGTTCTCGTTACCCTGATCATCGAGGCGATGCGCGTAGCGATCGGTGATGTCTTCCTTGAGAATCTGCGAGGGCTTGAAGGTCAGCACGCGACGAGCAGAAATCGTCATGGCCTCACCCGTCTGCGGGTTGCGTCCCACGCGGGTCGCTTTGTCGCGGATAGAGAAATTACCAAAACCAGAGATTTTGACTTTCTCACCCTTGGCGAGGGTGTCTTTGATGACCTTGAAAACAAGATCAACCAGTTCCGCAGCTTCTTTCTTAGAGAACCCTGCTTCTTTGTAAATGCGCTCGACGATGTCGGCCTTGGTCATGCTCATTGAAAGTCCTCCATGAATTTTCAAAAGCTTAGTATCAAAACTAACTAGATATTAACAGGTTAGCAGACAACCCTGTGCCGTGCTAGCAAAAAAAAAGCCCCAATCCATCGAAAACACATGGATTGGGGCCAATATTTTATCTTATTTCGATTATTTAACGGAATCGACAACCGCTTTGAAAGCGCCCATGTCACGGATCGCAAGCTCAGAGAGCATTTTGCGGTTGATGACAACGTTCTTCTTCTTGAGAGCGTCGATGAAGCGCGAGTAAGACAGACCGAGAGGACGAACAGCGGCGTTGATACGCACAACCCACAGACGGCGCATGTCGCGCTTCAGGAGGCGACGGCCCTTGTAGGCGTAGTGGAGTGCGCGACGAACGGTCTCTGAAGCATGCTTGTACTTCGTACGACGGTCGAAGTGGAAGCCCTTCGCGAGCTTCAGAATCTTGTTGCGGCGTTGGCGGGCCTTAAAGCCTCTTTTTACACGTGACATACATTTCTCCTTCTTCACTCATAGGGGGACTTTCGTCACTTAACCCTAATTTGCTACTCTGAAAGGTTGTTACTTCGACTAGAAACTAGCGAAGGTAAGGGATACAGCTAATGGCGTTGTGATAGTCGGCAGGATTCACATATCCCGGCTCGTTCTTATCTTTCTTGGCCGACTTCGACTTATTGCTCAGAAGGTGGCGCAAGTGCGACTTCTTATACTTGATCTTACCAGTGGCAGTGACCTTGAAGCGTTTAGCAGCGGCACGCTTGGTTTTCATTTTCTTAGACATAAAATCAGCTCCTCAAAGCGGGAAAATCTTAAGCACTCATTAAAATCGAGTGCGCCAATCTAACATGTTAAATCTGGGAGGAAAAGAGCTATTTGCCCTTCTTTCCGGGGGCCACCATGGCATTGCAGCGGTTGCCCATCATCTTCGGCTCAGCTTCGAGCACGGCGCCGGTTTTTTCTTGGATCAACTTGATGATCTCGTCGAATTTCCCTAGCCCGATCTCTTTGTGGGCCATCTCACGACCGCGAAATTGCATCAGCAGCTTCACTTTGTCGCCATGCTCCAAGAACTTCACGATCTGATTCATCTTCACTTCGAGATCGTGCTTATCGATCCCCGGGCGAAACTTCATCTCTTTGACTTCGATAACGACTTGTTTTTTCTTGGCTTCGGAAGCCTTCTTCTGGATCTGGTACTTGTACTTCCCGTAGTCCATCAGCTTCACAACGGGAGGCTGCGCGGTTGGAGCAATCTCGATGAGGTCCAGCTGTTCGTTCTCTGCGATAAGTCGCGCCTGTGAGAGCGTCACCACGCCATACTGCTTTCCGTCGTCGCCGATGAGACGAATCTCATGGGCCCGAATTTTCTCGTTCACGCGTGGCTCTTGGAACTTCTCGCTTATAACCCACCTCCATAAAATTGCGGGGTCTGAAACAATATCAGAGGCATTAACTTACCTTGCGGCGGGGATAAACGGCAAGTCCCCAAAGACACATCCCCACTAGGCCAGCGGCGAGGATTTATTGAACTTGAGGTTGATCGCCACCTGATCATTCAGATCGCGCAGGAATTTCTCAATCAATTTATCCAAGAGTGCCGCGTCGGTGACGGTGAACTTGCCACCATCTTGACGCTTGATGACAGACTGGCCCTGCATGTAGTCCAAGGTATCCCGCAGGATCGGCACGGAGTAGGTCTCGGGGTAACGGATGACCCGGCCATGCTCCAGCTCGAGACCAAAGAGCTCGAGGGAAACCGAGAGGAAGCGGTCGTGGTTGAAACTCTCCTCGGCCAGGTACTTCAGCGTGATGGCCGAGAGGTAGTAGGCCTCGTAGAGGTAGCTGAAGGCGGTGGAGAAGTGGCGCACGCTACGGGCGAGTTGGAAGAGATCGTTGGGCCCGAAGCTCAGCGCCTCGTCGAGGGCGTGCATGGGCCGGCCCACGGCGTAGCCCACCACGTCCCGCGCGTGGAGGATCATCTCCTTGATGCTCGGGAGGTAGAAGTCGTACTTGAGTTCGTTGCGCTGCTGCTGGAGGTAGCGCGTGAGTTCCATGGAGGTTTTAATGTCGCCGCTGAAGATCTTGAACCAGACGGCGTTGATGAAGCCGGGCACGAGGAAGTGGTGCAGGATCATGTTCTTGTGGAAGAGCACTTCCACGCGCGCCTCGCGCTTCACGACGTAGAAGACCTGGCCGAGCTTTTCCCGTCGGATGAGATCGATTTTCTTATTCGCGATGAACATGTCGAGGGCCGAGCGCAGCGAATCCGAGAGCAGCTCCCCTTTCAGCGAGGGCGTCAGCGGGATCTGCAGCTTGTTGCAGTAGTCGGCGATGTCGCGGGCCTTGTCTTCGATCTGCCGCCAGGTGAGCGCGCCGGTGGGCTCGTCGAGCATGATGAGCGCCAGAAGTGCCGAAGGAGTGATGGGCATGCCCCGTCCCACGGCCTTGAAGCACTCGAAGGCCAGCTCCTGGGTGGCGCGCTTGATCTCGCCGACGTAGCCGGGCACCATGATGCCCTCCCCGAAGCGCACGTGGATCGAGCCCAGGCGCTTGTTGAAGAGCTTGAAGAGCTTGAAGAGCTGGGTGGTTTTTTCCGCTTCCTTCTTCGCGCCGCCGAGCTCGCGGGCGTGGGCCCGCGCCTCGGGGATGTACTCATGCGCCAGGGAGACCGGAATGAACAAGAAGGGTTTCGAATCCTGCATCTGACCATGGGCCTCGAGGAGCATCTGGAAGAGGCCGTAGCGCGGCTTCATGAGCTTGCCGGTGCGCGTGCGGCCGCCCTCGAAGAAGAACTCCACGATGAAGTTTTTCTTCAGAAGGTAGTACACGTAGGCTTCGAAGGTCAGCTTGTAGAGGATGTCGGAGTTGAAGGAACGGCGAATGAAGAAAGCGCCCGCCTTGCGGAACATGGGCCCGATGGGGAAGATGTTCAGGTTGATCCCGCCGGCCACGTAGACCGGCAGCTTGAAGCGGTTCCACAGCGCGTAGGTCAGGGCCACGTAGTCGGCGTGGGACTGGTGGTTCGGCACCAGGACGATGTGGTGAGTTTTCATCAACTCTTCGAGGTTCATGCCCTCCGGGAGGTCGAGGTGAACGCCGTCGTAGAGGCGCAGGAAAGTGGCCTCGATGACTCGGGAGAGCGTGGTGGCCACGGCCGGCGAAAAATCCCCGTGGATCTCGCCGACGAGCTTCTCCATGCGCGCGCGCTCCTGCGGGCGTTCGCTCAAGCGCGCGGCGAGCTTGGGGTAGGCGGCAACGATCTCGATGACGTCGGACTGCACGACGAATCCTTGAAGAGTACTAAGAGTTAAGCCCGTGAGGCCGAGACTCCATCATACCGGAAGAATTCATTTCGATGAACCGGGCATTGGTGCAAATTTCGCCCAAGGTCTGAGCGTTCAAGTAGGTCATCCCCGAGCGGATACCGCCGGCCAGCTCATCGATGATGTGCTCGACGCTGCCCTTGCAGGCCACCAGGCGGCTTTCGCCCTCCGGCGCCATGCCCTTGGGGAGCTCGCCGCGCCAGGATACTTGAGCATCCTTCGAGGCCATGCCGCGGTACTTTTTCTTACCGCCGACCACCTCTCCGGGAGTTTCGATGCAACCGGCCAGCATACTTCCCAGCATGACACTTTCCGCACCGGCCGCGAAGGCCTTGACGATGTCGCCGGAGGTCTTGATGCCACCGTCGGCGATCACCGGAACATCGTGCCGGCGCGCCTCGGCAACGCACAGGGCGATGGCGGTCAGCTGGGGAACACCGCAGCCGGTGATGATGCGCGTGGTGCACATGGAGCCTGGGCCGATGCCCACTTTTACGGCGTCGGCGCCGTGCTCGATCAGCATGCGGGTGCCTTCGGGAGTGGCGACGTTACCGGCGATGATCTGCACGTGCGGGAAATGCTTTTTCACGAAGTCGAGAGTCTCGAGCATCATGATGGAGTCACCATGAGCGATATCGAGAGTCAGAACATCTGCTCCTGCTTCCACGAGAAGCTTCGCGCGCTCCATCCCCTCTTCTTTCACACCGATGGAAACGGCGACGGGTGACTGAGGAGCTGCCTTCTTGATCGCCTGGAGCTCCAGGACTTGTTCGGCGGGGGACATGAACCGATGCAGAATCCCGGCCGCTCCCAGTGACGCCATCTTGATCGCCATCGCACTGCCCGTCACGGTGTCCATGTTGGCGGAGATGATGGGCGTGGCGAGGGGGAACTTCTTCGTCAGGCGGCCCGTCAGGTTCGGGTGGCGCCGCGAGCTGATCGTCGAGTGGCGCGGCACGAGCAGCACGTCGTCGAAGGTCAGTCCCCGGTCACGCTCGAGCAGCTGGTCGGCGGTGAACATCAGGCCCATGGGTACCTCAGTCTTGCTTGGTGTTGAGCACCAACACCGAGTTGTACATGTGGAAGGCGTGGGTGCGGATCTTGCGCAGGGCCACGACCATGTCAGAGAAGGTCAGCGCGGTGACCGGCTTGTAGGCGCCCTTAGAGATCCGATCCAGGTGCTTGTCGCGGATCGAGTCGGCCCAGATCTGCAGCTCCTCGCTCTTGGTGGTGAGCCGCGCCTTGTCCTGCGTCGACCCCTTCTCGAGGCCCGCGATGGCCATGTTGAAGAAGCTCTGCACCTCGTCCATGAAACTGAAGAACTCGGCGCGGCTCTCCCCTTCCAGCGTCTCGCCGCCGCGGAAGCGTTCGCGGTACATCGCCAGGCGCTCGAGGTAGTCGGCGCAGCTCTCGAGTTCGTCGGAGATTTTGATGAGCGCCTGGGTCTGCTCCGACTGGTGGTGCGACAAAGGCCGCTCCATCACGTAGCACAGGAAGACGGTGACTTCCTTGTGGATGTTGTCGGTGATGCGCTCGTAGTCCAGAATCTTGGCGAGCTTCTTCGGGTCGTCCTCGTTCTCGTGCCAGTACTCGCGGGTCACCTTGTACATGCGCGCGACGACGTCGGCCATCTTGCGGATCTCCGACTCAGCCTGCACCAAACTCGTTGCGGGCAGCAGGTCCGAGGGATTTCCGAGGAGCAGCAGCTGCGGGACTTCTTTGGTGTCGGTGTCCGGCGTGATCTTCGTGACGAACTTGGCCAGGGTGTCGACGAAGGGCAAGAAGATCAGCGTCGAGCTCACGTTGAAGATGGTGTGCGACATGGCGATGTGGGCGTTGATGTTCGGACGAGTGCCGTCCGGAAGTTGGAAGTTCGCGTCCCCGGGAACGAGCCAGTTCACGAAGTCGAAGTAGTAGGGCAGCACGACGAACATGACGAGCACGCCCATGACGTTGAAGGTGGCGTGGGCGCGCGCCGCGCGCTTGGCGGACACGCTGGCGCCGACCGACGCTAGCAGCGCGGTGATGGTGGTGCCGATGTTCTCGCCGAGCACGAGCGCCACGGCGGTGTTGTAGTTGATGACGCCGGTGGTGGCGAGGGCCATGGTGATGCCCAGCATCGCCGAGGACGACTGCACCACCATGGTGAGTGCGCAGCCCATCAGGATGGAGGCGAGGTAGGCCTGGTAGTTCGAGCCGGCGAAGTAGGCGATGGAGTCGAGGAAGGCCTGGCTCTCGCGCAGCGGAACGAAGGCGTCGCTCATGGTCTTAAGACCGATGAAGACCATACCGACGCCGAGGATCGCGCGGCCCGTGTGCTGCCACTTGCTGGACTTCGCGAAGAGGCCCGGGATGAAGCCAAGCCCCACCAGCAGAAGACCGTACTTATCGACCTTGATCGAGATGATCCAGCCGGTGATGGTGGTGCCGATGTTGGCGCCGAAGATCACGCCGATGGCCTGCTTCAGTGTCATGAGGCCGGCGTTCACCATGCCCACGGTCATGACGGTGGTGATCGACGAGCTCTGCACGAGGAGGGTGACGCCGAGGCCCACGCCCACCGCCATGACGCGGTTGCCGGTGATGGAGTTGATGATCCTACGGATCGCGTCGCCGGTCATCGCCTGCAGGCCATCGGACATGAACTTCATGCCGAAGAAGAAGATCCCGAGACCTCCTAAGAGCGTGTAGATGATACTAAAAGTTTGCATACTCCAAGACTCCCTAGACCCCTAGTCCACCATGCGGGCAAACCAAATGGGCAAGATGATGTACAGGATCGTGTCCCGCACAAGATAAAAGAGAAAGAAGTAGATGAAGGCCTTGGGGCCTTTCAGGAAAAGTTCCTCGAGGCCCAGATACTGGGCCTTCTTGGACATCGCCACCATGAAGCGGCTCTTTCCGTAGTGCCGCACGAAAAAACTGGCGGCGCCATCTACCCGCTGATCGAAACGCTGAAAGGCACGCTTCAGAGGGCCGGGGACAAGCCCCAGCAGACGAAAACTTAGGCCCGTTTTCGCTGGCCCTAAAGAATTGTTTTTCAACGATGACATAGCGTGTTTAACCTAGGGGGCAAAGATAGCAAAATGGGCCTAGGCCTGTAATTGGCCCTTTGTTAAGATTCCGTCAAGATGAGCAAGATCACACAAAGTTTTCCTATGACATTTTCATGACAAAAAAGGATGTGAAACTCATTAGACTTGGCACATGGTTCAGTCCCTTAACCTCTGGAATTTCCCCGCCGGAGCGACTCCCGAAGTTGCGACTCTAGGGCACTCCTTTCTGCTGAAAACCTGTCAACGCACAGTGGTGGTCAGCTTTGAACAGCGTCCCTTCGTGGCGCATCCGCTTCCCCTGCATGAAAAGGCCGAAGGTCCCGACGCCTATCTTTATTTGCTCGAAACCATCTGCGGCCTGAAATCGAAGCTCGTCGGTGAGAACGAGATCGTGGGGCAGTTCAAAGAGGCCTATCAGAACTTCGTTCAGTTTCCTCAGCGCGACGGCAAACTCCTCCTCGTGCTGGAGAAGCTCTTCAAGGACGCCAAGGAGATTCGCACCGAGCACCTCATCGGCATCGGTCAGAAGACCTACGCTCACCTGACGCGCCGGCACTTCGCGGGCCGCATGAAAGACGCCCCTATCCTCATCCTGGGCTCGGGCCAGCTGGCGGAGGACCTGGTGAACCAGTTCAAAAAGCGCAGCGAGATCATCCTCTGTGCCCGTAACCAGGGACGCATGGAGGAGCTTTCACAGCTTCACGGCACCCAGCTCCTCCCCTGGCAGGAGCGCCACCGCTGGAGCGACTTCGCCTTCATCGCTAACACCATCGGCTTCGAGGGCACACTGCTCGCGCAGGATTTCTTCGAAAGCTGGGCGACCCGCCATCACAACCGACTGATGGTGGATCTTGGCTCACCAAGCGCCCTAGCGACGCATTTCACCAAAGCCGAAGGACTCCTGCGTCTGGAAGACATCTTCGCCGAAGGTGCGCTGATGGAAGACCAGAAGCGCGCCAAGATCCAGACGGCGCAAAAGGCCATGCTGGACATCGTCGAGCGCCGCGCCCGCTGGCTTGAAGAAAAGAATCGTAAGTGGCAAACTGCCCAGGCCACATTTGCTCTCTAAAAATTAGGCCTCGTCCCATGTACAAAATCGGCACGCGCGGCTCGCTCCTGGCCGTCACCCAATGCACGCTCGTCAAACACGAACTCGAACGCTTGAGCGGCGAGAAGTTTGAGCTCGAGCTGATTAAAACCCAAGGCGACCAGATCGTCGATCGGCCGCTGTGGCAGCTGGAAGGCAAAGACTTCTTCACCAAGGAACTCGACGAGGCGCTGCTGGCGAAGAAAGTCGACCTGGTGGTGCACTCGTACAAAGACCTCGGCTCCGAGCGCCCCGCGGGGATCCAGCTCGCCACCATCACCGAACGCCGCTACGTCCACGACGTACTGCTGATCAAGAA
>DAIPJL010000239.1:0-3268 GCA_036770305.1 Bacteriovoracaceae bacterium | reverse complement strand
CCCAGAAGGCGATCAAGGAGTTCAACCGCAAGAGCGCGGAGAACGAGAAGCGCCTGAAGTGCATCCTCGAAGAAGACACCTCGAAGGACTGCGCGAAGTGGGTGAAGAAGAAAGAAGCACCGCTGGAGGACAGCGTGAGCGTGGCCCAGGCCGCTCCGGCCCAGATCAGCGCGGCGGCCGCTCCGGCCGCGGCTGCCGGCGAGCTGAAGCCCTTCGAAGAGATCAAGCTCCTTCCCTACGCCGGGGTGACGAACTTCCAAGGTGACGCCGAGAAGCTCGAGACCGAGTTCGCCGGCGGTATCCGCGTGGAGAGCAACGTCTCCGACCGCCTGAGCATGGGCGTGGGCATCAACTACGGCCAGTTTTCGACGAAGGACTTCGCCAACGTCTACGGAGATACCACCTGGGGCGGCGGCTACAACTCGGTCTACGGGAACGCCCGCGAGATCAAGTACTCGAACATGGGCCTTGACCTCTACGCCAAGTTCTTCATCACCAAGGGTGAGCGCTTCCGTCCCTACGTCGGCGCGGGCCTGGGCTACAACCGGATGACCATGGAGTACGGCGACAACGCGAGCTTCCAGCAGTTCGGGAACAACTTCGGCAACGAGAAGTACACCACTTCCTACGCCACCGGTATGCTGAACGCCGGTTCGGAGATCCTCATCACGCGCTCGGTGGGACTCAACCTCGAGTTCCAGTACTCGCGCGGCTTCGGCTCGGGCTCGGGCGACAACGGGGTGAACCCCTTCAACGCCCCGGACCAGCGTCGTCTGCAGGAGCTGAGCGACGAGATCATCGGTTCGAACGCCCTGTCGGTGTTCGTCGGGATGCTGATCGTCTTCTAGCCGAAGGCCAAAGACAACCACCAAGGGCCCGCCTCGGCGGGCCCTTTTTTTTATGCCTCCGCGGGAAGCTTGAGCAAAGCGCTTTTCTGGATTTCTTTACTCCCAAAGCAGAGCAGATTTGGCACAATGGAAGGGCCTTAGAAATTCTCTGCCACAAGGATGTGTTTGCATGAAAGCTGTCTACCTCGTCGACGGAAAGCGTACCCCCCAGGTGAAGGCCGGCATGGACCTCGCGGAGGTGGCGGCGCCGTACCTGGTGCACTACCTCGTGCGCCACCTCGTGGACAAGCACGGCCTGCCCGACGACGCCGTCGACGAGGTCATCGTCGGCAACACCGGCACGCCGGCGAAGTACCCCAACCTGGGCCGCGTCGTCGCCCTCGAGGCGGGCCTGCACAAGAAGACCTCGGGCCACAGCGTGCACCGCAACTGCGCGTCCGGCATGGAGGCCCTCGCCCAGGCCTATGACAAGATCGTCGCGGGCCGCGCCGACGTGGTCTTCGCCGGCGGCGCCGAGAGCATGTCGCAGATGCCGCTGATCTACTCCAAGAAGATGACCGCGCTCTTCAGTGACCTCATGAAGGCGAAGTCGGCCATGCAGAAGCTGGCCATCGTCTCGAAGTTCCGGCCCGACTACCTCAAGCCGATCATCGCCATCGAGCAGGGCCTGACGGACCCCTTCTGCGGCCTGAACATGGGCCAGACCGCCGAGAAGCTCGCCCGCGAGCTCGGCATCACGCGCCAGCAGCAGGACGAGTTCGCCAACCGCTCGCACCAGCGCGCCGTCGAGGCGACGAAGAGCGGCCGCTTCAAGGACGAGATCCTGCCGATCACCATCGGCGCGAAGCTCGACCGCGTGCTCGGCGACGACGTCGGGCCGCGCGCCAACTCCACCGTCGAAGGCCTCGGCAAGATGAAGCCCTACTTCGAGAAGGGCACCGGCACGGTCACCGTGGGCAACGCCTGTCCCATCACCGACGGCGGGGCCATGTGGCTGTTGTGCTCGGAGGAGGCGCTGAAGAAGCATGGCCTCACGCCGATGGCGCGCCTGGTGGACTACCACTTCCACGGCCTCGAGCCCGAGCGCATGGGCCTCGGCCCCGTGCTCGCGAGCCACGGCGTCTTCCGGCGCACGGGCCTGTCGCTGAAAGAAATGGACCTCGTCGAGCTCAACGAGGCCTTCGCCGCGCAGGTCATCGCCTGCGAGCGCGTGATGAAAGACAAGTCCCTCGCCGCGCGCTGGGGCCTCGACGATGCGCTGGGTGAAATCGCCGCGGAGAAGCTGAACGTCAACGGGGGAGGGATCGCCCTCGGGCACCCGGTCGGCGCCACCGGCGCGCGGCTGGTCGTCACCCTCGCCCACGAGCTCAAACGCCGCAAGGGTCGCTACGGCCTTGCTACCCTGTGCATCGGCGGTGGCCAGGGCGGCGCCGTGGTCGTCGAGAACCTTTCCTAAGCGAGGCTCCCCATGCAACTCACCAACCTCTCCTTCGAAGTCCGCGACCAGATCGCCTACGTCGGCTTCGGCCTGAACGAAAAGAAGTCCATGACCACGCTCACGCGTGACACCATGGAGGAGCTGCGGCAGGTTCTCGCGGAGATCGCGAAGAAGCAAAAAAAAGAAATCCGTGGCGTGCTCTTCTTCTCGCACAGGCCCGGTGTCTTCCTCGCCGGCGTCGACGTGACCCTCATCGCCTCCCTCAAGTCCGAGGCCGAGGCCGCGCGTGGCGCGGAACAGGGCCAGCTGCTCTACAACCTGATCGAAGATCTCAAGGTGCCGACAGCGG
The DNA here is from genome assembly GCA_036770305.1 of Bacteriovoracaceae bacterium. Taxonomy (GTDB): domain Bacteria; phylum Bdellovibrionota; class Bacteriovoracia; order Bacteriovoracales; family Bacteriovoracaceae; genus UBA6144. The sequence continues at coordinate 633 of DAIPJL010000239.1, read as the reverse complement.
CACTCGTCGACGGCGTGTGCCTGGGCGGTGGCCTCGAGCTGGCGCTCTCCTGCCAGCGCATCTACGTCTCCGATAACTCTAAGACGGCGCTGGGCCTGCCGGAGGTGATGCTCGGAGTCCTGCCGGGCTTCGGTGGCACCTACCGGCTGCCGCGCAAGATCGGTCTTCCCGCGGCCCTGGACCTCATCCTCTCGGGCCGCCAGGTGAAAGGCAAGGCCGCCTTCAAGCTGGGCCTGGCCGAGGCGATCCTTCCGGTCGAGCGCATGCTCGAACTCGCACCGGGGCTGCTCCTGAAGCCCGTGCCGAAGCGCGGCTCGCTCGGTGAGAGCTTCCAGCGCGCGGCCACGGAGAACTTCCTCACGCGCGAGATCATCTTCCAGAAAGCGCGCCAGAAAGTCCTCGAGCAGTCGAAGGGCTTCTACCCGGCGCCGCTGAAGATCCTCGAGGTCCTCGAAGCCGGCGCCTCCAAGGGCCGCGACGCCTACCTCGCCATGGAGGCGCAGGCCTTCGGCGACCTTTCGCAGACGGTGGTGAGCAAGAACCTGCAGCACATCTTCTTCCTCACCGACAGCTCCAAGAAGCTCGACAACAAAGACCAGCTCAAGAGCATCCGGCGCGGCGCCGTGCTGGGCG
>DAIPJL010000238.1:0-3288 GCA_036770305.1 Bacteriovoracaceae bacterium | reverse complement strand
GTCCTGCACAAAGGTAATGGCTTCGAGAAGACGCGCCTCTACTACCAGCAGCTATCGCGCACACTGGCGAAGATGGTCGGGCCGGCCTTGCTGGAAAAACGTGCTCAGAAGTAACGCCGCCGGAAGGCCAGGGTTCGCTCGAGGATAGTCCGTTGCGCCACGCTCAACCCCTCGCAGCCGTTGAGCTGCTGCAGGAGCGGGAGCGGGAGCTGCGCGAGAACCCCGGCCCAGCGCTCGGGTGCCCAGTTGAGATCGAGTCGGCAGTTCTCTTGCGCGACGACTTGCCAAGGCCCCATGAGCGCGAACTCTTCCTGCTGACACGAGGCTCCCTGGCACCCTACCCGCAAGCGAGAGCCGCGCATGTCTTGCTGGTAGCGCAGTGGGCTGAGGGAAAGTGGCGTGAAGGTACTGAAGCGACGGAAGAGTTGTTCTTCCTCCAGACCGCCGCAGCGAAGCTCGAGGCCCGAGTAGTCGATGACCGGGAACTGGTCTTTCGAACAGGGGAGCGACCGGTGGACTTCGCCGATCGCTGCGAGGGCGCTCTTCTTGTGGATCACGAGCGCCTGCTGCTGGCCGCGCAGCGCGTGCCACAGAATCCGCAGCTTCCGCCCGTAGCGCTTCCAGACCTCGGGGGAGGTGGCGTCTGTCACCACGGCGACACCGGCCGGTGCGAGCAAGGGCGCGGGAGACAGGTGGATGCGGTAGCTCTGCTCTTCGCTCGTCACGAAGAGCCCGTCCTCGAAGGGGAGGAAAACGAGGAAGAGCACGAGCGCAGCGATCGGCCGGAGGTGTCTCACGCGGGCCCCCCGAGAAGGAAGACGAAGAAGCGTAGCTTCTCACCGAGGGGAACGACGAGGGCACGGTGGCGGATGGTGATGACCACGCCGAGGAGCAACACGTAGCACAGGTTGAGCGGGACACGATTGAGGGCCCGGCGCGCCCACTCGCCGCGAAGGCCCACGAGGGCGGCGCCGATGAGGCCGTAGGCGACGAGGTCGACCTGGGTGAAGCGCCAGAGATTCTCCAGCGCATCGCCGCTCTGGCGCGGGTCGAGGAACTTGACGAGGTTCAGTATCGTCCCGCACAGGAACACACCGATGACAGAGATCACCGCGACCGTGCCGCGCTTCCGAGGGCCGATCACTTCGAAGCACGGGTAGAGGAAGGCGTCTTTGATGAACTGCGCCTGCATCGGAACGATACCGCTGAAGAAGTCGGCGAAGGAGGGGGCGCGCAGGTCGAAGGCGAACTCGCTGCGAAGCCGGCGCCCGAAGAAGTGATAGGCCGCTTCCGCTAGGAGTGAGATGGACATGACGTTGGTGATGAAGAAGAGCCCGCGGAAAAAAAGGGCGCCCCACAGCGCCGGCCGAGCGGCGCTGGTGAGAAGGGGCAGAGGGATCACTTCGAGGTTCGGCAGCACGCCGGCGGCGACGGGGAAGAGGAGCTCCGGATCCGCGTGAAAGAGCGCCTCGGCGAGGAGCTGACCGCCGCTGTAAAGTAGGTGGAAAAAGACGAGGCAGCGCAGGGAGGCCCGCGAGGAGAAGTCGATGCTCCCCGCGCGAGGCCCTTCGTCGCAGTGGCGCACGAAGGGAGAGGGGTCGTAGATCGGCGGTAGCGCCTGCCGCAGAAAGGCCCCCGGAGAGGCGGGGGTGTGTGCGTACTGCACGAGCCGAAGGACCAGGATGATGAGCACCGTCACGAGGATGCGTAGCACGCCGGCAGGAAGCGCGAGGGCCGGCGCAAGAAAGAGCAGGGCCGTGATGCTCGCGAGGAGTGCGCAGAGCAGTGAGAGGTTGCGGCCGAGAGTGGTGCGCGAGAGGCGCTGGATCGCCCACAGGAGGGCCCAGACGACGAGCAGGGCGAGGGCCACTGTCGCGAGCTTGAGCGCGAAAGCGGTGACCCCGTACTCGAGGAGGAGCTGAGCGTGCGCGGCCGGTCGGTACCGGAGATGGTTGTCGAACGACATGGCGGAGAGATCGCTCAGCACCCACGCTACGAGCACCCAGGGAGCGGCGTGCGCCAGGCGCGGGCTCCCGGAGCTCCCGAGGGCGTAGGCCAGCAGCGCGACGGTGAGGATCTGCGGCAGCTCCACCCGCCAGGCGGCGCCGAGCATGAGCCCCATGTTCAGCAGAAGCAAAAAAACATTCATGGGATCTCGAGGCTGCAGCCGAGCGCCGGGACCTCGGCGACGGCGGGAGCTTCTCCTCGTGCCTGCGCTCCCAGTGCTTCGCGCAGGTAGTGGCGCTGGGGAGCGCGGGACTTGTGGTCGAAGCTCGCGCCGTCGTCGATCGCTCCGCGGTACACGAGCGCCGCGCCGAGCCTGCGCGAGTTGAAGAGGAAGACTTCTCCGGCCACGGTGGCCTTGAGCGCGCGCGCGCGTAGGAAACTGCGATCGGAGACGAAGGCCGGGGGCCTTCGCCAGTCGGCCGTCGCCTCGGCGAAGAGCTCGCGCTCGCTCACCTCACCGCTCTCGAAGAAAACGACTTCAAGCAGCGGGAAGTCGTCGGAGATTTTTTGTAGTGTCGGAAGAGACCGGCGCAGGATCGGACAGTGGGTGAGGTAGTGCACCAGCAGAACCGGTGCGTCCGGCCTCGCGGCGAACTCGGGCCAGTGAGGGGTGGCCGGCGGAGCAACGGAGGGGGAGCGGGCGCAGGCGGCGAGGACGAGGAGCAGAAAGACTCTCACGAGGCCCTCCCGATGTATGGCCCGAGCAGGCCTTCGGCGAGGAGCTCGAAGGGGTGGAGCTTCCCGTAGTACTCGTTGCTCACCCAGCTGGCGCTTGCGACGTCGAAGTGAAACCAGGGGGCGATCGCCGCGATGAGTACGATCCGCTCACTCGAGGGGAAGCGCCGGACGCAGGGGCGATGGAACTGGCCCGTGTCGTAGACGTGAGCCCGGCCCGCTTCGAGGTGCTGCTCCTCGAGGCGACTGCGGTTCGTCTCGGCGTCGAGGTGAAGGAGCTGGAGCGTGTGCGTGGGATCGGTGAGCAGTGGGACGTTGATCCGGAGTGAAAGGAACACGTCTTCGTCGTTGTGCCAGTTGTAGCGCAGGTCTTCCTCGCTGCGCCCGGCGTGCACCACGGAGAGGCGAGAGCGGATGAGGGTCGCCGGCAGAGAATCGAGGAACTCACCGAGCAGGCCGACTTTCGAGGCCGGAGTGCGCTCGCGGAAGGCGTAGCTGTCGGCGTAGGTGTTCCGCGCTGCCAGCGAGGAGCGGTCAACGGCGAGCGCACTTCCATGCGCGATGGTCGTCGAGCCTAAGGTTGCCTGGTGGGGGTCCGCTCCCGGG
>DAIPJL010000237.1:0-3347 GCA_036770305.1 Bacteriovoracaceae bacterium | reverse complement strand
CACCGACGATCGCGAAGCGCGGCGCTTGCGTCCGCTCGGCGTCGAGCTTCGCGATCACGGCGCGGACGCCGGCGAGGGCCCGCACGTAGCTGGCGTCGTGGATGCTCAGATCACGGCGCTCCTCCTCCGGGTTAGTTTCCCGGACGACGTTGAGCACGTGCGCCTCGAGACCCTGGCGGCACAGGCGCTGAGCGAAGCGCCGCTCGAGCACCGTCTCACCGGCGATCGACGGAAACACCAGGACCACGCCGCGGCTTAGGCGCTGTGGCCGGTAGCTGCGCAGGTCCACCTCCCAGGGCTCGGCCTTCGTCGGGTCCACGAGGGGGACCGTGCTGGTGCTGCTGTCACAGGCGGAGGCGACGGAGGAGACGAGGGCGGCGAAGCCGAGAGCGAAGAGCAGTTTGTTTTTCATGAGGCGCACTATAAGCAGGCCGGCGGGCCCTGACGATGAATAGGGCCTAGACAAAGGTTTTTCGACTCGGTATGAGGTTGGGCGTGAAAGATTTTCCATCACCACCGCCCCATGTCTGGGCCTATTTCCAGGGGCTACGGGACCACACCCCGGGCCCCGAGCACTTCATCGCCGACTCATCGGAAGTGGTGCTCAAGCTCCTGCGTTCGGAGCTCGTCGTGACGACGGTCCTGGCACCCGCGGAGTGGCTCGCAGCGCACGCGCAGCTCCTAGCGCGACACCCGGACGCCGAAGTCTACGCCGTGACTCCGGAGAGCTACCGCACGATCGTCGGCCATGAGATGCACCAGGGGATTATGGCCCGCGGGAGAAGGCCCGCGGAGGCAAGCCTCGCGGAGCTCGCGGAGCACGCCCCCGTCATCGTCCTGGACGGGATCGCGAAAACGGATAACGTCGGCGCCATCGTCCGCAACGCCGCTGCCTTCGGAGTTCGTCAGATCCTGCTCGACCGGCGCACCTGCCACCCTTTCCAGCGGCGCGCGGTGCGCACCTCCATGGGGAACGTCTACGTGATGCGAACGCGCCAGTGCGAGGACCTCGTCGCCGAACTGCGCGCGCTCCGGGCGCTGGGGATCCGCCTGGTCGGCTTCGAGAACCGTCCCCAGGCCACGGATCTGCCGGCCTACCTTTTCGAACGCCGGACCGCCATCGTCATCGGCAGCGAGGCCAGCGGCATCTCCCCCGAGGTCCTCGCGGTGCTGGACGACCTCGTTCGCATCCCCATCGACCAAGGGGTCTACGCGCTCAACGCCGCCTGCGCCAGTGCAGTGGCACTGGCCGCGCTCGCCGGGGCCCTGCGCAGCAAGTAATTTCTACGCAACTTGCCCCACTCTTTGCCCCGTGCCGGTATGATCAGGCCCATGAAACTCATCCCCATGTTTGCGCTGCTCTTCCTGGTGGCCTGTGGCCAAGGCTCGCAAGAGTCTTCGGTGAAAAAGACCAAGCTCACAGTCGAACAGATGGACATGCTCATGGCGCAGCAGAGCATCTCCTGCCCCTCGGGTGATTGTCCCGACGCCATCGCCCGGCTCTTCATCGTGAACTTCGACGACGCGGACAAGAGTTCGCTCTGCTCCGGTGCGCTCGTCGGCCCCCGTCACTTGCTGACGAACTCGCACTGTCTTGAAACCGGAAAACTCGCCCAGGCCTGCGAAGGCTTCTACGCTGTCTTTAAGCGCCGCTTTGGCTACGAAGTTGCTCGCTGCAAAGAAATCCTCTTCCGCCACGACTTCCGCACCCGCCGCGGCAAACTCTCCAACGAAGACTACGCCCTCGTCGAGCTCGACCGCGAAGTCCGCGCCCGGCCGCTGCAGATGGTGAGCCCGGGAATGCGTCCCGGCGACCGAGTCACCCCCTACGTGGTGGACCACATCAGCGCGAAGGAAGCGCGCATCGTGAGGCTCGACTGCCAGGTGAGCGCACAGTCGCGCAACGGCCAGGACCTCTTTCTGGAGAGGTGCCCCGTGATCAGCGGAAACTCCGGCTCGCCGATCTTGGACATCGCCGGGGACGTGGTCGGCCTGGTCTACGCTGCTGAGCCCACTAGCGTCGACGAGCGCACGCCCTTTCCTGAACGAACTCAAGCACCTACCCTGGGCCTGGGCTTCCCAACCGTGAGCTTCTACGAGGCCTTCAACGCCCTGATGTCGGCGCCTTAAGTTTCGGCGCTTAAAAAATTAAGCTTCCAAGCTCGGGCCTCCTGCCGATAATGGGAGCATGAACACCGACAACCGGCCACTGCGCTACGCTCTGACTATTTCTCTCACCTACCTCGTCGCGGGGATCAGCTACATCGTGAGCTCCGATCTCCTGCTAGCGAAGTTCGCCAAGTCCGTCGAGGAAATCCTCTACTTCGAGGTCTACAAAGGCGTGATGTTCTTCCTCGTCTCCGCCGCGGGCCTTTTCTTCTTCTCGCGCTTTCTCTTCCGTAAGATCGCCGACGACCAGGCGCTCCTCATCAGAAACCAGAAGGCCATCCTCGAATCCGAGCGCCGGGCATCGGCGGGCCTCCTTGCTTCGTGCCTCGCGCACGACTGCAACAACATCCTCTCCGTCATCACGCTGCGCCTCGAGCAGCTCAACATCATCTGCACCGACCCCGAAGCCAAAGAGGCGCTGGTGAAGATCAAGGAAGCCAACGAACGCCTCATCTCCATCATGGGGAAGCTCAAAACCTCCTCCAACGTCGAAGCCGACAAGCCCCAGACGGTGGACCTGAACCTCGTGGCCCAGGAGTGCTCGCACATCGCCACCAAGCACAAGGCCTTCATGGGCTGCCAGTACGACTTCCGGCCCGCGCCCGAGAAGACGCTGGTCTTCGGCTCCACCACGCTCCTGCACCAGATGATCCTCAACCTGCTCATCAACGCGGCCGAGGCCACGCGCCCGTACACCAGCGAGGGCCGAGTCACCCTCATCGTCGAGAACACTCACGACAGCGCCGTTCTGCGCGTCGAGGACAACGGGCCCGGGATCCCGAAGGAAATCACCGAATCGCTCTTCATGCCCTTCTTCACCACGAAGCCCTCCGGCTCTGGCCTGGGCCTACTCTCCGTGCGCCACTGCGTGGACCAGCACAAGGGGACGCTGCACATCGACCGCTCGACCCTCGGCGGGGCCGCCTTCGTGATCTCCCTTCCCCACAGTTAGGGTGCGTAGTCCTTAAACGCTCGGCCCCTGGGCCAGACGCTTCTGCGCGATTGGGCTTCGGCATTCCGAGCACTTGCTGCGCAGACGCTGGCACCCCGCTTGCTCGGTAGGAGGAACACCCTCTGCAAGGAAGACTCATGCGCCTTTACCTCGCTCTCTTGCTGCTCCCGACCCTCGCCTGGGGCCAGCTCACGCGCCTCGACGACGACTTCAAGCTCGTGGAGAA
>DAIPJL010000236.1:0-3387 GCA_036770305.1 Bacteriovoracaceae bacterium | reverse complement strand
GACGGCGGCGCTGCCCGTGACTCGTGCAGCGTCGCGCGCAAAGCCGTGCTCGAACATAACCGCAGAGTTCAGCAGCTGAGCATCTCCGGCGAGAAAACTGTCGTCTCCCATGCGCGCATTCCCGTCGATCCGCGCATTGTCCGAAGCGATAGAGCGTCCGAACATGTGTGCGGTCCCCGAGATGCGCGCGGAGTCTGCTAGGCGAGCGTTACCGGTCAAGAGCGCGTCACCCAATGCCTGCGCGTCACCAAAGACCGATGCGTGGTCGAAGACCTTGGCCCTGCCCCTTAGCTGGGCATTGCCGCTGATGCTCACCCGTCCATTGCCGCCGATCGTGGCTTCGTCGGTAACGATGGCATTGTCACCGACGAAGCTGGTGCCCGCGACATTCGCTTTACCAGAGATGGTCGCGCGGCCATGAATCTCTGCGGCTTCGAAAACGATCGCCTCCCCAGCGATCGTGCTTTCCCCCCAGACGGCGGCGCTTCCCGCCACAGTGGCCGATCCCAGAACCTTGGCACGTCCAGCGACGATCGCGAGCTCCCGGACGTGGGCCTGGTCGGAGATGACCGCCTGCTCGCCGATGAAGACATGGCCCTCCACGAGCGCATTTCCTTCCACCCTCGCCGAGCCTGTTACGAGCGCATGGCCCTGCACCAAAGCGCTGCCACGGATCGAGGCAGCGTCCTCAATGCGCGCGTTCTGAAGCACCCTGGCGCTCTGGAGAATTTCGATACCTTCGCCAATGATTTTTGCTTGGTCACCGATGGCGGCATTATCTGCTACACGAGCATGTAGCACCACAGCGTCACCACCGATCACAGCTGCTCCCTCAATGCGTGCAGCGCCACCAACACGCGCCTGCTCCTTAACTGTTGCAGTGCCGGAAACCGTCGCGCTTCCTTCGATGATCGCCTGCTGCAAGACATGTGCCTCATCCCGAACGACAGCTGCGTCACCCACGTGGGCAGTGCCTCCGACAAAAGCGGATCCCTCGACTCTCGCCGTTCCCGTGACGAGCGCTTGGCCCTGCACTAGAGCGGTGCCACGAACGGACGCCGATTGCTGGATGCGCGCGCGCTGGAGTACGTTGGCATTTTGTAAGATTTCGATTCCCTCACCGATGATTTCTGCCTGCTCCCCGACGACGGCATCATCAGCAATCCGCGCGTGCATGACCACCGCCTCACCGCCGATGGCGGCCTTACCTTCGATACGGGCGGAGCCACCGACACGCGCCCGCTCTTTGATAATCGCCGAGCCGGAGACGATGGCGGTGCCTTCGACGATCGCACTCTGTGTGATGCGGGCGAGGTCTAAAACCTTGGCCTTGCCACAGACGACCGCGCTTGGCCCAATCACGGCGGTGCGCGCGACCTCGGCGTCAACGGAGACGAGTCCCCCCTCGCTTCCATTGGGGTTAGTGTGCACCCGTACCTCGTAGTCAGTGTCTGTAGAGACCTCCGTGCAGGTACAATTCGACTTTAGCTCCTCCGCCGCGGCGATGATACTGTTCGCAGCACAGTCGACGTAGCCCGGGTAGCCGCGATTGAGATAAGTTTCGACCAAACCGTGGCGCAGCAACAAGAGATCCACGGTCTCAGTTCCGGAAGTAGGATCGGGAAACTCGCGCGCACCGGTCATGTTGCTGCGATTGGCGATAAGTGCCGCGAAGTCACTATGATTTGTGAGATAGCCCCCGAGCTTTGGATGGTTAACGTTCGCTGGAGTGGCGATCTGCACATTGGCAAACCACTTGTCCCCTGACTTATCTGCGACCGAATTGGGCTCGGCAAGCAGCTCCTGCCAGGCCTGATTAACCATTAGCCCACCCTGGGAGTGCGTCACAGCGATGATCTTCTGCCGATTCTGTAAGTGCGTCCGAATGAGATCTTTGAGAAGGGTGACGTCCTGAACATTGTTACGCTGAATGCTACCTGAGACTTCTTTGCTGAACCATCTTAAGGCCATATCGATTACTTTGCTCGCAACCGGTACGTAGGACTTGATGAGTCTGCCTATGATCTGAAGTGGCATATCCAGCATTATGCCATTGGCTGCCTGCCAGGCGACGTCTGCTGGAAGCGCAGACTGAGTCATGAGAAGTTGTGCAAGTGCCTCTACTACGTCGAGGTAAATTCCAGCTCCCCCAATAGATTCAGTGAAGGAGAAGTTGTAAGATAGCTTCGCTCTGAGCTCAGTGTATTTCTTGTTAGGATCTGCGTTAATCGATGGTCTCTGACTTGGATTGATGAGCCGGGCAGCATTGAGCTTGCCGATTTTCTCTAATGAATCTTGCGCTACTTTTTTCTTCACATTCACACCGTTGACAAAGACAAAAAGCATGTCTTTGTTATTGCAACTCAACTCAGAACTTGTACGTTTGAAATTTTCATATGGATAGCAGTAAGCGCCGCCATACTGTGCTCGAGAGTCGATTGTCATAAGTGAGAACAATATGATAAGAAGTATTCTCATAGGTGTTACTCCTTAAGTTCAAACTTGCAGTAGATCTTATCGTTATCTTTAAAAAAATTTTCTTCCAGGTCGGTTGGAAGGCCTTGCCCGTGAAAGTTTTTATCACTCTTTCTCTCCGCCAGGATTCGATCCTTTGTGTCAGCGAAATGAAAGTCTAGCTCTTTGCCAATTCTTATTTTTTCATCAATGCCAACGATATGAGTTAAGCAGTGTGAAGTCCGAAAGATCTCATGAGTCGCCGCAATACTTGCTTCTTTGTCATCCACCACTTTCAGCGCGTTTTGATAGTCGCGAGCTTGCTGCTTCATTCCTTTAATAAGATTCTCATTGCCCTCGAAACGCTCGTTGATCCAGATTTCGATATCGTCGCGCACACCATCGTTGTCAGAGTCGATGCCGAGCAGAGTTTGCTTGCCGGCCTCACCCGGATGCGGAGGCTGTGGATCACCGAAAACGACGATCGGGCCACTGCCAACCACGAAGACCGCGCTGCCCTTCGCGACGGGGTTCTTGTTGAAAATTTTGCCGAGCATGCTCGGAGGGACGCTGGTGACGGTGATGGAGTAGCGGCCAGCGGGCACCTCGCGATGGGACATCTTGAGGAGCCACTCGCGCTCGGCGGTCTTCTGGACCTCGATGTCTTTTTCTTTTATCTTCACCGGTGGCCGTGCCTCGCTCACGATGTGCACGCGCACTTCCTTGAGTTCGATGTGCTCTGCCGTCCTGAGCTTGAACTTGATGAGCGGCGAGTTGAAGACGGCGTCGGTGGGCGTGACGGTCAGGTTGATGTCTTTGGCACAGACGCTCCACGAAAGAAGCAGCAACGAAGTGAGGATGATGTGTTTCAAGGTTGTCTCCCGGCGTTAAACGTTTCGATGTCAGATTATCGGCTCGAGCTTGGAAATCGCT
>DAIPJL010000235.1:0-3425 GCA_036770305.1 Bacteriovoracaceae bacterium | reverse complement strand
CGCCTGGCTGCAGGCCCAGGGCCTCGAGCGCGACCGGGCCTTCCTCGCTCGCGAGCAGCGCCACAGCGCGGGCCTCGAGCTAAAACTTCTGGCGCACCTCACGCTGCAGCTCGAGCAGCGCCGGCGGGTGAGTCAAGAACTCCAGGAGCAGGCCACGCTGGCCCAGCTCTTCATCAACGGGTGGTGATCCATGAAGACTTCATCGGTTCTATTTTTGTTCTTTCAACTTGTGTTGGCCGCGAGCTGCGTGCCGCAGGGGAGTGACGAAGCCGCGCGCTTCCGTCGTATTCCTCCGATCAGCGGCACCGTCTCCTTTGCCCAGGTGCGCGAGCTCATCCTGGTGCCGCAGTGCCTGAGCTGCCACGGCTGGGTGCGCGCGGAGGCGCAGGTCCTGAGCCGCGTGAGGCCCGGTGATCCCGCGGGCTCGCGGCTCTACAGCGAGCTCGTCTCCGGACGCATGCCTCGCGGGAGCGCGCGTCTTTCTCAGGAGCAGCTCGACCTCGTCGCCGCGTGGATCCGCACGCTCGCAGACTCCGTGCCACCGCCGCCGACGCCCATCGAACTGGCGCCGACCTTCGCGGCGCTCAAGGTGCACCTGCTCGAGAGGAGCTGCACCATGTGCCATCACGCCGAGGCGCGGAGCTTGCCTTCCTTCGAGACCTTAGAAGAGGTGCGCGCCCGCGCCGATGATATCCTCTACTACCTCGAGTTCGGCGAAGCCGACGGTTCTCCCATGCCGCCTCTGGACCGTGACGGAGTTCCGCGAGCACCGGTGCCCGGGCCCGCGGTGGTCGCCGCGTTCCGCGAGTGGGTCACCCGCGGAACACCGGGCCACTAGGTGCTAGCGCTGGCAGGGCAGGTTCTGCGCGGTGAGCGTGAGCTCGTGGAGGAAGTTCGAACGTACTTCTTCGGTGAGCTGTGCGAGTGTCTCGCCGCCGCGAGTTCTCACCACGTGGCTGCGGCCGTAGAGGTCGAGCTGGGGGAAGGGGAGCAGGGCCACCAGATCGCCCGCAGCGTCCACCGTCGAGATGTCGTTACCGCGTTCGTCTTCGATGCGCAGGTTATCGGCCAGGAAGGCCTGCAGTTCCGGTTGCCCCTGGGCGTTGCTTGCTAGTCGGATCCCGCACTGGTTAAAGCGCAGGCCGGCGTAGGAGAGGAAAACCTTGACCTCACTGCGCTGGAACCCCTCGAGTGCGACGGTGACGTCTCCGTGGACGATGACGAGGGGTCTTTCGGTGGCGAGCTCCGAGCCGAGGGCCGCGAGGGAAGAAGAAAGAGCGAGCAGGGCGATCAAGGATTTCATTGGAACCTCCGTTTGAGTTGAGGCCCACTTGTAGCGCAGGACAGTGATTAGGAAAAATGATCAGTCATTATGGTTGTGATATGATTTATTAATAATACAGAGCGCAGGCGCTACGGCACTCAGGCGCACTCGTCGCGCGCCCCTTGAGGGCGAGGTCGATGCCCAGTTCGTTGGCGGCGAGGTCAGCGATCTCCGCCTGACCCATCCCTAAGAGGTCGGCGAATTCCTTGGCCCAGCCGAGGGTGCGTGCGGAGAACCGAGAGCACTCTATGGTCACCAGACAGGTGACGGAGCAGTGTTTGATCTTGTCGGAGAGTTCGGATTTGTTGAGCTCTTCGCTGAAGGCCCGGGCCGTGCGCCAGGCGCAAGGAGAGATCTTCTCCTGCGCCGAGGCAGCAGTCGTGGAAGCTAGCAGCACGAGACTCAGCAGTAATCGCATGCGCATGACTTACTTGAGAAAGCTACAGAGCATGCCAAGCTTGTCGAAGAGCTGGTCGACGGTGAAGGAAGACTTGCGCCCGACGATCCCTTCTACCCGCAAGGGCAAGCTGCTGATAGAAAGCGACGTCGCCTTGTTGTTCAGGTCGGTGAACTTCCCTTCGTAGCGGATCGAGCCACCGGCCATCATCGGGGGCGGAAGGATCTTCTTCGTCGTGATCACGCTCGGCTTCGCGTCCTGGGCGAACTTCACCACCAGCTGTGACTGGCCATCCTGCGCCTCGTTCACCGTGATAACGAGCTCGTCGGACTTGGGCGCGTCCGCGAGGACGCATTTGTAAACCGGGGTGAAGCGCAGCGGAGTGCGGGCGTGAGTTTCGACACTAGAAACCAGTACAAGCGCGAAGATGAAAAACTTCATATGACCTCGGAGTTTAGTTTCCTGAGGTCTTACCGGGCCCGGGCAAGGAACGCCTAGGGCCCCTGAAAGCTTTACCGCCTACTTGTCGCAGTCGACCTGCAAAACTTCCCAGCTGGCTTCCGGCGGGTTGCTGATCGCCCACTGGGCGCTGTTCACGGTGATGCGGTTCCAGATGGGATGGTAACCATCCGAATCCATTCCCTGGGACTTCAGTTTCGTGGTGTAGAAGTAGTCGATGACACCCTGGTCAACGCGCTCTGAGGCCACCGTGGTGGAGGACTCGGAGAGGCCAAACTGCGTCAGCACGTGTGCGCACTGGGCCTCGACTGCGGCGAGGACGCGAGACTTAAGTTCTTCCGGGAGTTTGCTGTCGCGGCGGAAGACCGTCGCCACGGTGTTGGCATAGGCCGAGGTTCCGACGAGGGCCAGCGCGATCATAAAGCCGTTTTTCATAAAACCTCCCCAAAGTTTTTTGGGGAGGTTTATTCACAATTTCACAGATTGGCCAGCGAAGACTTTGTGTGACCGTAAAGGTCTACTGCCAGACCGGCGTGGCGACCAGGCGGGAGACGTCGAAGCCCTCGCGCTGAGCGACGGTCTTGAGCGCTTCGACGATGTTCTCGTCGAGCTCTGGGGTGCGCGAGAGAATCCACAGGAACTCGCGGTTCGGAGCACCTACGAGGACGTAGGAGTAGTCGTCGGCGAGGTCGAGGATCCAGTAGTCGCCGGCGAATAGGCCGAAGCGGTTGAGGAAGGGGACGAAGCTGACTTTGAGCTTCGAGTTGGTCTTCTTGTCGGCCACGGTGGCGATGGCGTTGGCGACGTTGTCGGAGCCGCTGGCGCGCTTGCAGGTGTTCTTCACGCTGATCTTGCCGTCGCGGCGGATGCCGTACTCGGCCTTGGTGGCGAGGCAGCCGCGCTGGAAAGAGTTGGGGAACTTAGTGATCTCGTACCAGGTGCCGGTGTAGCGGGCGAGGTCGACGAAGTCGACGGTTTGCACGGGGGTGCCCACGTGACGAGAGGCGCAGGCGAGACCCGAAACGACTAGAGCTAATGCTAGGACTAAGGAACGCATAGAAACCTCCTAAAAATATTGGCGTGCGGAGGTTATAGCGCGCTGGCCGTCGAATTAAAGTGAACGGCCCCTAGACAAGAATTTAGTCGTCGACCCGGAAGGGCCTAAACTCATCGTCTTCGAAGATCCACACGGGGGCGTCGCTCGGCGGAGCAAGCCCCTGGAGGTAGTTCAGATAGACCCGGAAG
>DAIPJL010000234.1:0-3435 GCA_036770305.1 Bacteriovoracaceae bacterium | reverse complement strand
GCCAACAACTATCTGCTCAAACTTCCGCCAACACCAATATAAGGGGGCAGTTCAGGTTGCGTAGGGGTTCGTACCGCTGGCGTGATCCGTGAGGTCGACGACTTCCTTGATGTCGGGGAAGTGCTGCTTCACGAGGGTTTCCACGCCCCCCTTGAGGGTCGCCTGCGAGCTCGCGCAGCCGTGGCAGCCACCGTGGAACTTCACGAAGAGCTTGGAGTTATCGAGGTCGACGATTTCGATGTTCCCGCCGTGCTGCGCGAGCGCTGGGCGGACCTGTTCGTCAAAAAGTTTTTCAACGCGCGAGAGCATGGTTCCTCACAGAGGTCGCTGGACGGAGAATTCCTGCAGCAGCGCCTGCAGCTGGCGCGACGGTCCGGCGTGTTCAAAGGGCTTCACCCAGGTGATGCTTTCGATGAGGCCCGTCTGAGAAATTTTAAAGATCTTCCCTTGGTCGCCAGCGCCGGCGTAGAACCAGGTCGGATTGAGCGAGCCGTCGACGCCCATCTGCACAAAGCGCAGGCGTTTGAACTGGGGGTCCTCGATCTTCAGAGGCTGCTTGAGCTGCATCCAGGCCGAGGTGACGAAGTCGTCGTGGAGCATCACGATCAGCTTCGACTGATCAGGCAGCAGGTAGATGCGCTCCCGCGCCGACGCCGAGGCCGGGCGGCCGAGGAACGCGAGCTCTTCTACGCGCAGCCCGACGCGCAGGCCCTCGAGCGACTGGTAGTTATGCGACTTCTGCCGCGCAGAAAGAATGGCAGCGGTCACAATGGTCATAACTGTAATCGTGCTTAGGATCCATCCACGCATGACAACACCTTAGTCAGTTTTACTTATTTGAGCATGACGCAGAATGGTCTGACTAGGATTGTCGAAGAGTATTTGAGTGATCTAGGCGGCTTAGGCCAATTCTCGCAGCAGGGTTTGAATCCGCGGGAGGTCACGCGGTTTAAATAAAACTTCTCGAATCCCCTGTGCCGTGAGCTCCTGGGGATCGGTGCTCGGCTCGCCGGTGAGAATGATGAAGTGACCGTGCCAGGTCTTCTTGATGTTTTTGAAAACTTCCAGACCATTCATCTGCGGCATTTTGAAATCGCAGATGACCGTCTCGGGCCGATCCGTCGTGATGGCGTCCAGTGCGTGCAGCGGGTTCTCGAAGGTCCGGATCTCGTGTCCGTCGCGCTTCAAAAGGTAGGCGAGGATCTGGCAGATTTCGCTCTCGTCGTCGATGACCCAGACTCTCATGGAGCTCCCTCGGTGGACACCGGAAGCTGCGCCACAAAGGTCGTCACTTCGGTGTTCGGTTTGAGATACACATCTCCGTAGTGACGATGCATGATGCTCGCCGCGATGGAAAGTCCTAACCCGAGGCCGCGGCCATGTTTTTTTGTGGTGAAGAAGGGCGTGAAGAGGCGGCTCGAGACGTCGGGAGAGATGCAGGGCCCGGAGTTCGAGACGGTGATCGCCACGAACTTCTCCGGCGTCAGCGCCGCTTCGAGTTTGATCCACGCGCCCTCGTTCCCGTCCACCGCGTCGTAGGCGTTCGCCAGCAGGTTCAGGATGACCTGCGAGAGCTCCACGCGGCGGCACTTCACCATCAGCTGCTCGGCGTACTTCACGTCGAGCTGGATGTTGTGGCGCCGGTACTTCTCACGGATCAGGTCGAGGGTGTTCTCGATGACCTCGACGAGGTTGATGCGCTCCATCGGGTCCTGTGAGCCGTCGCGGGCGAGGTTTTTCAAGTTCTGGATGATCCGCGCCGCGCGCTCGGCGGAGCTCAGCGCTCCCTGAGTGATGCGCAGGAACTCCTGGTCGGTGAGCTTCCCTTCGCCCCACTCGAGCTCGAGCATCTTGAGGTAGCCCATGATGATGGAGAGCGGATTGTTGAGCTCGTGGGCCACGCCGGCCGCCATCTCACCGAGGGACGCGAGCTTCGAGGTGTGGATCGTTTTCTGGCGCTCGCGCTCGAACTCTTCCTGGCTCACGTCCAGCGGCGGGAGCGGTGTGGCCGCGGCGTAGATGAGGCCGCTCTCCGGCTCGAGCGTCGCGCGCCACTGGAGCCAAACGGTGTCGCCGGACTTCGTGCGGAAGCGCGAGCGCAGCTGGTTCAGGTCCGAGCCCTCGACGACGGCCAGGAAGCCGGCGCGGAAGGCGCTGCTGTCTTTTTCGTGGAGATGGTCGAAGAAGCAGCTCGAGCGCAGCTCCGGCACGCTCCGCTGAAGCAGGGCCTCCCACTCCTTGCTGAGCGCGAAGAGAAAGCCGTCCTTCGTGAGGACGCAGAACAGGTCGCCGGAGAGTTCGATGAGTCGCTGGGCCGTCGGGCCCATGGCGGAATGGAGCATGCTTCGATTATAGATGAGATCACTCTTCAGAAGAGAAATTTGTCTAGCGTTCGTAGAAGTTATGTTCGACTTAAGTTTGCTGCTGCGCTAGAGCGCAGCATGGATTTCATCGCACAGACTTTCACTCTTCTTATCGCTCCTCCGGCCTGGGGCAAGACGAGCTTTCTCGTCGAACTGATGGAAGCAAATCCCGACAGATATCTTTTCATCTCACCCTTACGGGCGCTCGCGCTTGAGGTGAAGTCAAGAGCACCGAGGACTTGGATCTGCATTCCTGAAGAAATTTTAACTCTCGATTGGCAGGGCCTGAAGGCCGCGCATCCGGAGTTGATCGTGATCTGGGATGAGGTCCACCTCATATGTGAATGGGGCCTAACATTTCGCGATGCGCTGATTGAGTCTTGGCTAGGCTATTGCTCGACCGGACTCGCCGGTATTGGACTGACAGCAACATTTCAGCGGCAGCATCAAGAATACCTGAATGAAACGCTCTCAATGGAGTTCACCCATCTTCTCATCGGTGACGCCGGGAACATGGAGTTTCGTTTTAGGCCGCGCGCTTGGCTTTGGGCCCCGTCCGCGTGGCTCCAGCGCTTCCTCCTGGCGGCGCCTGAGGGCCGTACGCTCATCTTCTGTCGCTACCGTGGTGAGGTGGACGTCTGGGTCACCCGGCTCGCGCACCGGGGCCTCGAGGCCTGGGGAGTGAAGGGCGGCGAGACGCGCCAGTTTCAGGAGCGCTTAGCGAGCGAGGCGGCGCCGGCCTTCTTGGTTGCCACCAGCTGCCTCTCCCACGGCGTGAATCTTCCCTCGCTGGCGCGGGTGGTGGTCCTCGACTCCCGGGTTCCGAACTGGATGCTCCACCAGATGAGCACGCGCGCTGGCCGGCGCGGCGAGGCCTTCGAGGTCTGGGGAGATTGGCGGTTGCTCAAGCGTTCGCGGCACGGGAGAATAGGGGGCCTGTGGCGTTTCCTCGGGCGGGCGGCCCAGCACTTCCTCGCGGAAGCGCTGGCAAGATGGTGGTATGACCCTCGAAGGCATTGCGATTCAGATCATCCCTCAGAAAGAGCGTGACCTCATCGCGCGCCTGCTCCTG
>DAIPJL010000233.1:0-3449 GCA_036770305.1 Bacteriovoracaceae bacterium | reverse complement strand
ACCCGGAGGTCGCCGCCCTCGTGCTGGCGCCGATCTGTCCCCACTCGCTGACCTACCGGCCCCTCGTGATTCCGCCATCGTCGAAGATCACGCTCCGGCTCTTGCCGCCCTTCCACTCGGTGAACCTCACTCTGGATGGCCAGGTCGTCTTTGGCATCGAGGAGCACGACGTCGTGCGCATCAACCATCGCAAGGCGAAGCGCGTTTCACTCGTTAAAAATCCCGCGCGGTCGTTCTATGAAACGTTGAAAGAAAAATTCGTCCATGGCAGAAGATCCTAATCCACTCGGAGAGACCCATGAAAGCACCTGGCCTTCTTCTCGAAACCCTACGCCTCCAGAACTTCGCCACCTTCCGTTCCCACGAGATCAACTTCTCCGCGGGGCTGAACGCCATCGTCGGGGAAACCGGTTCGGGCAAGAGTCTCATCCTCGACGCGCTCCAGCTCGTCTTCGGTGGCCGCGCCGACAAGCGCAGCGTCCGCAGCGGTGCGGAGATGAGCGTCGTCGAAGCCACCCTCCGCACGAACGACGCCGAGGTTACTCGGACGCTCGAAGACCTCGGCTTTCCGTCTGAAGACGGCGAAGTGATCATCAAGCGCACCGTGAAAAAAGACGGCACCAGCAAGTGCTGGCTGAACAACATGTCCTGTAGCCTTAGCCAGCTCGTCACCGTCGCCCGCCGCTACATCGACCTCGTGGGGCAGTTCGAAAACCAGAAGCTCCTCAGCGAAGCCTACCAGCTCAAGCTCCTCGACCAGTTCGCGGGCCTAGGTCCCCAGGCACAGGTTTTCCGCGAGCACCTCTCCCGGGTGAAGTCGCTGCGCGAGGAGATCGCCGAGCTCGAGCGCTCGAGTTCGGAACGGGAACAACGCCTCGACTACCTCCAGTACCAGCTCGACGAGATCGACGGCCTCGGCCCCGTGCTCGGCGAAGAGGAGCGCTTGCTCGAGGTGAAGTCGAACTTCCAGAACCTCGAGAAGCGCCAAGCGCTCCAGCACCAGCTCACCGGTGCCTTCGACGGCACGGACGACAGCAGCGGGATCCTCGGCCTCCTCCGCGGCGTGCGTGGCCTCGTCGCGCGAAACGCAAGCCTGCTCCCCGTCGCTCTTCAAGACCAGCTCCTGACCCTCGAGGAGTCGGCCATCGAATGCAGCACCGCCCTCGGGGCGCTGAACCCGAAGGAGATGAACGAAGAAGAGCTGCAGACCGCCCTCGACCGCCTCGACGGGTACCAGCGCCTGAAGAGGAAATTCGGCGGCAGCATCGAGAGCATGCTCGCGGCGCGCGAGGCCTTCGCCGCCGAGATCGAGACTCTGCGAAGCAACGAGCACAGCCACGCCGACCTCAGCAAGACCCTCAAGACCCACGAGGCGAAGCTCCTGCAGCTAGCCGAGTCGCTGCACGCCGAGCGCGTCAGAGCGGCGAAGAAGTTCTCCGAGGCGCTCACCGCCTGCGTCCGCGAACTCAAGATGACCGGTGCCCTCATCAGCCTCGAGCTCCAGAGGGCCGATCAAATCACCGACGCCGGCCTCACGCGCCTGGCGTTCCTCGCGCAGACGAACCCCGGCGAGGGCTTCTTCAGGGTCAAGGAGATCGCCTCCGGCGGCGAACTTTCGCGCATCCTCCTCGCTCTCCGGCAGGTGCTCGCGACTCACGACTCGATCAGCATCTTCCTCTTCGACGAGATCGACACCGGCATGGGCGGCGAAACCGCGCTCCACATCGGGAAGAGCCTCAAGAAGGTGTCTCAGAACTCGCAGGTTGTAACCATCACGCACCTCCCGCAGATCGCTTCCTTCGCGGACCGCCTCATCGTCGTCTCGAAAGAGACGACGCCCGGAGACACCACGGATCGCACCGAGTCCCGGGTCAAGCACCTCTCAACCGTCGCGGAAGTGAAGAGAGAGATCGAGCTCATGACGCCGCTTCACTGAGCGTGAAGAAGCTCGAGCCTCCCGCCGTCCTCGTCGACTACGCAGAAGTGGTGTGACCGCGGGGGAAAGCCGTTATTGAGGTAGAGCTTTTCGTCGAAGCGCCACTCGTCCATCACGTGGCTGTGGCCTCCGATGACGACGTCGACGTCGGCCGGGGTCTGCGTGCGCACGCCGATGCGGGTCTGCTCGCGGACCCGAGCTTCGTCGAAGGTCTTCATCCCGTAGGCCCGCGAGCGCTTGCTCGCCCGCGTTCCGATGGCGTCGAGGACCGCGAGGGGCATGACGTGGTCCGCGATGAGCCGCAGAGGTGGTGCCTTGATGAAGCGCTTGTACTTTAGATACTTCACGTCGGTACGGTTGTACTCGTCGCCATGGCCCAGGACGATCTTCTGCGCCCCCAGCTCGAGGAGGTAGTTCTCCGGGATGAGTTCGATCTCAAGGCCTGGCCATTTCTTCTTCACTCTCGCAAAGAGGTTACCGAGGTGCATGTCGTGGTTGCCCTCGGCGTAGAGGACCCTGGTCCCACGCGCGGCGCACTCGGCGAGCAGACTCCAGATCGGTCCCCATCGCTCGACGTAGCGCCCGTGGTCTCCCGCCATGAGGTCGAAGATGTCTCCCAGGAGAGCGAGGTGACTCGCGCGGCGGACGGTGGCGGAGGTCAGAAATGCCACGAGGCACTGGTGGCCCGCGTCGCCGAGGTGTCGGATGTGGAGGTCGGAGATCGTTGCGAGGACCATGCGCACATGATAGCACGCCGGCGCAGGATGACTAGATCGCCTCGGCCTGGAGGTTGAGGTGTTCGAAGACGAACTTAGCGATCTGCTCGCGCTGCTTCGGATCGAGGTGGATGAACTTCAGCGTCAGCTTCCAGGATCGGTAGGCGACGTCTTCGATCCCGTTGGGGAGCATTTCCTGGACGCGCACCACTTCCGCCTTGAGCGGGACCGACTGCTCGTCGAGGCGGAGGTCGATGCCGCCGACGAGGTCTCCGGGGGAGAAGAACTTCGATTCCACGCGGGTGAGCACTAGCGCGCAGCCGCCGTCGCTGAGGTCCGTCAGAGACTTGTTAAACTGCTGCTTCGCGGGCCTCGGCTGCAGGACCTCTTTGGCGAACACCGCTCGTACCGGCTTTCCCTCGCAGCCCAGCCGGAGTGACTTCCTCCGCTCCACCTGCGCGAGGAAGGGCGGGAAGGCGGCGAGGAGGCTCTCCGCGTCGGCGCTCTTTGCGCGCGTCTGGAAGAGCAGGGAAGACTCGGGGAAGAAGAGGTTGAGCTCGGATCCGACGCCGGCGACCTGGGCGTAGAGCCGCTCCTGCCCCGGAACCGGTGAGAGCTTGAACTCGGACTTGCTGCGCTTCACGAAGTCGATCTGCACCTGGGCGAGGACCTTCTTGTCTCCGATGAAGCGCCAGAGGTACACCGGCTCGCCGCGGTCTTTGATGGCGATGAGCTGCTGCCCGATGTGGCGTTGGTCGTAGATCTTCTTAAACTTATTCTCGTCGAACATAAATTCT
>DAIPJL010000232.1:0-3518 GCA_036770305.1 Bacteriovoracaceae bacterium | reverse complement strand
CCCCAGTAGTAGCCGTGCCGGCGGACGGCGCCGGCCTGGTCGTCGAGGCCTCCACGGGCCTGGGCGAGCTGCTCGAGGGCGTAGGACTTGACCATCACGAAGTCGCCGTACACGGCGAAGTCGGCGCGGATGTTGAAGCCCTTGTAGTGGATGTTGGCGTGGGCCGTGGGGCCGATGACGTTGATCGTGCCGTAGAAGTCGTCGAGCTTCTGCGAGCGCTCGCCGCCGCGGTCGTTCCAGGTGGACGCCGATCCCAGGCCAATGACGAGGTCGTAGCCTTCGAGCTGGCCGCGCTCGTTCACGCGGCGGTCGCGCTTGTGGTAGGCCGCCATCACGACCTGGGCCACCACGCGCAGGTCGATGAGCCCGTCGTTTCCGTTGGCCTCCACCAGTGCCTTGACCAGTGCGGTGTCGTAGACGAGTTTGGCGTCCTTGCCCGCTTCTCCGTAGCCGGCGAGCGTCACCACCTGCGCCTCCATGCCCGCGAGGTAGTGCGAGCGCGGGATGTCCGCGTAGGGTTTCGTGTGCTGGTCAGTGCCGATGAACACGCCGATCTCAGACCAGCGGGGCTTCTTGCAGTCCGGCTGCGTCACGAAGCGGTTCGAGCGGAAGAAGTGGTCCTGCAGGTGCGCGACGCCGAGGTTCGGGTTGATCGTGTAGCCGACCGCGCGGGCCAGCAGCGAGTCCTTCGTGACCAGAGCGCAGGCGATCTGGTAGGAGGCTTCACCGAGCACGTAGCCGCCGATGGGGGTCATGATCTGGTCGTTGATGGAGAAGACCTCCTGGTACTCGAGGAGCTCCCACATTGCGGACGCGGCGGAGGTGATGAGGAAGGACTCGAGCGCGCCGAAGCCGTTGGCGCGGGCGATCTGGTAGTAGAGGACTCCGGCGTAGACGTGGCCGTAGTTGGCGAACTTGTCGTTGTCGTCGAAGAGGATGGCGTCACCGGTGATGAGCTTCTGGTAGAGGCCGTCCTTGAAGCCGTAGTCGAAGTCCACCGAGTTGTAGACGAGGTTCTTGTAGTAGATCGCCAGGCCCGCCGAGAGCAGCACCCCGATCTCGATCCCGGCGCGCAGGTAGCGGCGCTGGGGCTCGCCTTCGGCCTCGAAGCGGGTGACGGCCGCGTCGACGGAGAGTGCCTGGCGCGTCCTGCGGTCGACGAAGGTCTTGCGCTCGAGGTCGTAGCTCACGGTCTTCGACTCGGCGACGCCGTGGATGAGCAGCGCGGCCTTGTAGGCCTCCTCGTGCTTCACGTAGAAGAAGAAGTTCAAGAGGGCGCGGGCCATGGCCTCTTCGCGCGACACGGCCTTTTCCGTCTTCGAGTTCTTGAAGACCCAGGCGAGGGTGTCGAAGTCACTCTCGGACTGACGGCTCCAGTGAGAAGCGTCCATCTCGATTTCGCCGCGGCGAGTGCGGGTGAGGGAGAGGTGGAAGTCGTAGAGGGAACGCGAGGCGAGCGGGTTGCGATCGTAAGAGTCGAAGGGCCGGCCTTCGCGGCAGGTGACGTCCGCGCCACGTTCAAGGATCTGCTGGGCGGCGAGGTGCACGCTCTGGCAGGTTTCTCGCTTCCACTTCGGGCCCGCCATCGTCTGCTCATCGATCACCGTGACGAGCACGTTGGCGTGTTCGCGCTGGGCGAGGGCCGCGGTAGAGGTGAAGAGTGCTAGTGCCACTATGAGTGCTCTCATATGGACTCCTTTGACCAGTTAGACGTGGTAAATCATCAAAGAGGTAGCAAAGCCGGGGCCAGATCGAAGATGGTGGTTTCAGGCACTTAGGTCCCGCGGAGTGGATGGGCCTGAGCACAGGTGTGCAGTTTTTTGGCAGATTCTGACATCTTCTTTCAAGACCCTATCGCTTTTACAAATCACCTCAGCGAAGCCACCGGATGTTTTCTAGATTGGCGCCAGCAGAAAAAGCAAAAGACATTCACAGAGGACATTGCCATGAAACTCATTTTGGGAGCTCTCGTCACCGCACTCGCCGTCTTCGAAGTCAGCGCCGCGACCATCGCGGTGATCGACTCCGGGCTCGACCGCCGCCACGAGGCCCTCGCTCCTCGCATGTGGGAAAACAGCGCGCCGCTAGAGGGCAGCTTCGCGAGCGCGCGCTTCGGCTGGAACTTCACGAACAACGGGCCCGAGCTGCTCGACGAAAGTCTTCTTCCGATCTTCAGCAGCGCCGACCTGCGCCGCTACTACGAACTGACCGGAAAGTCCTTTCTCTTCCAGGTCACTCCGGAAGAGCGCGAGTGGGCGCGCGAGCGCTTGAAAGACCCCGAGTTCCGTCGCCTCGCGAACGCCTACGGAACCTTCATCCACGGGACGCACGTGGCGGGGATCGCGGCGCGCGCGTCGCAGAACAAGATCATGGGCGTGACCTACCTGCGGACCTCGCTCTCGGCCGAGGTCGAGGCCTTCAAGGCGCAAAAAGATTTCCAGGAACTCGAACTCGCGGAGACCGTCCCCTGGCCCGTGCTGACGATGTTCATCGAGCAGGCGGCCCAGCGCCAGAACCAGGGACTGCGCGAGATCGCCCGCTTCGTGCGCCTGCACGGAGCGCGGGTGGCCAACGGGTCCTTCGGGTCGGGGAAGCGCCAGGGCACGGACTACGCGCGCCACCTCTTCGGTTCGCTCCTCGGTCGGGTTCCCACGACCGAGGAAGCCGAACGCGTCGCTCGGATCCTGCTCGATAGTCTCGTGAGGCAGGGCAAAGACTTCGTGGCCGAGGCGCCGCAGACGCTCTTCGTCTTCGCCGCCGGCAACGACGCTCTCAACAACGACGAGAACACCTTCGCGCCGGCGAACATCGAAGCCGCCAACGTGATCTCCGTGGCCGCGACCTACCGGGATGAGTTCTTCGCCCCCTTCTCCAACTGGGGCACGCGCACGGTGGACGTCGCAGCACCTGGACTCTACATCCACTCCGCCGTTCCCGGAGGCGGTGAGCTCCCGGTGTCGGGGACCTCGCAGGCCGCGCCCTTCGTCTCGAACGTCGTGGGGAGCATGGTCGACGAGAACCCGGCGCTCACACCGGCCCAGTTGAAGCGCATTCTGGTCGAAACGGTAGACAAGAAAGACTTTCTGAAGATCCGGGTCAGAAGCGGGGGGATGGTGAACGCCGCCCGCGCGATCCGAGCGGCCCGCCTCTCGAAGACCACGGGGCTCAGCGAGGCGATCGTCCTTTCGCACTTCGCGGTCACGGACGCGGTGTACCCGAAGTCGCGCAGCCTCGTCGACCTCGGGGCCGTCGCGCCCCTTGAGATGCCGGGGCTCTTCGAACTCTAGAGATAATCGAAGCTCACGGGGCCATCGAGCTCTGCGAGGGTAAGCTGGCAGCTCAGCTTACCCTCGCTCGTTTGGCACTTGCGGCAGACCCCGTCGCCGGCGCAGCTCGACGCGATCGGAAGCCCGTGGCGGAGTAAAAAAAAGAGGAGTAGCTCGTTCGGATTTTCCACGGGTAGGCGGGCGACGACGCGGCCCGAGGCCTTCCCCCAGACTTCGATCAGGGTGAGCAAA
>DAIPJL010000032.1:0-23014 GCA_036770305.1 Bacteriovoracaceae bacterium | reverse complement strand
CTAGCGCCAGAGATCCTGGCAGTAGGGCGGGACCCCCGCGCAGTTGCTCTTGTCCCAGCTACCGCGGTAGGCCCACTTCGCGCACTCGTTGTACTGCGTCGTCACGTCCGGACAGGCCCCGCCGATGATCCGTTGGAAGTGCATCGGAAGGAGGAGGCTGCCTCCCTTGGGTCGATTGGCGATGGTGAAGTCTGTTTCTCCGAGAGTCATGTCTTGCCGGGACCCGTAGAGAGCGGCGGCTTCGCGGCTGCCGATCGGACAGCGCGAGGGGCCGTTTGACGGAAGCCTCTCGACGATCTCGTGGCGTAGTCGCATGCACGCTTCGTCGTCGGCCGGGCATTCGCACTGGATAACCAAAGGGACGAGCCGGTCCCCGTTACCCCGCGAGATGTCGTGCGTCGTGATCGTGAGGCCTCGCTCGTTGCGGAGCTGAGCGCTGTTGATGGTGGTTCCCCGCAGCGGCACCGAGGCGATCATCCTCGGCGTCTGGCAGTACTTGTTCCGGAAGTAGTAGTCGGCCGGTTCGAGCTCCCAGGCAAGTGACATGGCCCGCAGCCGCTCGGGATTACCAGCTCGAAGTGCGGCATGGCACTCGTCGGTGACGCACTCGCAGCGCATCGCCCGGGGCACGACGTCCGCGAACACCTGTGAGTGCGACTTCATGATCGAGGGTTTCGGATTGACCGTCCGGCATTCGTAGCCGTCGGCCTTCCCGTCGTACTCGTCGCACAGACCGAGGAGGTGTAGCACTTCGTGCAGGATCGTCGAGCATTCGATGTCAGCGGCGTAGGCCTTCGAGTGCGAGCGCGCGCCTTCGGGCTGGATGTCGATCTGAACGGTCGGCGGTCGTTTGTTGGCCGGGAGTCGACCCGCTTCTGCGGGGGTGAGGATGGTGAGCTCCAGGGACTCGCCGCTTGGCCCCTTGAGATAGGGATTCGCGATGCCCACGCAGCTTCGGATGCGCCGGTGCATCTCTTGGGCGCTGACGCCGTTGGCCCCTTTCACGTCGAGGCTCAGGAGCGCGTTCCAGTTTCGCTGGGCCCCTTGCTGGAGAGCGTACTGAATCGAGAGGCCCGCGGGGCCTCGGCTCTCATTGATCACGACGAGATCGTTGGGGCCAAGGGCGCGGCAGCTGTTGATGCGCTTCGCCTGCTGGGCGAGCTGGAGGATCGCCTCAAGTGAAGTATCACTTTGCACGCACTGGTGCTCTTGGACTCGAAGCGCCGCGGGCTTCGTGAGCTCGATGTGGTCAAGGAGCCGCTGGCGTTGGCGGGGTGTCAGCGGATCCCCCGGCGGCGTGAACGCCAAGTTCTGTGCCAGGTGCCGGAGGCAGGTGCCGTGGGCCTTCTCGATGAGCTCGTCGATCACCGCTTCACGCAGCGGAGCGGAGTTGTTCAGCGACCGCGTCCCGAGCGCGTCGACGGGTGCGAAAAGAAGACCGCAGTCCGAGGGCGCCCGCGCGATGCGCTCCCGGATGACGCGGGCATCTACGCCCGCATCGGCGTGCGCGAGTGAGAGGGCTAGGCTGAGGGCGAGTCCGAGCATGCTTACTCCAGGTAGAACGCGCCCCATTCTCGCGCGAGGCAGCGGGTGGGGAAGCGCGCGTCGGCGCAGAAGAAGCGGGCGTTGAAGGGCTCGCGCTTTGCTTCTTTTCCGGATTCGAAGAAGACGAAGCTGGCCTTCGAGCGATCGAGGAGGATCCCGTTCTCTAGCCGCAGCTGCGCGAGCTCGATCTTGCGCGCCAGCGCTTCGAGGCGCGGGTAGAGGAGGGAAAATTTCTGAACCTTGAAGTCCCCGACTCGGAAGTAGGGCGCGTGCGGTTCGCGGTTGGAGTTCAGTTCGTTGAACGACGTGCCCTGCGCCTCAAGCCGGTCGTTGGCCTTCTTGATCTCCGCGTGCAGCGCTTCGAGCTCGCGTTTGATCTCATCCACGACTTTACCGCTCACGAGGAATTCGCCTAGGCGAAGGTCCTCCTTGCGGTCGAACCAGTTACTGGTTTTCGTCAGGCGAGCGGAGTCTTGGGAGAAGTCCACCACGACGCTGTCGAGGCCAAGCGGGGTCGATCGTTCGAGCCCCAGCGTGAGGCCGGCGAAGGCCGGTGCCGCTGCGAGCAGAGCGAGTATGAGGAAGTGCTTCATCGTTGGACTCCTAGGAATTCCGTGGGATCGTCGCAGTAGGTGGGTTTGCCCTGGCAGCTATTCGTTTTCTCCGGGCTCCGGTAGGCCCACTGCGCGCACCGGTTGTACTTCTGGGCACGTTGCGCGCACGCGCCCCCGGTGATGCGTTCGAAGTGCGCCGGGAGGAGGAGGCTCTGCTGTGTCGGTGGCACCAGGACGCGCACCTCGCCCTCCACCCACTGTGCGCCCGGCCGCAGGCCCTGGGATGTCCCGCGAGATTCTGCGATCACGTTCGAACTCCCGGGACAGTGTTTGCTGGCGACTTGGTTGGTAAGGGCCAGCACCTCCCGTGCTCGCGCGAGCTCCTGCGCGCAGTCGGCCGCGGCCGCGGGACACTTGCAGGTGACGAGCTCCCGATCGACTCGGCTCGGATCCTGCCCGAGCTTGCGCACTTCGATCCGAAGTTCTCCCGGTGGAGCGCTCACCGGAAGAGTGGCAAAGCGCTTTTCCGCAAGCTGCGTCCAGGCCTGGGACGGCAGCTGCTGGGACGTGCAGGCCCGGTTGCGGAAACGATAGTCCGTGAGCTCGTAGACCGTCGGGGAAATGAAGAAGTCTCGCAGCTCGGGGAGGTTTCTCCTGTGGACGTGTGCGCACGTCGATCCCGCACGGCATTCGCAGCGGAGCACGCGCGGCAGAGCCGCATCGTAGCCGCGGTTGATGTCATTCATGATCGAGGTGGTCTGCGGCCGCGGCCGACAGCCGAAGCCGTCCTTGCGGCCGTCGTACTCGTCGCAGAGACCCAGGAGATGCAGGACC
This sequence comes from Bacteriovoracaceae bacterium, assembly GCA_036770305.1. Taxonomy (GTDB): domain Bacteria; phylum Bdellovibrionota; class Bacteriovoracia; order Bacteriovoracales; family Bacteriovoracaceae; genus UBA6144. Next base: position 20,081 of record DAIPJL010000032.1, on the reverse strand, counting down.
TCGTGAGCGACGGTGGGGCAGTCGATGTCCGCGGCGTAGGATGCGGCGGTGGAACGAGCACCAAAAGGAGCGATGGAAATTTTCGTGGTCGGCGGCCGCTTCTTCGCCGGGAACCGCGCGGCGACCGTCGCGTCGTGAATCCGAAGTTCGAGCCGCTCACCCGCGGGCCCTTTGAGGAAGGGAGAAAACTCGGCGGCACAGCGCTGGACCCGCTCGAACATGTCGGCCGCGGCCCGCGGCTCCGCAGAGTTCGAAAGCTCTAGCGCGAGCTCGACGCGGAAGCCGTTATCCGGCAGCTTCGTGAGCGCGTAGTTCGCCGGGACTCCCGTCGGCGAGGTGGCGCCGGCCGCGACGATGGCCGTCTCCCCAGGCCGCAGCTCGACGCAGGCCAGGAGTTCTTTTTTGCTTTTGAACTCGTCGATGAGGCTCCGCAGTGGCGTCACCGGGCCGTGCTCGCAGGCGGCGCAGTCTTCCTCAGACAGGACGCGCGCCTGTTCACCTGCCGCGAGGCGAGTGAGCGTCCGAAGATTGGCCCGGAGTTTTGCCTCGATGCCCTTCGCTTCCGCGCACACCTCGGAGGCCTCGTGTGCCGCACAGTAGGCCCTGAAGTCTTCTCGCTCGAAAGCTGCATAGCCGAGGGCCACAGCGTAGTTCTGCGCGAACTCGCGCACGCAGCCGAGGTCCGTTTCCTGGAAGTCTGTAATGAACTCCTGGTACGCCTTCGGAAAAGCTGCCGCCGAGTAGAGAGTGTCACCGAGCCTGATGGGGTCGGCGAAGGACCAGCAGGAGTCTGGGGCCTGTGCCCTGCGGGCCCGAAGCAATCGTAGGGCCGCCGCCTCGTCCTGCTGGAGCGCGAGAGCGCGCTGCCACTGCGCCTCGGTGGCCTCTGCCAGTAGAGGCATAAACAGGAAGAGTGAAATGGTGAGCGGCCACTTAAACAATAAAGCCCCCTAAACCCTTATATTTTAGGTCTCAGTTGGGGCTTCGGGCCAAGGGTGCAAGAATGATCACAACGAAAAGCTCAAGTATTTCCGGAAGGACCATGTAAATAATTCCAAGGCCCTGTCCCCTTAGGGCCGGGTGCGTTATAACCCTAAATAGTGTGTCAAAGTCCGGAGGATATTTTGATGTTTAATTTGGGCGATCACGTAGTTTGTCCCGGCCATGGTGTCGGACAAATTCTCAGCGTCGAAACCAAGGATATGGGAGAAGCTGTCAAGAGCTTCTACATCGTCAAAGTCGTCACCAACGGCATGAAAGTCATGATCCCTACCGAGAGCAAAGAGGGTCTGCGTCACCTCGTCTCGCAAGCTGAAATTGATAATGTTTTCGAACTCTTAGGTGATCATACGGTGAAAGTTGATAACTCGACCTGGAACCGTCGTCACCGCGAGTACACCCTCAAGGTGAAGACGGGCTCCTTGCTAGAGATCGCAGACGTCCTGCGCCAGCTGCTACTCCTTAAGATGAGCAAAAAGCTCTCTTTCGGAGAGCGCAAAATGCTGGACCAGTGCAAAGAACTCCTGGTGAAAGAGATCTCCTTGTCATCGGGTGCCCCGGAGCCGGAAATCTCTAGCAAAATTGATTCTTTATACAGCTAGGCGCTTGGGGTAATCTGTCTCCTTAGTTAAGGAGACTTCTCATGTCTGTGCGCGTTCGTTTTGCCCCCTCACCCACTGGGTACCTTCACATCGGCGGTGCTCGCACGGCCCTCTACAACTGGCTCTTCGCTAAGGCGCGCGGAGGGACCTTCATCCTGCGCATCGAAGACACCGACCAGGAGCGCTCGAAGCGCGAGTACGAACAGCTGCAGATCGATGACCTGAAGTGGCTCGGCATCACCTACGACGAAGGGCCGGACAAACCGAATCCCAAGTACGCGCCCTACCGGCAGATGGAGCGCCTCGACATCTACGCTCGTTACGCTCAAGAGCTAGTGGACAAAGACCTCGCGTACTACGATTTCTGCAGTGACGAAGAGCTCGAAGCGATGCGCGCCAAAGCCGAAGCTGAAGGTCGAGATCCACACTACGAGGGTAAGTGGCGCCAACCCGAGCACCGCGCCGAGGCCCTCGCCCGTGTGAAGAAGGGCGAAAAAGCCGCCATCCGCTTCCGCGTTCCGAAGAAGAGCTACGTCCTGCACGATCAGGTGAAAGGGGACGTCACGTACCCCGAGGGCATGGTCGGCGACTTCGTCATCATGCGCGCGACCGGGATTCCGGTGTACAACTACTGCTGCGTCGTCGACGACGTCACCATGGACATCACCCACGTCATCCGCGGCGAAGACCATCTGAATAACACCGTCCGGCAGCTGATGATCTACGATGCCCTGGGGAAAACGCCGCCGGTCTTCGCGCACGTGTCCCTGCTCATCGGGAGCGATCGCCAGAAGCTCTCGAAGCGCCACGGCGCAACCTCCGTAAACCTCTACCGCGAGGAGAACTACCTCCCCGAGGCGCTCTGCAACTACCTCACGCTGCTGGGCTGGTCGCACCCCGAGGAGAAGGACATCTTCACGAAGGAAGAGATCGCTCCGATCTTCGACACCAACCGCTTTAGTGCGCACTCGGCGATCTACGATCTCGTGAAGCTCAAGTGGGTGAACGGTCAGCACCTGAAGCTCCTCCCGGCAGCGGAGCTCGTCGCGGCGCTCGACAAGCTCGCGCCCGCGGGCCACGCCTACCACGCGCAGAGTGCGGCGTGGAAAGAGCAGTGCGTGGAACTCCTCAAACAGAAGGTCGACTTTCTCCCGGAGATGCTCACGATGATGGAGCAGGTGATCTTCGACGAAGAAGTCGAAATGAGCGACGAACTCAAGGACATCCTATCCTGGGAGACCACACCGAAGATCATCGCTTACCTGCGCGGCGAGCTCGCGGGAGTCACTTCCCAGGTCACGGAAGCCCAGCTCAACCTCTGGAGCGAGCACGTGAAGAAAGAACTGGGGATCAAAGGCAAGCCCCTCTTCATGGGCCTGCGCGCAGCGCTGACGGGCAAGGGCCACGGGCCGGATCTCAAGTTCATCATCCCCCTTACTCCAACCGAAGTGCTGCAGAAGCGCATCGCGAAACTCGGAGCCTAGCATGGAACTCAAGGTCCACAATAACCTCACCCGGCAGAAAGAAAAGTTCACGACGCTCAATCCGGGGGAGGTGAAGTTCTATTCCTGCGGGCCCACGACCTACGACTTCCTCCACGTCGGGAACGCCCGGGCGCTGGTCGTCGGTGACCTCTTCCATCGCATCCTTCGGGCCCTCGATTACAAAGTCACTTTCGTGCGAAACTACACCGACGTGGATGACAAGATCATCCAGCGCGCCAACGAACTCAAGGTGGACGCTCTGGCGCACGCCCAGCGCTTCGTCGAGGAATGCGAGAGGGACATGAACTCACTGGGCATGTTGCCTGCGACGCACACCCCGAAGGTCTCGGACACCATGCCGGAGATCATCCAGATGATCCGAGACATCATCGAGAAGGGCGCGGGCTACGTCGTCGACGGCGAGGTGTTCTTCCACGTCGAGAAGGCCGACCACTACGGCAAGCTCTCCAAGAAAGACCTCGAGGGCCTGGTGCATGGCCAGCGCGTGGAGGTCGACCCGCGCAAGAAGCACCCGTCGGACTTCGTCCTCTGGAAACCGGCCAAGGCCGGCGAGCCATCGTGGCAGTCGCCCTGGGGCAAGGGCCGCCCCGGCTGGCACATCGAGTGCTCGGCCATGGCCAAGAAGTTCCTCGGCGAAACCCTCGACCTGCACCACGGCGGCGTCGACCTGATGTTCCCGCACCACGAAAACGAGATCGCCCAGAGCGAGGCGGCGAACGGAGAAAAGTTCTGTAACTGCTGGGCGCACAACGAGTTCCTCAACTTCGGCTCGGAGAAGATGTCGAAGAGCCTCGGCAACGTCGTCACAATCCGAAAGTTCATCGAGAAGTACTCGGGCCAGGTGCTGCGTCAGCTGCTGCTCTCGGTGCACTACCGCGCGAAGCTCGACTGGACCGACGAGGCCATCGAGCGCGCTCTGCAGGACGTCCAGCGCATCCACGAGTTCGCCCTCGAGCTCGCGCAGAGACGGGGGAGTCCCGCACCGGCGGACGCTAAGGTTCAAGAACTGGTGACGAAGTTCAAAGAGAGCTTCCGCAACGAACTCGCCAACGACTTCAACTCGGCCGGGGCCCTGGGCCAGTTCTTTAGCTTCCTGCGCGACGTGCGGCGCGATCACTTCTCGTCTCTGGAGCTCAGCGACGGGAGCCTAGCGCTCATCCGCGACGCCGTGGCTTTTGCGAACCTCGCGCTCGGCCACATCCATCCGGAACCGGCGCAGCTCCTGAAGCAGCTCGAATCCTTCAAGGGGGCCGGAAACGTCGACGAGGCGTGGATCCAGGGTCTCATCGAGGAGCGCCGGCAGGCGAAGGCGTCGAAGGACTGGGCCCGGGCGGATCAGATCCGCGACGAACTCAAGGCGAAGAGCATCGTGCTGGTGGACAACAAAGACGGCTCGGTGGGCTGGAAGATGCTTTAGCGGGGCCGCTCTGGCCCCTCGGCTGCGGTAAAATTTACATCCTCTCACACCTGCCCCGCTACCCCTTGGACTCTCGTTTCCTCCGTATGATACTTGGGAAATCTAAGTCACATTTAGGGGGAAAATTATGAAGAGTCTCTTTTTCGTTCTCTCGCTCGTGTTCGCCGTTACGGCGTCCGCAAGCACGTCTGAGTCGCGCTCCGTGCGCTTCGACGGCTCGGCCGAAAGTGCCGTCCTGAGCTTGCGCGCTGAAAAAACGCACACCGAGTACCGCTACGAACAAGTCCCTCGGACCTGTTACCGTAACGTGGTGGTCGGGCACCGCCGGGTCTGCCGGCAGCCGACGCCGACCCAGCCTGGCCAGTGCTGGTCTGAGCCGATCTACCGCACGGAACCCTACACGTGCTGGGAGACCGTTCGAATTCCTTACGAAGTCTTCGACTACTACGTGCAGGCAGAGCTCGCGATAAACTTCGGAGCCTTACCGGCAGGGCTCGCGGCCAACGAAGTCGTGACTGCTACTCTGAGCGGCGACTCCCTAACACTGCGGTCGAGCGGAACGCGCGCGCTGATCGTCGAACTCGCCGCACTCTCGCAGGCCCGGGAGATGCGCGGGAACACTCTGATGATCGACGCCTCGGCGCAGCTCGCCTTCCACGCTCTCGCACCCGTCAAGGCCGCGCTGAACATGAACAGCGTCTCCATCAAGCAGAACGTGATGACCTACACGCTTGGCCCGATCGCTGACGTCGGGATCAAGCACTCCCTGAAGATCCTCGATAACCCAGTCCTCGGTTCGAGCACGACACTCTTCAATGGTGAGATCGGCGCTCAGGTATCCAGCGAAGAGCGCGGCGCCATCACCGCCATGCGGATCGCGTTCGCGGACGTCCTGGGTCGAGAACTTGGCCGGGGTCGCTACAGCGTCACGGCCAAGGCCAGCTTCCTCGAGGGCGCGACTATCCTGAACGCACACGAGACCGGCGAGCTCAGCGTCGAAAAGACCATCCTCTACAAGCGCTAGGACCAGTCCTCACAGTCCGTCGGAGGGGCCACTTTGTGGCCCCTCCTTTTTTTTCCGTGCTAAACTCTGAGACATCGTGAAGAGTCGCTGGAAGGGGGAGGCGTGGCAGGGAAGGCGTGGCGGATCGGGTTTAACGGCAGACCTTTCTGTAGCAACGAGCTCCGGGGCCTTGGCCGCCACACTCTCGAGCTGATCAAGGGACTGAAGGCGCAGCACCCAGAGCTGGAGATCTTTCTCTACACCTACGCTCCGGTCACGGAGGAGTTCAAGAAGCTTCTCCCGTACGCTACCGTGCGCGACCGGCGAGTCAGGCCGAAGCTGCTCTGGGACCTCTGGAGCCTGCGCGCCCAGCTGGCGGAAGATCAGATCGATCTCTACCACTCGACGATTAACCTCGGCGTGCCGCTGCTCTTTTTCAAGAAGCTCCCCCTTGTCGTCACCATCCACGACCACTTCACCCACGTCGCCCAGCGCCCACTCTGGGGCCGCCTCCAGTATGCCGTCGAGTTCGCACTGCTCCGGAGGAGTCAGTTGGTTTTCACCGTGAGCGCCGATGCGCGGGAGAAGATCGCTCGCCTCATGGGGATCAGGCGGGAGAAGATCCGCGTGAGCTACAACGGTGTCGGCCTTGCCCCCGTCGCGGCACCGCCGGTGGAAGAGAGGTACTTCCTCTACGTCGGCGGGATGGAGGCGCGCAAAAACATCTCCGTGCTACTGGAGGCCTTCCTTTCGTTTCACCAGAGAGAGCCGACCAGTAGACTCAAACTCGTAGGGAACCCGGAGCACGCCTCGGCACGAGACCGCGACTTGATCCAGGCGCACGCGGACATCATCGAGGTGGTCCAGGGTGCCGGCGATGCCCAACTCGCCGCGCTCTACCAGGGAGCGCGCGCGCTGATCTTTCCTTCGCTCGAGGAAGGCTTCGGCCTTCCGCTGATCGAAGCCATGGCGCTGGGATGTCCGGTGATCGCCTCGGACATCGAGGTGTTTAAGGAGATCGGCGCTGACGCCGCACTCTACTTCCCTCGCGCGAGCGCCTCGGCCCTCACCGAGCAGATGCGCGGACTGGAGGCCGACGCTGAGCTGAGAGACCGCCTGTGCGCCCGGGGTAGAGAGCGGGCCCGCAAGTTCCGCTGGGAAACGCTCGTGGCGCAGACCTACGAGGCCTACTGCGAGCTCCTGCGGAAGTAGTTTGGTCGGACTCTCGCGGTGCGAATTCGCCCCCCCCTCATCCGGGTGCATGTTACAATTTCACTAATTCGATTTTCCTAGGTGAGTATGGCGAATATCTACGCAAACTACTGGCAGAGGAAAGCTCTGCTCTCGAAACAGGTGCCGCACTTTTCTGTGCTTCGCTTTGCGGAGTCGGAGGCGCTCTCAGAGGTCGAAGCCCTCTACTTCCAGCGGATCCAGAATGCCCAGGCCGTTTTGGATTTCGGCGCCGGAGACCTGCGCATGCAGCGAAAGTTTCGGCGCGCGGGCTACCGGGGAAGCTACGACACCTTGGACGTCGCGGAGGGGGAGAGCTACACCTACCGCTCCCTCGACCAGGTCGACAAAAAATACGACGTCATCCTCTGCCTGGATGTCCTCGAGCACCTACCGCTCCAGGACGGACTCGAGCTGCTGACCCGGCTCGCTGCCCTGCTGGTCCCGGGAGGTTCGCTCGTCGTGCAGACGCCGAACGCCCGGTGCGTGCGACACCCGTCGTCTTGGGACATGACTCACGTCCACTGCTACAACGCTCCCGACCTGTGGGCCTTCCTCAGGTGCCTCGAGCTCGAGGTCACGGGCCATCGTGTGGTCTTCTGGCGTGCGGGGCTGGGCTTCCGCCTGCGCCACGTGGTGGCGAAGCTCATCGTCACGCAGTTCCTGGGCCTCGACTACGCGGATAACATCGTGATGCTGGCGAAGCGACCTCTCGGGCCATGAGCGAACTCACTCGACGGACCCTGCTGAACCTCGTCACGGGTACGGGAAAAACCGTCGGCATCCTGGCGCTGACTTTCTTCTCGACCCCACTCCTGCTCCGGCTCATCGGCGCCAGTGACTTCGGAACCTTCAAAGTTCTCTTCGAGGTGCTGACCTACCTGAACCTCCTCGAGATGGGCGTCTACGGCAGTTTGATCAGCGCGCTCCTGCCGGCCATCCAGCGCAACGATGCAGCCGAGATCCAGGCGCTGCTTCGTGAGGGGCTGCGGAAGTACCTGTGGGTGATCTTGTTTGCCACGGCCGTCGGGCTGGGACTCATGCCTTTCTTGACCTACTTCACCTCCTGGGAACAGGACAGCACCCGGCCACTCTTTGTGACCTTCGGGATCATGCTGCTGAACTCGCTCTTCATTCCGACCCACACTTTCCGAGCGTACTTAGAAGCGAGCAATCGGGGCTACGTGGCCCATCTGATCGTCTGGTTCCAGAACACCCTCTTCATCCTTGCGAGCTTGTCCTTTGCCGCGCTCGGCTTCAAGCTCGAAGCCCAGGCGCTGGGCCTCGTCTTGTCCGGCTGCGTGGCCATGATCCTGATGGCGAAGGCATCGGGGGTGAAAGTTCCGATCAGCTTCCGGCGGTCAGAGGAGCATGCGGCGAAAATCTCCGCGAACCAGCGGTCACAGGTTCTCAACGAACTCGCAGGGAAGGTTTCGTTCCACTGCGACAACCTGCTCATCGCGGTGTTCGCCGGGCCCGTGACCGTGACGAAGGTCTTCCTCGGCCAGCGGGTGGTGCAGATCCTCCAAGGCCAGCTCACGGGCCTTGGGCAGGCCGCCTGGGCGTCACTTAGCAGTCTCTACTACAGTGACGCGGGCGGAGAAGCCTTCAAGCTTCGCTTCCTCGAGATGACGAAGGTCCTAGTGGTCATGGCCGTCATCCTCCTCGTCCCGGTGTGCATCCTCAACGAAAGTTTTCTCCGTCTCTGGGTCGGCGAGGAGCACATGCTGCCAGGGAACACACTGGTCTACGTCGCCGCCGTGAACGCGCTTTTCTTCCCGCTCTTCGGTTTCTTCTCCTTCATCTTCACGGTGCTCGGGAAGCCCAAGGAGATCACGCGCATCGAGTGGGCGCAGGCGCTGGTGAACATCAGCGCGAGCCTCGCGCTGACGTCCTACCTGGGCGGCGTCGGGCCCATCGCCGGGACCCTCGTGAGTTTTCTCGTGGTTTCGCTGGTGCGCTACCCCTGGCTCATCCAGCGGCACTTTGGCATTTCCTCGCTGGCGCTCTACCGCACGATCCTCGCGCCCGCGCTGGCGGGGATCGGGACGGTGTTTTGCTGGGACCGGTTCGCTGTCTCCCTGCCGATCACCGACTGGGCGAGTTTTTTCCTCTGCGCCGCAGGCGTCGGGGGCGCGAGCGCTGCGGTCTTCTACCTGCTCCTCTTCACGAGAGCGGAGAAAGAACTCTTCCGGTCCCGGCTCTCGAAAGTCCTTCGGCGCTAGCCGGCATCAGTGCTTCGGTCTGAGGCGAGCGAAGTACGCGTCGACGTACCGGAACATCACAAAGGCCGGCAGGAAGGGGAGCGCGAGGTTCACCAGCGCGACGAGGTTCTCGTCGCGGATGACGGGGTAGCGCTCGAGGAGAGCGAAGACGAGGGCATTGGTCTGGAGGTGAATGAGGTACACGCCGTAGGAGAGGACGCCGAGCCGGGCGAGCCACGGGGATTTGAGAACCCGCCGCAGGCCTCGAGCGCCTCCCCGGAGAGCGATCACGATGAGAAGAACGGAAGCAACGCCGATGAGCGTGTAGGAGAGTGCGTAGAGCGCAGGGATCGGACTGGGCTTACAGACGTGCAAGCCGAGGTAGAAGAGCAGCAGCATCGTCGCCGTGAGAAGGCCTTCGGCGGTGGGCCGCAGAGTGGGAAGTCGAGGGAACCCGACGGCGAGCAGGCATCCGAGCATGAGTTCGTCGAAGCGTGCGTGGGTCATGACAGTGACCTGCGCCTTCTCGAAGCCGTGGGTGAGGTGGTGGGCACGCACGAGGACCGGAAGGACGACGAGTGCGAGCATGCACAGGAGGCGCCAGCGCGCGCCGCGGACGAAGCAGAGGAGCAGCGGCCAGACGAGGTAGAAGTGCTCCTCGACGGCGAGCGACCAGTAGATGCCAAAGAAGTTGTGGAGCTTTCCGAAGAAGGCCTGGGAGTAGTTCCCCACGTGCAGGATGTAGTGCCAGCCGTAGACCGATAGCTTCTCTCTCAGGACGGGCCTCTCGGCACCTACCACGTAGACCATGGCGGTGGAAAGGGCGATCGCGAGGAGCCAGCTCGGCCAGAGGCGCAGCATCCGGCGGAACCAGAAGAGCCGGAGATTGATGCCCCCGGTGCTCTCCAGCTCCTTGAGGAGCAGGCTCGTGATCAGGAAGCCGCTGAGGACGAAAAAGATATCGACACCGACCCAGCCGTGAGACCCAAACCAGGAGAGCACGCTGTTCTGGGTGAAGAACTGGTGATGGACGACGACGAGGAAGATCGACAGGAAGCGGAGCGAGTCGAGTTCAGGGAACTGCCGGAGCGGAAGCTGGTCGAAGAGCTTCTTCATGGGAGATCCTCGTAGAGGACTTTCTCAAGACCTGGGTTCAGGATGAGGCGCGGCTTTCGATCCCGCGAGGGTGAGAAGAAATCGCTCTTGCCCGGGAGGTCGACGCTCACGCCGAGGAGGCGAAGGTAGGACGGGAGGAAGTCGACGAGAGAGACCGGCGCCGCGAGGGCCCCGCGCAGCACCGCGGGGAAGAGGTTCCGGTGAGTGAACGCCTTCGATGTCCAGAGTAGCATCGGCACTTCGACCTCGGCCCGCGTCAGCTTCATGCCTCCGTGGCCCATGACCTCGCTGTCCTCGAACAGGTTCTCGCCGTGGTCCGAAAAAAAGAGCACGGTCGCGGGTCTTTTGGTCTTGCTCACGAGTTTCAAGACTTCGGACAAGACGTAGTCTGTGTAGAGGATAGAAGCGTCGTACTCGTTCACGATCTCCCAGCGCTGCGTCTGGTAGCGAGCTCTGAGCTCGGCGCCGAGATCTGAAAAGCGCTGGAAGTCCGGTGGGTAACGGCGGTTATAGTAGAAGTGACTCCCCATGAGGTGGAGCACGACAAGTTGACGTTTTTTATTTTGCGCGAGAGCGTCCTTCAGCAGTGGGATCAGCTTGTCGTCGTAGGAACTCGCAGCGGTGTCGGTGTTCGTGTAGGACACGACCTGCGCCCGGGAGGCGAGTGCGGTGACGGGGTTGTCGAAGGCTCCGTACTTCGCTTGGTTGGAGAGCCAGACAGTGTGGTAGCCGGCCTTTTGTGCCAGAGAGAGAAGGCCGACGGCCCCCTTCTCGTCGTGGTACGTAAGGGTCTCGATCAGGCTCGGGATCGTCGAGTTCGCCGCAGCAACCACATCTTGGAAGATCAAGAACTCATCGTGCCAGGGTTTCGTGAAAGCGTTCGTGTCGCGCGGATAGCCGTAGAGCTGGAAGTTTTTCCTGCGCGCCGATTCTCCGATGACCAGGACGTGAAGCGCTTCGTCCTGAGGTCCCGTCACCGAGATCGGGAGATCCTGTAGCACCTCCGCCGCAAGTTTCTCGCGAAAATCCGTGAGGAGCCGGTGGCCTTTCCAGAAGGCGACGTAGGTCTTGAGCGGATGCGACTTGAGGAGAGTTTCGTCGAAGACCGCGCGGAGGTCACGCGTGCTCGTAAGCTTCACGAGCGGTGCGAGGCAGCTCAGCGCGAGCAGGAGAGCGAGTCCGCGGCGGCTCCGCGGGAACTCGTGCGGGAGCTGGCGGTAGGCGAGGATCAGCAACCCGATGCCGAGGAGCGCGGCTAAGATGAAGGCCGGTGAGAGGAGGGTGAGGAATTCCCCCGCCTCGGAGGTGTTCGTCGCCAGCATCGCGGCGATGGCGCCGCCGGTGAGCTCGTACTGGTAGAGCGAGTAGTGACCCCAGTGGCAGAGAGCAGGGACCGCGCCGACGAGGAGAAAAACTCCGACGACGGATCTTCGACGGAGCAGAGCAACGACGAGCGTGAGCGCGCAGACTTGGGACACGAGGAAGACGGGCAGAAAGACGGAGAACACGGAGTTGGCAAGGTAGTACATCACCGTCGGTGAAACGATCGCGAGCAGGAGGTACGCCAGTGCCAGGCAGCTGCGCAGCCTCATCTAGCGGAGTTCCTCGTAGCGCTGGGCCGGGTTGATCAGTCGGATCTCGCTCTCACCGGTGATCAGCACTTCGGCGGGCTTGCCGCGAAGGTTGTAGTTGCTGGCCATGCTGTGGCCGTAGGCGCCGGTGTCACAGAGGACGAGGAGGTCCTGGGCCTTGAGGTCCGGTAAGGGCCGGTGATGGGCGAAGCAGTCTGAGGTTTCGCAGATTGGCCCCACCACGTGCGTTGGGTACTTCTTCGTTGACGTACTTCTGCGCGCCGGGACGAGGCCATGGTACGCGTCGTAGAGTGAGGGGCGCATGAAGTCGTTCATGCCGCCGTCGACGATCACGAAGCGCTGGTCTTCGGAGATTTTTCGACGAAGTACGCGCATGACGAAGAAGCCGGCCTTGGCCACTATGCGCCGGCCTGGCTCGAAGACCACGCGGGTGGCGGGCCGAGACCGGAACTTCGAGTAGTAGCTCGCCTCGAGGGCCTTCGCGACGGTCGACATGTAGTCTGCGGTGGCGGGGAGTTTCTTGAGTTCGTCGGGGTGGTAGGCGACGCCGAGGCCCCCGCCGACGTCGAGGAACTCCGGCTGCTGCGGGAGCTTCGTCGCAAGCGCTCCCATGACCTCGATGGCCGTCTTCGTGGCCTTGAGGTCGAGGAGCTGGCTCCCAATGTGCACCGAGAGGCCAACGAGCCTCGCGTGCTTCCAGTGCTTCTTATCCTTCGCCGCCTTGAGCACGTCCTTCGCCAGGATGCCGAACTTGTGCGTCTTGTTCCCGGTGGAGATGTACTTGTGGGTTTTTGCTTTCACCATCGGGTTGAGGCGGAAGCAGATGCGTGCGGTTTTCTTTTTCTCAGCGGCGATCGCTTCGATGAGCTCGAGTTCTTCGAGGGACTCGACGTTGAAGCTGTAGATCCCTTCGGGCCCTGCGTCGAGCGCGAGCGCGATCTCATCGGCCGTCTTCCCCACTCCGGAGAAGACGATCTTTTCCGGTGCGATGCCTGCCTCGAGGGCGCGGCGGAGTTCGCCGCCCGAGACGATGTCCGCTCCGGAGCCTTCCTGAGCGAGTAGTTTCACCAGTTCGCGGTTCGGGTTCGACTTCAGGGCGAAGCACACCAGCGGCTTTTCGAGGCCCGCCATCTGGGCTTCACCGAGGAATTCGTGGAAGTTCGTCAGGAGTGCTTTTTGCGAGTAAACGAAGAAGGGTGTCGGGAATTTCTTTGCCAGCTCTTCCACCTTCACATCCTGGATGTGCAGGTGGTTGGCCTGGTAGCTTAAGACGTCGGAGTTGAGTGAAGTCGGAGCTGGTTTCGCCATTGGATGATGTCCTGCGCCTCGCGCGCGCTGATGGTGTTGTTGCGAACCGCCCAGGGGAGAAGTTGGTCAAGCGTGCAGAGTGCCGTCGCCGTGACGCCGCGTCGCTGGAAGAGTTCGTGGGTCTCAGGAAAATTGTAGTGAAAGAGACCGACAACGGCGAGGACTTTTAGTCCCTCGTCTTGCAGCGCCTGGGCGGCCGCCAGTGAACTTTTTCCGGTGGAGATCAGGTCCTCGAGGAGCACACAGCGTGCCCCAGGATGAGCGCGGCCCTCGATGAGGTTCTGTCGGCCGTGTCCTTTGGCGCTCGAACGGACGTAGACCATCGGGAGGTGCAGCTCCTGCGCCACCCAAGCGGCCCACGGGATCCCGGCCGTCGCGGTGCCCGCGACCAGCTCCGGCGACAGGCCTTTCACCAGCTGCGCCAGCTCTCGCACGATGGCCTGGCGCACGTCCGTCGTCGAAATCAGCATGCGGTTATCGCAGTAGATGGGCGACTTTACACCGCTGGTCCAGGTGAAGGGCTCTTTGGGCCGCAGGAAGACGGCCTGTTCTTCAATGAGGGCCTGGGCGACGAGGTCAGTGTTCATGCGGGAAGTTCCTTGAGAAGTGCGAGCAAGCTAGCGTGGGGATCGCGGGCTTCGGTGATGGCCCGGCCGACGACTAAGTAGTCCGCGCCGTTTGCGATCGCCGCGGCAGGAGTCATGATGCGCTTTTGGTCGTGCGAGGGGCCTGCGGCGAGTCTGATCCCCGGGGTCACACAGAGAAAGCTCGTCGCGGTGGCGTCTTTCACCAAGCGCGCCTCCTGCGCCGAACAGACGACGCCGGCGAGACCGGCGCGGTGGGCGAGGCGCGCGTAGCGAAGCACACTTTCCTGCAGGCTCGACGTGATGCCCTGGTCTCGCTGCATCTCGGCCTCCGAGGTGCTCGTGAGCTGAGTCACCGCGATCAGCCGGGCAGCGGAGCGCTCGAGCACGAGGGCTTCGGCGGCGGCCTCGAGCATGGCCTGACCCCCGGCCGCGTGAACGTTGACGAGGTCGATCGGGAGGCGCAGGAAACTCCGCAGTGCTCGCTGGACGGTGTTGGGGATGTCGTGCAGCTTGAGGTCGAGGAAGACCGGCAGCCCTAGGGAGGCCAGGAACTCCACCGAGCGCGGCCCGTGCGCCGAATAAAGCTCGAGGCCCACTTTCGCCCCGGCACCGCTCCCCTGGAGCTGGCGGCCGAGCGTCTCCACCGCGCTCCACTGCGTCTGATCGAAGGCCACGAAGATCCTGTGGCTCATAAGGGATTCAGAGCGGAGGTCCGCCCCTCCAGCGTCCGCACCATCGCCTCCACCGTATCCAGCGAAGTCAGACAGCAGATGCCTCGTTCGGCCGCGATCCGACGCATCTTGAACCCATCCGACTCGACGTTGCGGCCCTTCGAGATGGTGTTGACGATCAGGTCGCAGGCGCCGGAGCGGATGAAGTGCAGGATGTCGTCCGGCGCCTCGCCGATGCGCGCGATGGTGCGGACGGTGATCCCGCGCTGAGCGACGAGCTTCGCCGTCCCGGCCGTGGCGACGAAGTTGAAGCCCAGCACCCACAGGCGCGAGATCAGCTCGAGGGCCTCTTCTTTGTCTTTGTCGGCGATGGTGACCAAGACGGTGCCCAGCTGCGGGATGTTGATCCCGCTGGCGAGGAAGGCCTTGTGGAGCGCGCGCTCGTAGTTGGTGTCCCGGCCCATGACTTCGCCGGTGGACTTCATCTCCGGGCCCAGCGCCGTGTCGACCTCCACGAGCTTGGCGAAGGAGAAGACGGGTGCTTTCACGGCGATCTCCTCGGCTTCCTCGTGTTGGCCATGGACGTAGCCCTGGGCGAGGATCGACTCGCCGAGGATCGCCTTCGTCGCGACGCGCGCCATGGGAACCCCAGTGACCTTGCTCAGGAAGGGCACCGTGCGCGAGGAGCGCGGGTTCACCTCGAGGACGAAGACCTCGCCCTTGTGGATGACGAACTGGATGTTGACCAGGCCCTTGATGTTGAGGGCGAGGGCGATGGACGTGGTGAGCTGCACGAGCTTCTTCTGCGTCGGGACGTCGACGTTCTGCGGCGGGTACACGGCGAAGGAGTCGCCGGAGTGGACGCCGGCCTTCTCGATGTGCTCCATGATGCCGGGGATGAACACCGTCTTACCGTCGCAGATCGCGTCGACCTCCATCTCTCGGCCGATCATGTAGCGGTCCACCAAGACGGGGTGCTCCGGGGTGACCTTGACGGCGTGCTGGAAGTAATCCACGAGCTCGCTTTCGGAGTAGACGATCTGCATGGCGCGGCCACCGATGACGTAGGAGGGGCGCACCACCACCGGATAACCCAGCAGCGTGGTCTTCTCGATGGCTTCCGCCAGTGAGTTCACTGCGTGGCCCAGCGGCTGGGCGATGCTGAGCTCCTTCAGGAGCGCCTCGAAGCGCTTGCGGTTCTCCGCGCGGTCGATCCCGTCGAGGTCGGTGCCGAGGATGTTGACTCCCGCCGCGGCCAGGGGCGCGGCGAGGTTGATCGCCGTCTGGCCTCCGAACTGGACGATCACGCCGAGAGGCTTCTCGAGCTCGACGACGTGGAGCACGTCCTCGGCCGTCAGCGGCTCGAAGTAGAGCCGGTCGGAGATGTTGAAGTCGGTGGAGACGGTCTCCGGGTTGTTGTTGATGACGATCGCCTCGAGGCCCAGCTCGCGGATGGCCTGGATGGCGTGCACCGTGGCGTAGTCGAACTCGATGCCCTGGCCGATGCGGATCGGGCCCGAGCCCAGCACGATGACTTTCTTGCGTTCGCTCGGGAGAGCCTCGTTTTCTTTCTCCCATGTCGAGTAGAAGTAGGGCGTGCTCGACTCGAACTCGGCCGCACAGGTGTCGACCATCTTGTACACCGGAAAGAGCTTGTGCTGCTGCCGCAGTCGGTAGATTTCCTTCGACGAGGTTCCTGTGAACTGCGCAATGGCCACGTCGCTGAAGCCCAGGCGCTTGGCGCGGGTGAGGAGCTCCACGCTCGGACCGTGCTGGCGCAGCTCCGCCTCGAGCAGGACGATGTTCCGGATGCTGTGGAGGAAGAGCGGGTCGATCTTCGTGCGCGCGTTGATGAGCTCGAGGGGCACGCCCTGGCGCATGGCCTCGGCGACCACGAAGAGGCGCTCGTCGTCCGGGCGCTCCATGCGGTTCAAGAGCTCCTCGCGGCCGACGTCGACGAGGTGCTTGAGCTGGAGGTGCTGGACGCCGATCTCGAGCGAGCGCACGCTCTTGAGGAGGGCCTCTTCTTTCGTGCGGCCGATGCCCATGACCTCACCGGTGGCCTTCATCTGCGTGCCCAGCCGGCGGTCGGCCGTGACGAACTTGTCGAAGGGCCAGCGCGGGATCTTGCAGACCACGTAGTCGAGGGCGGGCTCGAAGCAGGCGTAGGTTTTCTTCGTCACCGGGTTGAGGATCTCGTCGAGGCCCAGGCCCAGGGCGATCTTCGCAGCGATCTTGGCGATCGGGTAGCCCGTCGCCTTCGAGGCCAGCGCCGACGAGCGGGAGACGCGCGGGTTCACCTCGATGACGTAGTACTGGAAGGAGTGCGGGTCGAGGGCGTACTGGACGTTGCAGCCGCCCTTGATGTCGAGCGCCCGGATGATCTTCAGCGCGCTCGAACGCAGCAGCTGGTACTCCTTGTCGGAGAGCGACTGGCTCGGTGCGAAGACGATCGAGTCGCCGGTGTGCACTCCGACCGGGTCGAAGTTCTCCATGTTGCACACGATGATGCAGTTGTCCTTCGCGTCGCGGATGACCTCGTACTCGACCTCCTTGAGGCCCGCGATCGAGCGCTCGATGAGGCACTGCTGGATCGGCGAGGCGTTCAGGCCGGCGGTCGCGACGGCTTCGAGCTCCTCGCGCGTCTTGGCGATGCCGCCGCCGGTGCCGCCGAGGGTGAAGGCCGGCCGCACGATCACCGGGAAGCCGATCCGCTGGGCGAAGGCCTGCGCCTCCTCGGTGGTGTGCACGATGGCGCTGTCCGGGACGGGCTCGCCGATCCGCTGCATGAGCTCCTTGAAGAGCTTGCGATCCTCGGCTTCCTTGATGGTGGCGACGTTGCAGCCCAGGAGCTCGACGCCGAGCTTGTCCAGCGCCCCGCTTTCCTTGAGGCGCACCGCGAGGTTGAGCGCGGTCTGCCCGCCCAGCGTCGGCAGCAATCCGTCGGGCCTTTCCTTGTAGAGGATGCGCAGGAGGTACTCTTCGGTGAGCGGCTCGATGTAAACCTTCTCCGCCGTCTCCTTGTCCGTCATGATGGTGGCGGGGTTCGAGTTGACGAGCACCACCTCGACGCCTTCCTCGCGCAGCGAGTGGGCCGCCTGGGTGCCGGAGTAGTCGAACTCCGCGGCCTGGCCGATGACGATGGGCCCGGAGCCGATGACCATAACTTTTTTTAAGTGCTGTGCGCGCGGCATGGTGAGTTCCTTATTTCATACTCTGTAAAAACGCATCGAAGAGCCACTGAGTGTCCTCCGGGCCCGGGTAAGCTTCCGGGTGGTACTGCACCGAGAAGGCCGGCAGTGTTTTGTGAGCGAGGCCCTCGACTGTCCGGTCATTGAGGTTGATCTGCGTGAGCTCGAGCTCGGTCCCCTTAAGCGACTCGGCGGTCACGGCGTAGCCGTGGTTCTGCGAGCTCATGTAGGTCTTCCCGGACTTGAGATCGGTCACGGGGTGATTCGCGCCCCGGTGGCCGAACTTGAGCTTCTGCGTGTCGGCGCCGTTGGCCAGGGCGAAGAGCTGGTGTCCCATGCAGATGGCCATCAGCGGCAGGCGTGCCTGCAGCTCACGAATCACCGGCAGCACAGAGGGCACGTCCTTCGGGTCCCCGGGGCCGTTGGAGAGCATGATGCCGTCGGGCCGGTGCTTGAGGATGGCAGCGGCGCTGGTGTTCCAGGGAACGACCAGCACGTCGCAGCCGCGCCGAAGGAGCGAGCGGAGGATGTTCTTCTTGTAACCGAAGTCCATCAAGACGACGCGCTTGCCCTCTCCCGGGAAATGGATCACCTCTTTCACCGAGACCCGGGAGATCTGATCCGTGGGCATGGGCGTTTTCAGCAGGCTCAGGGCCTGGGCCTGTGCGACCGTCGGGTGCGCGAAGAGCGCGCGCATGGCGCCTCGTTGCCGGATCATCTTCGTCACCTCGCGCGTATCGATGCCGGCGATCCCCGGGATGCCGAACTCGACGAGGAACTCGCTCAGGGACAGGCCCGAGCGCCAGTTCGAGGGTCTGCTCTCCGCTTCTCGGACTACCAGTCCTCTCAGCGCCGGCGTCATACTTTCGAAGTCGTCTTTGTTGATGCCGTACTGGCCGATGAGCGGGTAGGTCATCACGATGATCTGGTCACAGTACGAGGGGTCACTGATGATTTCCTGGTAACCGGTCATGCTCGTGTTGAAAACCAGCTCTCCCAGTTGCGCCGTGCCGGCGACCTCGGCGCCGATGGACTCCCCCTGTAGGCACTCACCATTCTCGAGCCAGAGATTTAGTTTTTTCACGGCTGACCTCCACGGGTGACGTATTCTAGTATGGCCATGCGAACCGCAACTCCATTTCTCATCTGCTGGAAGATGCGCGAGTTGGGGGCTTCGACGAGGGCGCTGGCGATCTCGACGTCGCGGTTGATCGGGGCCGGGTGCATGATGATGGCGGTGGGGCGAAGCAGCTTCGCGCGCTCCGCAGTCAGGCCCCAGTCGCGGTGGAAACTTTCCGGACTCAGCGCGAGATCGACGTGACGCTCGAACTGGTTGCGCAAGCACATGACCGCGTCGCAGGTCTTCAGCGCCTCCGTCAGGTCGACGCGCTCGCAGTTGGCAGGCAGCGCGGCGGGCATGAATTCCTCCGGCCCCACGAGGGAAATCTGCAAGCCGAGTCGGGCCGCAACTAGCATCATGCTACCTGCCACGCGCGAGTGTCGAACGTCGCCGAGGATCGCCACTTGGAGGCCTCGGAGTTTTCCGAACTCTTGTTCGAGCGTGAAAAGGTCGAGCAGGCCCTGCGAGGGGTGCTCGTGCTTCCCGGCGCCGGCGTTCACCATGGGAGTTCGAATCTGCTGCACGAGAGTCTCGAACACGCGGTCATCCGAGTGCCGGATGACCAGAGCGTCGCTCCCGAGCGCCTCCATGGTCCGGAGGGTGTCGTAGAGTGTCTCGCCTTTTTTCACGCTCGAGTTGTCCACGTCGAAGTTGATGACCTGGGCGCCGAGGCGCTTCGCGGCCATTTCGAAGGAGGACTTTGTGCGCGTGCTCGGTTCGAAGAAGAGCTGGGTGATGACTTTGTGGGATAGGGTCTGCGAGAGGTCTTGGAGCGGGGACTGGGAAAAGAAACGGGCCCGGGCAAGGAGCGCGTTCAGAGTGGCCAGCGGTAGATCAGAGAGCGCGGTGAAGTGCGTTGTCACAAGGGCCCTTGTTGGCTGAAGTTTGCTCACGAGGTGAGTGAGAGGCTGAGGAAATAAGACAAATTTGAGAAGTGGTGACAGAAGGAATAACGAGAGAGAAGATACTTTGCGCGTGTGGAATGAGGATGGCCGGGCATCCTTTCATCGAGTCCCTCTCTGAAGATTTTAAATTTTTTCCCACACCAGCGCCTCTGTTGGCAAGGGGACAAGGGAAAATCAGGAAATAAAGATGGCCCAATGGAAATTAGTGTCAAAATTCAAACCGACCGGGGACCAGCCTCAGGCCATCGAGCGAATTTTAGAGGGGTTTCAGCAGGGGAAGAAGCGTCAAACGCTCTTGGGTGTCACGGGCTCTGGCAAGACCTTCACCATGGCCAACATCATCCAGCGGATGGGAAAGCGCACGCTGGTGCTGGCCCCGAACAAGACTCTTGCGGCGCAGCTTTTCGCCGAGTTCAAGGAGTTTTTCCCGGAGAACGCCGTCGAGTATTTCGTGTCCTACTACGACTACTATCAGCCGGCGGCCTACGTCCCGGGAACCGACACTTTCATCGAAAAAGACTCGGCGGTGAACGAGGAGATCCACAAGCTCCGGCACGCGGCGACGCGCTCGCTGCTCGAGCGCGAAGACGTCATCGTCGTCGCGTCCGTCTCGTGCATCTATGGTATCGGC
>DAIPJL010000231.1:0-3534 GCA_036770305.1 Bacteriovoracaceae bacterium | reverse complement strand
CGACGTCAAGAAAGAGGGCACCACCTACAGCGGCAAACTCGTCTTCGACCGCACGAAGTACGACATCAAGTACAACTCGAAGAACTTCTTCGACGTGAAGGCGCTCGGCGACAAGCTGATCGACAACGAAGTCAGCGTCGAGTTCAAAGTCGTCCAGAACTAAGTGGCCGCGGGGTCTGGCCCATCGGGTCAGACCCCTTTTCTGCCAGACAGACCCCGCCGCCTCCGCTACACTCCCCTGCATGAAATACACTCCAGAATTTTTGCGCGCCATGCCCAAGGCCGACCTCCACCTGCACCTCGACGGCTCCCTGCGCATCCCCACGCTCATCGCCGCCGCTCAGCGCCTCAAGGTCGAGATGCCCTCCTACACCGAAGAAGGCCTGCGAGAGCTGGTGTTCAAGGAAAGCTACGCTAACCTCGGCGAGTACCTCCACGGCTTCCAGTACACCTGCGCCGTGCTGCGGGACCTGGAGATCATCGAGCAGGTTTCCTACGAGCTCGCCGTCGACAACCAGAACGAGGGCGTGACCTACATCGAACCGCGCTTCGCGCCCCAGCTGCTGATGGACTCGGAGAAGGGCCTCACCATGGAGGCCGTGCTGCGCGCCTGCTGCCGCGGCTTCGAGCGCGCCAAGAAAGAGTACAACGCAAAACCCGAAGTCCAGCGCGGAGAGACACCGGAGTTCCACTACGGCATCATCGTCTGCGCCATGCGGAAGTTCGGCCCCAAGGGCTACTCGCCCTTCTACACCCGCTTCTTCAAGATGATGGAGTTCTCCCGCGAGATGGAGGTGATCCGCGACGGCGCTCTCCAGCTGGTGCGGGCCGCGGTGAAGCTGCGCGACGAGCTGGCGCTGCCGATCGTCGGCATCGACCTCGCGGGCCAGGAGGACGGCTACCCGCCCGGTAAGTTCCGCGACGTCTACGCCTACGCCCACAAGCACTTCCTCCACAAGACCGTCCACGCCGGCGAGGCCTACGGCGCCGAGAGCGTCTTCCAGGCGATCACCGAGTGCTACGCCGACCGCATCGGCCACGGCTACTACCTCTTCGATGAAAATAAGATCGCCGACGAGGCCATCACCGACCGCACCAAGTACGTCACCGACCTCGCGAGCTACGTCGCCGACAAGCGCATCATGATCGAGGTCTGCCTCACGTCGAACCTGCAGACCAATCCCACGCTCCAGGACCTCCGCCGCCACCCCTTCGGCAAGATGCTCGACAACCGCATGTCGCTCACGCTCTGCACCGATAACCGTCTCGTGTCGAACACCACAGTGTCGCGCGAGTACGAGCTCGCCACGCAGCACTTCGAGATCCCGCTCAAGCTCTTAAAGGACATCGTCGCCTACGGCTACAAGCGCAGCTTCTACCCCGGCCACTACGTCGAGAAGCGCGCCTACGCCAAGAAGTGCATGCAGTACTTCGACCAGGTAGCGGCGAAGCACGGTCTCTAGCTAGCGACGCTTGAAGGCCTTCTCCGCCAGCGTAGGGTCGACGACCTTGATCTCCTTGATGGTGCGCGGGCCACGCTCGGGCATCAGCTCCAGCGCGGTCAGAAGCCCGAGCCGCGAGACGGTGAGCGCGTAGCGCGTGTCGGCCTTGAGCATCTGGCCCCACTTCTCCACGTCCTCTTTCAAGACGCGCAGGCCGTTGAGCGCGAGGAGCTCGTCGCCGGCGTTGAGGCCACACTTGTAGGCCGGGGAGTCGAGGGTCACGCTGCGCACGAGCACGCGCTGGCCATCGAAGTCGAAGTCCGCGCCGACCCAGGCGGCGGCGCCGTCCTGCCAGTTGAGCTCGCAGCCCAGCCGCTTCATGACACCGTCGAAATCGATCTCCTCGGTGGTCTCGAGCATGCGCTGGAACTCGGCGAGGGTCTTCTCCCCCGCGAGCTCGCGCACGATCGCCAGCACGCCCGCCTTGGTGATGCCGGACTCGGGCCGTGCCTTGTAGTCGGCCCAGAGCGCGCGCAGCAGGTCGTCGATCCCCTTGCCCTGCTCGAGCATCAGCGCGTGCAGCGCCATGAACACCAAACCGCCCTTGAGGTAGTAGGAGACGCTGGAGTTCTTCGAGTTCTCGTCCGGCCGGTAGAGCTTGATCCAGGCGTTGTAGGAGCTGTCTTCCAGGGAGTGGAAGCGGCGGCCGGGGGTCGCGTAGTAGCTGTCGAGGTTGCCTCTCACGAAGTCGAGGTACTCCTCGAGGGTGGAGAGGCCCGCGCGGTAGACCAGCAGGTCGTCGAGGAAACTGGTGAGGCCCTCGGCGAGCCAGAGCATGCGCGTGTAGCCTTCGCTGAGGTAGTCGAAGGGGCCCAGCTCCTTAGGGCGGATGCGCTTGACGTTCCAGGCGTGGAAGTACTCGTGCGCCACGAGGCTCAGGAAGATGAGGTAGTCCTTGCGCTGGGAGAGCCGGCGGCCGTCGAATTGCAGCGCCGTGGAGTTAAGGTGCTCGAGGCCCCCGCCGATCTTCGGCGCGAAGTGCGTGATGAACTGGTAGCGCGTGAAGGGCACGTCGCCGAAGGTGGCGATGACTTCCTCGACGGCCTTCTGCATGTCGGCCTTGAGGTTCTGGCCGTGGGGGTAGGTCACGCCGTAGAAGGCGAGCGCGTGCGGGACGCCGTGGGACACGAAGCCGTCGGAGTCGTGGCAGCCGATCTCCACCGGACAGTCGATGAGCGTGTCGTAGTCTGGAGCGGTGTAAACGAAGCGCTCCTTGGGGGCATTCTTCAGCGCTTCGAGCGATGTGGCGATCTTCGAGAAGAGCGGCGGGAAGCGGAACTCGATCTCCGGCGCCGCTTCTCCTCCCCGGAGCCCCATCAGGTAGCTCGGGCCATGGAGGAAGGCGTGAGTGCTGTCGACGTGGGAGGTGCGCACGGTGAGTTCGTGAAGGTAGATCTCGTAGCTCAGCGTGAAGTTTTGTTTCTCACTCTTGAGCTGCGAGCGCTGCCAGTCGATCTCCCAGGCGCCCTTGGCCTTCTGCTCGACCCACAGCACCTCGCCGTTCTCCTGGGTGGCACGCACCCAGCGGATGTGGCGGGCGTACTCGCGCATGAGGTACGAACCCGGACTCCATGAAGGCAAGAAGGCTTCTAAGGACTTAGCTCCCTTCGGGCGTTCAGCGGTGAGTGAAACTTTCACGATGTGCGTCTCAGGTTTTTCGATCTGGACGAGGTAGCTGACTTTCATTGTGGGCCCTCCTATAATGGGCGCATGAACCAGCTTCCGGACATCGAACTCACCGACTCCGCTCTGCAGCAAATCAAGCTGATCCAGCAGCTCGATTATACGCTTTCGGGCCTAAGTTTCCGAGTGAAAATCGGCGGCAAAGGTTGCGGAGGCTTTACCTACGAGACGGGCTTCTCGGAGAAGCTTTCAGACGACCTGGTGCTGAACTGCGCCGGAGTGGAGATCCTCATGGACCCCTTCACCGCGCACTACAGCCAGCAGTGCCGCATCGACTTCCGTCTCGACCCCGAGGCCAACGACGAGGGCTTCGTGGTGGAGAACTTCGCCGGCGACCGCTACCGTGGCA